>DAOQMM010000008.1:0-24024 GCA_035335645.1 Rhodocyclaceae bacterium | reverse complement strand
AGTTCAAAGATTTTGCAAATCGCGTATTAGTTCGCTTGTTTTCGCGATTCCCTCATTCAAGATGCGCGTGTTTCGAACTTGAGGGGCAACTTGTTTTGCGGCGCATCGGCTTACAACTGGGGGGAGCAGTGCTCATGCTGGGCGTGGGAAGCCCCGTGCTCGCCCTCGACGCGTCCGCATTGCGGGTGTCGACCCTGCTCGGCGAAGCCAGCCGTCAGGCCGCCCCCCTGTTCGAGAGCGACGAGCTCGATCCTCCCGCCCTGACGCTCACCGGGACCCTGGGGCCGGAAGCGGCCGGATTGCCGGAGCGGGGAGGTGAGCCGCTGGATCTGCCGGTCGGCAAGAGCGCCGGGACGCGGATTTCCGTCGCCGAGAACCTGACCTACGACAGCAACGTTTTCCGCCTGCGGGATTCCGCGGCGGCGGTGGCCGCCGGACTGGCCCACCTGGGCTCCTGGCAGAGTCAGACCAAGCTGGGTCTGGGCCTGGACAAGTCCTACGCCGGCCAGCAGCTGCTCCTCGACTACGACGCGACCATGGCCCGCTACAGCCACTTCGGCTTCCTCGATCACACCGTCCAGGGTGGCATCGGCCGCCTGCGCTGGAAGGCCGGGCAGGATCTGAAGGGCGAGCTGGTATCCGAATACCGGGAGGCGCTGGACGACTACGCCTACTACCGCAGCCCGTTGCGCAGCATCTCGACGACGCGCCAGATGGGCGGCAATGCGTTTTACACCCTGGTGGGCGGCTGGCAGATCGGCGCGCAGGCCGGGCGCGGCAGCCGCCGCTACAAGGATGGCACGCGTCCCACCAACGAGATCGATTTTGCCGGCGTGGACGGTGTGCTGCGCTACGTACCGGAGCGCGGCGGCGCGGTGGCCCTCACGCGGCGCCGGGCACGGGGCGAATACCCCAACCTGCCGGCGACGGCGGGCTCCCTTGCGGAGACGCGCTTCAATCAGGACGAGACCTTCCTCGAAGTGTCGCTGCCGGTGCGCAGCGGCTCGCGCTACCTGATGCGCGTGGGGCGTGTCAGCCGGAATTACGAACGCTATCCCCAGAGCAATTTTTCGGGACGCAACGGCCTGATCGGCGCCGAATGGCAGGTCACGCCGCGCACCCAGCTGAACGGCTCGCTCCGCTATGACGTGGAGCCGGCCCAGGATTTTGTGTCGAGTTACGTGGCCACCAAGGGTGCGCGCCTGGGCGCGGTGTGGGAGTACTCGCCGAAGACACGCATCGAGAGTCGCTACGAGTGGCGCAACGCCCAGTACCGCGGCGATCCCGGATTCGGCGTGGTGGCCGCAAGCCGCCGCGAGGACACGGCGACGCTGGTGGGGGTGACGGCGCTCCACGCGATGTCGGCCCGGACCCGCTGGACCGCGAGCCTGAGCCGGGAACGGCGGGACTCGAACCAGCAGGAATGGTCATTCACGGATTGGATTGTGGCAGGGAGTCTGCAGTGGGTATTTTGAAGCAGGGTAGGGAGGGCTGGCAACGCTGGCTGCTGTGCGTGGTCGCAATGCTGGCCGCCGCGCTGACGGGCAGCCTCGCGCTGGCGCAGGGCCCGGCTCCGGCCGCGCAGGAGTATCGACTCGGTCCCGGTGACGGGGTCAAGATTTCGGTCTTCCAGAACCCCGATCTGGGGCTCGAGACCCGGGTGTCCGAGACCGGCGTCATCAGCTATCCGCTGGTGGGCAGCGTGCAGGTGGGCGGGCTCACCGTCGGCGAGGCGGAGAAGGCCATCGCCGCGGGTCTGCGCAGCGGCGGCTATGTGCTCCAGCCCCAGGTGACCCTGGTGGTGCAGCAGGTGCGCGGCGCCCAGGTGGCGGTGCTCGGGCAGGTGGCGCGCCCCGGCCGCTATCCGCTGGAAAGCACCGCGATGAAGGTCACCGACGCCCTGGCCCTGGCCGGCGGCACCACGCCCCAGGGCGCCGAGAAGGTGATCCTCACCGGCCTGCGCAACGGCCGCCGGGTGCGTCTGGAGGTGGACGTGGCCGACCTCTTCGTCACCTGGACGCCCGAGAAGGACGTGCCGGTGCAGGCCGGCGACACGCTCTACGTGCAGCGGGCGCCCCAGTTCTACGTGTATGGCGAGGTCCTCAAGGCCGGCGCCTACCGCGTCGAACGCAACATGACGGTGCTGCAGGCCCTGTCCCTGGGCGGCGGCCTCAACCCCCGCGGCACCGAGCGGGGCATCCGCATCCACCGCCGCGGCGACGACGGCAGCGTGCGCGTCATCAACCCCCAACTCAACGATCCGGTGCAGGCGGACGACGTGATCGTCGTGCGCGAAGCCCTGTTCTGACGGAACCCCGATCATGGGAATCACCCAACTCCTGGCAGTACTCAAGGCGCGTCGCACGCTGCTCTTCGGCGTGTGGGGCGGCGTCGTGCTCCTGGCCCTGCTGGTCAGTCTGATCCTGCCGCGCCAGTACGCCGCCACCGCCGAGGTGGTGGTGGAATCACGCGGCTCCGACCCCCTCGCACCGCCCCAGGGCGTGGGCCTCACCACGCCGGGCTTCCTCGTCACCCAGGCCGACATCATCGCCAGCGAACGGGTCGGGGCCCGCGCGGTGGCGGCCCTCAAGCTGATGGATCAGCCCCGGTGGGCCGAGCGCTGGCAGAAGGCCTCCGGCGGCCAGGGCGATCCGGCGCGCTGGATCGCCGGCAAGCTCAAGAAGACCGTCAAGGTCAGCCCGTCCCACGAAAGCAACGTGCTCACCATCACCGTGACCGCGGACGATCCCGCGTTTGCCGCGAACTACGCCAACGCGCTCGCCAAGGCCTACCTGGAAACCGACCTGGAACTGAAGATCGAGCCGGCCCGCGAATACGCCACCTGGTTCGATGAGCACACCAAGGTGCTGCGCGCCAACCTGGAGCAGGCCCAGTCGCGCCTGTCCGCCTTCCAGCGGGAGCACGGCCTGGTGGGCGACGAGAAGCTCGACCTGGAAAGCGCCCGCCTCGGCGAGCTGTCCTCCCAGTTCACCGCGGTTCAGGCCCAGAGCACCGAGGCCACCGAGCGCCAGCGCCAGGGCGGCGGGGCCAACGAGGTGGCCAGCAACCCCCTGATCCAGGCCCTCAAGGTGGATCTGGCACGCCAGGAGGCCAAGCTCACGGAGCTGTCCGGCTACCTCGGCGAAAACCACCCCCAGTACCAGCGCACGAAGAGCGAGGTGGAGTCCCTGCGTGCCCGCCTGCGGCAGGAGACCGGCAACGTGGCGGCGATGGTGGGCACCAATTCCCGCATCAGCCAGGCCCGCGAAGGCGACCTGAAGGGGCGCCTCGACGCCCAGAAGCAGCGCGTGCTGGCCCTCAAGCAGCAGCGCGACGAAATGATGCTGCTCCAGCGCGAGGTGGACAGCGCCCAGAAGGCCTACGACCTGGTGATGGCGCGGCTGACCCAGACCAGCCTGGAGAGCAAGGCCCGTCAGGGCAACGTGGCGCTGCTGTCGTCGGCGGTGGCGCCCACCGAGGCGAGCAGCCCGAAGGTCCTCCTCAACGTGGGTCTGGCCCTCGTCATCGGCGCCCTGCTGGGCCTGGCGGTGACCATCGTGCGCGAACTCTTCGACCGGCGGGTGCGCGCCGCCGGCGATCTGGCGGACGCCCTGGGCGTGCCGCTGGTGGTCGAGGTGAAGGCTGCGCCGGCCGCAGCCGCCGGAGCCCGGCCCTTCTGGCCGCGTCTGCGCCGGGCTTGAGGACAGATCATGGATAAAGCGAAGTTTTCCGGATTCGGCAACGTGGCCCCGCTGGAGCGCGCGCGGGATGCCACGCCCAGTCTGGGCGAGTTGCTGGTGAGCGCCGGGCGCCTGTCGGCGGACGCCGCCAGCCGGGTCGCCACGCGCCAGCGTGAGCGGGGGATTCCCTTTGGCCAGGCGGCGGTGGAGCTCGGCCTGGTGAGCGAGGCGGACGTGCGCGCGGCCCTCGCCCGCCAGTTCGATTACCCCGTGCTGGCGGCCGGCGATCCTTCGGTGGCGCCGGAGCTGGTGGCCGCCTTCACGCCCGACGCGCCGCAGGTGGAGGCCCTGCGCAAGCTGCGCAGCCAGCTCGTCCTGCGTCGCGCCGGCAATCCCCACTGCAAGACCGTGGCCGTCGTCGGCGCGGGCCGCGGCGAAGGACGCAGCTGGCTCGTGGCGAACCTGGCCATCACCTTCTCCCAGCTGGGCGAACGCACCCTGGTGATGGACGCCGACCTGCGCACCCCGCGGCAGCAGGCGCTGTTCCGGCTGCCGCCCGCGGGCGGGCTGGCGGCGCATCTGGCGGAACGGGGCGACAGCCAGCCACCGGTCGTTCATCCACGCTTTCCGGGGCTGGCGATCCAGCCGGCCGGCAACGTGCCGCCCAATCCTCAGGAGTTGCTGGCCCGCTCCGGCTTCGCCGCCCATGTGACGGCCGCGCGCGACTTCTACGACATGGTGCTGGTGGACACCCCGGCCGACGAGGTCGGCGCCGACGCCCAGCTGGTGGCCGCCGCCTGCGGCTTTGCCGTCGTGGTGGCGCGCCGGCACATCACCGCCCACAAGCGGGCGGGCGCCCTGGCGGCGAGCCTGCGCGATGCGGGCGTGACGATCCTCGGCGGCGTCCTGCTGGAGTTCTGATGCGCTTCGCCCTGCCTGCCTTCGATGTCGCCGAGCTGACGGCCTTCCACCTGGAAAACCGGGTGGCGCGGGCCCTCACGTGGGCGATGTTCGTCGGACTGTGGGCCAAGCTGGCCGTGTCGGTGCTGCTGGTGCAGCCGGTGATCGACGCGGAAGCAGATTCGTTCTACAGCCGCGCGGCCGACGCCATGCTGCTGTGCGCGATCTTCGTCGGCCTGGCCACTTACGCGGACGAGCTGCTGCGCCGCGCGCCCCTGGTGCTGGCCGGGGTCCCGCTGGTGCTGGCCTCGTTCATGACGACCGAGATCCTCACCCGTGACGGCTTCACGCTCGCCACCTTCGAATACCTCAAGATCGTCACGCCGCTTCTCATGTCGGCGGTGCTGCTGCGCCTCTTCGAGCGGGAGCCCGCCCTCGTCGTGCGCCTGATGCAGTTCACCCTGGCCATCGTGTGGCTGGGGGTGATCGGCGCGCTGCTCTTCCTGCCGCCGTCCCTCAACCGTGGCGGGGAGCCGTTCTGGCCCGTGTATTTCGCGTCGCTGCACACCAGCTCCTACCTCGTCGTGGTGTGTGCCGGGCTGTCCCTCTATCTGTATGAGGCCGACCACTTCGGAAAGCGCCTGTTCATCGCGCAGATCCTGTTCTCCTTCGTCCTCGTGTTCCACGGCTGGGGTGTGCGCACCTCCATGGTGGCGGCGGTGGCTTTCGGCCTCGTCTATTTCTTCCAGCATTCCCGCAAGGCGGCGCTGGTGGTCTTCCTGACGATCGTCGCCGTCCTGACCCTGGCCTACCTGCCGCTGCTGTTCGGCGTCGTGCACCTGCCGTCCTGGGACGAGATGGTGGAACTGTCCTCCGGGCGCATGTCCATGTGGCTGCAGAAGGCCGACATCCTGGCCAACAGCACCCTGCTGGAGTGGTTGTTCGGGCACGGGGAGGGGTCCGACTGGATCGTCTCCGAGATCTGGTGGTGGAGCGCCAAGGATTCCCACAACGACCTGATCCGTCTGCTCAATCAGCAGGGCCTGCTCGGCCTGGGCGGCGTGCTGTGGCTGCTGTGGGTGTGGGCGCGGCTGTTCCCGGCCGGGGTGGCGGCGCCCTTGCTGGCCGCCCTGCTGGCGTCCACGGCCTTCAGCAACGGCATCATGTTCCGGCCCCAGGCGGGCCTGCTCATGCCGCTGGCCCTGGTGGCGGCGGCCGATGCGTGGCAGCGCCGTCAGGCGGGGAGGGCGGCATGAGCCGGGATCTCACCGCCCTCGTGCGCCGCGTCGAGGTGCTGGCCGTGACGGCTGCGCCCGGCGGACAGCGCCTGCTGCATTTCATGCTGGTGCAGATGGCCTGCGGCACGGAAGCCCTCGGCCGCTTCGCCAATGACCTGGCCATCGCCATGATGCTGGGCCTGTTCTCCGCGGTGGGGTGGTCGGCCCTGGTGCTGGCGCGGGTGCCGGTGGCGCCGGCCGGGCGCTCGGCGCCGGTGATGCTGGGCCTCGCCCGCGGCGTGGCCGTGTTCACCGCGCTCGCCTGCCTGCCGCTGCCCCTCCTGGCGTGGGGCGGCTGGGTCTTCGAACCGGGCTGGACGGCGCTGCTGCTGGCCGGCTGGACGGCCTACACGGTTGCCCGCCACTACGGCCTCGCCCTGGGCGCCTACCGGGTCCTGCTGGTCGTGGAGACCCTGGTCGTCGCGCTCCTCGCGGCAGGCCTGCTGATCTTCGGCCGGGCCCATCCCGTCATGGCCTGGGCCGCCTTTGCCGTGCCGACGGCGCTGCTCGGCGCCCTCGCGGTCCTCGTGCTGATCCGGCGGGCACGCGACCAGGGCGGGGCGGCTGCGCTGCCGGCCGGCAGTGCCCGCACGGCCGCCGAGCAGGCCGCCCTCAACTTCGTGAGCGGCGGCATGTCCATGATCCTCGTGCCGTGCACCGTGCAGGTGGCCGGCGAAGCCTACGGCGGCCTGGTGGCGCTGATCGGCAGCGTGACCAGCGTGCTGCTGCTCTTCCCGCGGGCCCTCAGCTTCAATGCCCTGCCGGCCCTGGCCCGTGTGGTGCGGCAGCAGGGCGCAGCCGACGTGCGGGCCTTGCTCGATGCCCTGCGGCGCACCCTGTTCCGTGTGAACAGCGGCCTCACCCTGGTCGCCGTGGCGGCCTGGGGGCTCATGGCCGGCGTGGGCGAACGTCCCGCATTCGCGCTGGCGGGGGCCACCGCCATCTTCCTGCTGCAGCTGGCCAGCTTCTACGTGGGGCAGCTCGTGCTGCCCGAGGCCAACTACCTGCAGACCGTCGAGGAGACCCGCCTGCCGCTGGTGGTGAACCTGGCCTCGCTGGGGCTCTTCGTGGTGGCCTGCGGGGGCGTGATGCTCCTCGTGCCAAAGGGCGTCGACGCGGTGCTGGGGCTCTTCGCGGTCCTGCTGGGGGCGACCTTCGCGCGCAACCTGCTGTTGCGCCGGGCGGTGCTGCACCGGGCACCGGAGGTGTTCGCATGAACGTCCTGCGTCTGTCCATCTTTCTGCCGGACGGCCCGGTGCCGGGCTGGGTGGTGCGCCTGCTCGACGTGTGTGGCGCGGAGCCCGGCGTGATCCTTGTCGGCGTCCTCTATGACGCGCAGCCCATGGCTGCGGCCGACTGGGCGGAGCAGGTGGATCGCCTGCTCTTCGACCGGGGCGCCTCGTCCCTCGATCCGGTGTCCCTCGAACTGCCCGGCCTGCTGCCCGTGTGGCGTGCGGAGGCCGGTGTGGCGCCGGCGCGCTGGCTCGCCGAGCGGGCCTGCGACGTGCTGCTGGACCTGCGACCGCGGCCCACCCCGATCCCCCAGCTGGCCGCCGAGCACTGGATGCTGAGCATCGCCGGCCGACCTGCCACGGACGCGGGGGCGGGCGCCCAGCCCGTCGTCGGAGGCGACGCCACCACCCGCGTGGTCCTCGAGCGGGTGGGCGGCGGTGCGATCCTCGATACCTCCGTGGGGGCCACCTGCGAATTTTCCATCCGCCGCAACCGGCGCCGCGCCCTCGCCAAGGGCATCGGCATGGTGCGCCGCGCGCTGCGCCGGATGCGCACCCAGGTGCCCCCGCCGCCCCAGCGCGACACGCTGCCCGCAGCGGCCGTGCAGCCGCCGGGCGCGGTCGCCCGCGTCGCCGCGGTGCTCGGGCGTACGGCCCGGCGGGCCCTGCGCAAGGGGCTCAGCCGCGACCAGTGGGGTATCGCCCTGGCCTTCGGCGACGACGTGTGCCTCGATCCCGCCCGCGCCCAGCTGATCCTGCCGCCGCCCGACCGCTTCTGGGCCGACCCCATGGTGTGGCCCGCCGGGCAGGACGGCTGGTGGGTGTTCATCGAAGAGGTGCTGTACGCCGAGGGGCGCGGCACCCTGCAGGCTCTGCGCGTCCATCGGGACGGCCGCTGGGAGGCGCCGGTGCCGGTGATGGCGCGCCCCTGGCACCTGTCCTACCCCTTCCTGTTCTGGTGGGATGGCGCCCTGTGGATGGTGCCCGAGAGCGGCGCGAACCGGCGTGTCGAGCTGTACCGCTGCACGCGCCTGCCCGACCGCTGGGAAAAATTCACCGACCTGCTCACCGACATCGACCTGGTGGACGCCACCCTCTTTGCCCACGACGGCCGCTGGTGGCTGCTGGGCAACGTGAGCGAGCCGGGCGCCGACAAGCACGACGAGCTGCATGCCTTCCATGCCCCGTCCCCCCTCGGGCCGTGGACGCCCCACGCCGCCAACCCGGTGGTGGCCGATGCCCGCGTGGCGCGGCCGGCCGGTCCGGTGTTCGAGCGGGACGGCCATCTGCTGCGGCCTGCCCAGGTCTGCGTGCCCGAATACGGGCACGCCCTGGTCCTGCGCCGCATCGAGAAACTGACAACCGAAGAGTACGTAGAACGTACCGAACGGCGCATCGATCCGGGCTGGCTGCCCGGCATCGCCTGCGTCCATACCCTGAGTCACGAGGCCGGACTGACGGCCTTCGATTTCCTGATTCGGCGTTCCCGCCTGCTTCCGCCGCCCGCCGCACTGCGTCGTGCCGTGCTGCACGGCGGCGGAGAGGAACGCTGCGACATGCCCCGCGCGGAGGTGCCACGATGAGAATACAAATGATGGGGTGTTGGGTGGACAACCTGACCATGGAGGAGACCCTCGGGACGGTGGAGAACTTCATCCATTCCGGCCGACCGCACCAGCACGTGGTGGTGAACGTGGACAAGATCGTCAAGGCCAGCCGGGACCCCGTGCTGCGCAACATCATCAACGGCTGCGACCTGATCAACGCCGACGGGATGCCGGTCGTGTGGGCCTCGCGCCTGCTCGGCAAGCCCCTCAAGGAACGGGTCACCGGCGTGGACCTCTTCGAATCCCTGATGGAGCGGTCGGCCGAGAAGGGCTGGCGCGTGTTCCTGCTGGGGGCCCGCGAGGAGGTGGTGAGCCGCGTGGCGCAGATCTACCCGGCCCGCTACCCCGGCCTGACCATCGCCGGCTACCGCAACGGCTACTGGAAGCCCGAGGACGAAGCCGGTGTGGCCAACGCCATCGCCGCCACGCGGCCCGACATCCTCTTCGTGGCCATCAGCTCGCCCAAGAAGGAGAACTTCCTGGCCCGCTATCAGGCCGCCATGAAGATCCCCTTCGCCATGGGCGTGGGCGGCACTTTCGACGTGGCCGTGGGCCTCGTGCGGCGTGCCCCGGTCTGGATGCAGAAGGCCGGGCTGGAGTGGTTCTACCGATTCCTGCAGGAGCCGCGGCGCATGTTCCGCCGCTACTTCATCGACGACATGGCGTTCGTGGCGCTGTTTGCCCGCGAATGGATGAAACGCTGACCGACGGAACGAGCACATGGGACTGGAAGACTGGGGTTACCGCTGGCTGAAGCGCTACATGGACGCCCCCCAATGGATCAAGGAACCCCTGGGGCGCGTGTATGGGCTGCTGCCGGACAGCATCCGCCACGGCAAGGACTTCGGCCGCTACCGGGACGAGGCGGGGCTGACCGACGCCGAGGCGCTGCGCCGCCTGCGCGATGCGCGCCTGCGCGAAACCCTGCTGTGGGCCGCCCAGACCGTGCCGGCCTATGCCGCCATCGCCGCGCAGCTCCTCACCGACCTGCCGGCAGAAGAGTGGCTGTCCCTGTTCCCGCTGATGACCAAGCTGGACTACCGGCGCAACCCGGAGCACTACCTCTCCACCGGCTGCTCCCCGGCCGAGCGGCTGCCCATGCAGACCAGCGGCTCGGTGGCCGAACCGTTCCGCTTCTACCTGCACAAGGGCGTCTCCCGCGCCAAGGAAACGGCCTACATCGAGTCCTACGGCCGGCGCATCGGCCTCACCCGCAAGGACGTGGTGCTGTCCCTGCGCGGGCGCAACGTGCGCGGCTCCGAGGCCGACGGCGGGCCCCTGTGGAGCTACGAACCCATCAAGCGCATGCTGTGGATCAGCCCCAACCACCTGGACGGCAGCTACATGCCGCGCCACGTGCAGGCCGCCATCGAGCACAAGGTGAGCTTCATCCAGGGCTATTCCTCCGCGGTGTATGAACTGGCCCGCTGGCTGGACTTCAACCCGGTGCCGCGCTTCTCCGACGCCATCCGCGGCGTGCAGCTCTTCTCCGAGTGCGCCGAGCCCGACATGATCGCCCTCATCGAGAAGGTCTTCGGCTGCCCGGTGCTGATCCACTACGGCCACTCCGAACGCTCCGTGATGGCCGGCTCCATGCCCGACGACCACCGCTACTTCGTGTGGCCCCTGTACGGCCACATCGAACTCATCGACGAAGCCGGCCGGCCCATCACCGAACCGGGCGTGCAGGGCGAGGTGGTGGCCACCGGCTTCGACAACCGGGTCATGCCCTTCATCCGCTACCGCACCGGCGACCTGGCCGCCTGGTCCGACGGCCCGGCCCACCCGGACCTGCCCGGCTATCCCGTGCTGGAGCGCATCGACGGGCGCAACAACGACTTCTTCGTCGGCCGCGACGGCCGGCGCATCCCGGTGGCCTCCCTGGGGGGCCTGCGTCCGCCCGAGTTCCTGCAGGTGGAAGCCAGCCAGTACGAACAGTTCGAGCCGGGCAGGCTCATCGTGCGCCTGCAGTCGCCCTCGCCGCTGCCGGCCGACACCGTGGCGGTGCTCGACAACTACTTCCGCGTCAAGCTCCTCGGCTGCGTCGAGCCGAGCCTCGAGGTGGTGCCCCACATCGCCCGCACGGCGCGCGGCAAGCGGCGCCTGATGATCCAGCACGTCACATCCGAAGTGGAGGAGGGCAGCCGTGTCTAAGAAGGCTCCAGCGCTGATCATGCTCGGTCCCGATCCCGAGGCCCGCGGCGGCATCGCTTCCGTCCAGCGCATCTGGCTGCAGGCCGGGCTGCTCGACGAACGTCCCGTCCGCGTGCTCACCACCTACCGGGATGGCAGCGCCCTGCGCAAGCTCGGCGCCTTCGTCACTGCGCTGCTGCGCTTCCTGCTGCTCCTGGCGGCCGGGCGCGTCGCCGCGGTGCACGTCCATTCCGCCTCCAACGCCAGCTTCCGGCGCAAGAGCGTCTTCCTCGCCCTGGCCCGCCTGGCCGGCAAGCCCTACGTCTTCCACCTCCACGGCGGCGCCTTCGACCATTACTACGCGGGCGCCTCCTTCCTCGAGCGGGCCTGGGTGGATCGCACCCTGCACGGGGCGGCCGTGGTGTTCACCCTGTCCGAAGGCTGGGCCAACTGGCTGCGCATCAACGTCGGCCACCCCGACGTGCGCGTGCTGCCCAATCCGGTGCTGCCCGTCACCTTGCCGGCCGGCGTCGCGCGGGAGCCCGCCACCCTGTTGTTCCTCGGGCGCCTGGAAGACGCCAAGGGCGTCTTCGTGCTCGTCAAGGCCATTGCCCGTCTGGCACGTAAATTCCCCGACCTGCGCGCGGTCATCGCCGGTGACGGTGACATCCGCGCCGTGCGCGACGCCGCCGAGCGGGCCGGTGTGCTTGACCGCATCGAGACGCCGGGCTGGGTGGATGGCGGCAAGAAGCTCCGCCTCCTCGCGCGGGCGGGCGTCTTCGTGCTGCCGTCCCGCTTCGAGGGCCTGCCCATGTCCGTGCTGGAAGCCCTGGCCGCCGGTCTGCCGGTGGTGGCCAGCCGCGTCGGCGGCATTCCCCAGGTGGTGCGCAACGGCGACAACGGCGCCCTGCACGAAGCCGACGACGTCGCATCCCTGGCGTCCGCCCTCGAACGCGTCCTGGCCGATCCGGCTGCGGCACGGGCCATGGGCGAGCGGGGCCGCCGCCGGGTGCTCGCCGACTACGGCGTGGAGCGCATCCGCGCCCTCCTCAATGCGGTCTGGGATTCGCTGATGACCCCCGCTTCGGAGCGTTTCGCGCGATGATCGTCTCGTGCCGCTCCCCGCTGTATCAACTGGCGCCGGTCGCCCTGCAGGAGCGTCTGCTCTCCTGGCAGACGCGCCTGCGGCGCTGGCTGACCCGGCCTGCGGCCCTCGCCCAGACCCGTCACGCCATCGCCGACAGCCAGTGGCTGTCGCGCGAGGGCTGGCAATCCCTGCAGTTCGCCGCCGTGCGGGATCTGGCCCTCCATGCCGCCCGCCATACCCGTTATTACCAGGACGTCTTCGCCTGCCTGGGCACCGACCCGTCGGCCTGGACCTCCCTGGACGATCTGAGCCGCGTGCCGGCTCTCTCCAAGGACGAAGTGATCTCCATCGGTGATGGGCTGCTCGCCCGCGACGGCACCTGGCTGCGCTTCCAGGGCTCCACCAGCGGCACCACCGGGCGCGCCATGCGCGGCTGGCGCGATCAGGCCTCGGTGACCTTCGAGCAGGCCTTCGTGGATCGCCAGGCGGAGTGGGCCGGTTACCGGCCCGGCGACCGGCGTGCCTGGCTGCGCGGCGATCCCATCGTGCCGACGCGGCAGCAGGGCGGCCCCCTGTGGCGCTTCAACCGGGCGGACAACATGCTGATGCTGTCCTCCTATCACCTGTCCCGCTACAACGGGCTGGCCTATCTGCACGCCCTCGAAAGCTTCGACCCGGTCCTGCTGCAGGCCTATCCCTCGTCCGTGGCGTATCTGGCGCGCCTGCTGGAAGACGAAGGCCGCCATTACCGCGGGCCGGCCCTGCGCGGCATCGTCACCTCGTCCGAGACCCTCGGCGCCGACGACCGCCGCGTCATCGCCGAGCGCTTCGGCTGCCCCGTCTTCGACTGGTACGGCGCCTTTGAACGGGTGGCCGCCATCGGCACCTGCGAACACGGCCGCTACCACGTGATGGAGGACTACGGCGTCACCGAATTCGAGGACAACGGCGACGGCACCGCCAATCTCATCGGCACCGGCTTCGGCAATCGCAGCATGCCCCTGCTGCGCTACCGCTCGGATGACCGCGTGGTGCTGGCCGACCCCGACTTCCAGTGCGGATGCGGGCGCAGCTTCCGCGTCGTGGAGCGCATCCTCGGCCGCGTGGACGACGTCATCCGCACGCCGGATGGGCGCCACGTGGTGATGCTGGACTGGATCTTCGCGGGGCTCTTCGGCCTCATCGAGGCCCAGGTCGTGCAGGAACGCCTCGACCTCGTGCGCATCCGCATCGTCGTCGCGCCGGAATTCTCGGCCCAGGACGAACAACACCTCCTGCAACGCGCCCGCGAGCGCCTCGGTCCGCAGGTGACGCTGCGCATCGAACGGGTGCCCGCCATCGAACGCACGCGCAACGGCAAGTTCCGGCAGATCGTCAGCCGGATCCACTCCAGGCAGGATATCCGATGAGCAAACTCACCCGCGTGGGCTGGTACTGGAACCGGCTGCGCTGCATGAGCGTCGCCGAAATGGTCGAGCGCGCCTCGACCTCCGCCGGCCACGCCCTCGAACGGCGACGCCGGCCCGTGCCGATCCCGCCGCCCGACCTGACGCGGCGCGGCGCCTGCTGGTTGCCCGCCCACGAGCTGCCCCCCGTGCCGCCGGCCGTCATCGACCGGGCCGACGAGATCCTCGGCGGGCGCTGGCGCATCTTCGCGCGGGGCCCCGTGGCCCTCGGCCTGCCGCCGGAATGGAACCGCAATCCCCACAACGGCGCCGTCCTGCCCATGGCTTTCGGCAAGACCATGGCCTTCCGCGACACCACGGTCATCGGCGACATCAAGTACCTGTGGGAGCCCAACCGCCACCTGGAGCTGGTCGTCCTCGCCCAGGCCTGGAAAGCCACCGGCCTGCGCAAATACCTGGACGCCCTCGGCACGCTCCTCACCAGCTGGTTCCGCCAGTGCCCGTATCCCCTCGGTCCCAACTGGTCCAGCGCCCTCGAAGCCGGCATCCGCCTCATCAACTGGTCCATCGTGTGGCAGCTCATCGGCGGCTTCGAGTCGCCCCTGTTCGCCCCGCCGGAAGGCGTCGTCCTGCTGCGCGACTGGCTCGACAGCATCTGGCGCCACGCCGAGTTCATCCGCGGCCACCGCTCCCTGCACTCATCGGCCAACAACCACCTGATCGGCGAACTGTCGGGCCTCTACGTGGCCAGCGTCACCTGGCCCTGCTGGGAGGACGCACCCCGCTGGCGCGAAGCCGCCCGCGCCGGCCTGGAGACCGAGGTCCTGCGCCAGAACGCGCCGGACGGCGTCAATCTCGAGCAGGCCACGTCCTACCAGCAGTTCGTGTGGGACTTCCTCCTCTTCGCCGGCCTCGCCGCGCGGGCCACCGGGGATGACTTCTCCACCGCCTACTGGCAACGCATGGAGGCCATGCTCGACTACGTGGCCGCCATCATGGACACGGGCGGGCAGGTGCCCCAGTTCGGCGACGCCGACGACGGCCTCGCCTGCGGGCTGTCCCTCTGCGCCGACCGCGACCCCTTCCGCTCCCAGCTCGCCACCGGCGCCGTGCTCTTCAAACGCTCCGCCTTTGCTCGCAAGGTCGGCCGCTTCGACCTGCGCAGCGTCTGGCTCCTGGGGCGCGCCGCCGCCGACGACTTCGCCACCCTGCTGGTGGACCGGAGCGAACCCCTCACGCCGCGCCAGGCCTTCCCGGACGGTGGCGTGTATGTCCTCGGCAGCGCCCTCGACACCCCGCGCGAAGTGCGCGTCGTCGCCGACGCCGGCCCCCTCGGCCTCGGCGGCATCGCCGCCCACGGCCACGCCGACGCCCTGTCCTTCACCCTGTCGATGGACGGGCGCGAGTTCCTCGTGGATCCCGGCACCGGCACCTACCACGGTCCCCGCGCCTGGCGCGACGGCTTCCGCAGCACCGCCCTGCACAACACCCTCACCGTGGATGGCGAGGACCAGGCCATCACCGGCGGCAAGTTCATGTGGATCCGCAAATACGAGGTCAGCGTGCTCGAATGGTCCAGCAGCGCCGACGCCGACCGCCTGGTGGCGGAGCACGACGGCTACCGGCGCCTCGCCGGCCACCCCGTGCATCGCCGTGCCTGGCGCCTCGACAAGCGCAGCGGCACCCTCTCGGTGCGCGACGAGCTGGGCGCCCCCGCGCCCCGCCCCGTGGCCCTGAACTGGCACTTTGCCGAAAACTGCGTGATCACCTGCACGCCCGACGGCCTCGTCGTCGGACACGACGGCGTCACCCTGCTGGTGACGCTCCCGCCCGGTGGCGAGACCACCGTCATCTGCGGCTCCGACGTCCCCCTGTGCGGCTGGGTGTCCCGCGGCTACGACCTGCGCCGGGCCAGCACCACCGTCATCTGGCGCGGCCACCTCGGCCCCGGTCAGGCCGCCGAGACCGTCTTCCGCCGCGGCTGAGCCGCCACCCGTTCGCGTCGCCCGTCGTGCCGGCGGGCGGACGGCCTCAGCCTGGCGGCGCGTCCATCCGCGAGCCGGCAGCGAAACGATGCTAGTCTTCCGGCGGCCCGGCCCCACCGGGCACGCCCGCTGCCTTCCGGAGGACGCCCCATGGGACTCACCCCGATCCGCCTGCTGCTCTTCGCCATGATCGTGCTCGCCCTCCAGTACGGCTGGAAGCACATGCCCCATCCCGGCGCCGGCGGCAGCCCGACCGCCGAAGCCCTCCGCAGCATCGCCAGCACCGTGCAGCCCGGCGAGGTCACGATGTACTCCACCACCGAATGCGCCTACTGCGCCCAGGCCCGCGCCTGGCTCACCCAGTACGGCTTCGCCTTCACCGAGTGCAACATGAGCCTGGATCGGCGCTGCGAACGGGAATTCCTCGCCTACGGCGCCACCGGCACCCCCTACCTGGTCATCCGCCGCGGTGGTCGCACCTATCACATGAAGGACGGCTTCGATTCGGAGGAGTTCCTGAGGGTGCTGAAGGGCTAGGGGCGGGGCGTTCGTCCCGGCGCTTCAGATCACCCCGACGACTTCGGGCGCCATCAAAGCCTGCACGGTCAAGCCGAAAGTCGCGGGTGTCAATCGAGCACGAACCGCTTTGGCCAATCAAGTGGCGTGCGTGAGGTCCTGCCCGCCGATCAATGGACGGGGTCGAGATTTTCACCGATGGGGGGCGTCATCGTCCCTCGCTGGGCGTGATGGCCGACGACATCGTCCACACGGGCCGGTTCACCTTTCACCACATCCCAGCACCACACGCCGAACCCGCCCCGGGTGTTGACTGCGCGCACCCACGCGTCCAGCGCGAGCCGTTTGCAACGATTCTGGTCCGAATCCTCGCCTTTGATCTCCAACACCAGATGCTTGCCGTTGCCCAGGCGGATCAGGTAGTCCGGAACGTATTTCCGCCGGCTTCCCCGCCACAGGTAGTAAAGCTGAAATCCCAGATGATCGTTCTTCGCGTAGGCCGCAACGTCGGACCGCCGCTCCAGAACCTGCGTCGTGTAATGCTCCCAGGTACTGTCCGACACGGCATGGCTGATTTGCGAGCGAGTTGTTTCGATGCAGGGCTTCGTCGTGTACCAGGTCCGCATGAAGCGAGTGGAGCCGATGGGAAATTCGGGGTCGAACACCGGCTCCAGGCGTGCCGCATGGTGCTGGTGCACGTGCTCGATCACGTGCTGGACAATGGCGTCCATCGAGAGCGCGATCAGGATTCGCTTGCGCAAGGTGTCCTGGTGAAACGCCGACGGAATGACGAGCCGGTCAGACGCGAAGAAGTCTTCCACCAGACCGATCAATTGATGGATCAAGGATTCCCGACTGCCCGTAAAGCCATGCCGAACCGTCTCGAACGCCTTGCGCGCCGCGACAAAGAGCAGACGTTGCAGCCGGAATTCCTCCGGCAGCTTTTCCAGATCGATGGACACCGCCTTGGCCAGATCGGCCGCAGCACCCAGGGCCGGCGCCAGGTCCGCACTCACGTGGATCTGCGCAGGATCGAGCTTCAGCGCCGGCATCAATGACCAGTCCGCATGCAACTCGGCCCGCAGCACCTGATCCACCCGGAGCACGTTGGGCCAGCTGATCTCCAGTTCGCCGCGATCCTTCAGAGACTCCACCTGGGTGCTGTGCTTCGGTGGCGGCGGGGCCGCGCCCACGCCATCGGAGTCCTGGAAGATCGAAAGGGGCACCCCGAACACATTCACGTATTCGGGCTGGAACAGATCCCGCTCCACCCCGTCGGGACAGCGTACCCGCTCCGTTTCATAGGTGACCCGGCGCAGGCCGCGGCCGATCACCTGCTCGCACAGCAACTGGCTCGTGAATGCGCGCAGGCCCATGATGTGTGTGACGTTCTTCGCATCCCAGCCTTCCGACAGCATCGCCACCGAAATCACGTTCTGCAGATCCTGTCCGGCCGTGTTGCGTTTGCCCACGTTATCCACCACGGCTCGCAGCAACTCCTCCTTCTTCAGTTCCCGGAGTTCCGCCTTGCGGGCTTCGGGAATCGCTGCAGCCTCCAGTATCTCGTGCAGCACCGCTTCGTATGCCTTGTCGCTCCCGGACGACTCCCCCATCTCCGCCTTTTCCAACACTCTGGAATCCACCCGCAAGGTCTTCTCGGGGGCCTTCAGCTCCGGCCAATAGGCGTCGCCGTGGCGGAAATAATGCTCGATGCGCGCCGCAGTCTCGGTCCGGTTGCACACGGTCAGCATCACCGGCGGCGAGGTGTGTCCGCTGGCCTGCCAGGCCAGCAAGGTTTCACGCCAATCCGCCCCGAGCAAGGTATAGGCTTCCTGCACGATCTGCGGCAGCGCCTCATGGGCTTGCGCGCCACGCCGATTCAGATCCTCGGCCACCTCCCGCTCGCGATAAAGGTGATACAGCTTCGGCCGGTAGGTCTGCGCATTGGGCAGCGCGTTATCCCTCACCACCACACGCGGGGTCTTGACCAGGCCGGCCTCGATGGCGTCATTGAGCCCGAAATCCGACACCACCCACTCGAACAAGGCCTGCTCCGTGCTCGTCTTGCCGGTGGGCGCGAAGGGCGTTGCCGACAGATCGAAGCAGCGGGCAATCCGGCGCATCTTGTGGATGCGGTCCAGGCCCTCGATCCACCGGGTCGCCTCGTCCAGATCGATGCCCAGCTCCTCCGCATCCTTCCGGCTCACCTTCACCTCCGCCCGCTGGCGATAGGCATGGTGGGCTTCATCGTTGAGAATCACGATGTCCCGGCTTGCCGCCACAGGGCCCAGCACCCGCCGCACGTAAGCCTCGTCGCTCTCCGCGCCCTTCTTCACCACGGAGCGTTCAGGCTCCTTCAGCGGCATCAGGTGATGCCAGTTCTCGATGCCCAGCGCCATCTGGTTCAGTTTCTGGCGCATCCCCTCGTTCGGGCACAGGTGAAAAAGGTCGTAATAGTTGTCCGGATGGCCGGGCCGCAACACCTGCAGACGCTCCTTCACCGTCAGCCCTGGCGCCACCACAAAGACCGCCCGCGAAAAGTCCTTCCCGCGCTTCGGATAACTCAACGCGTTCAGCACCTGCCAGGTGATGATCATCGCCATCACCGTCGTCTTGCCCGTCCCCGTTGCCATCTTGCTGCACAGGCGCTCCCACGGCCCCCCGTCACCCGGCACCGCAATGCCCTGTTTGAAATCGGGCGGCGCTTCCACGTGCCAGATCAGCGTTTCCACCGCCTCGATCTGGCAAAAATAGAACGCATGCTGGCGTGGGCTGTTCTCGCTGTCGCACCAATGGGCCAACAACTGCCGGGTCACCGTGGTCACGCCGGGATAGTCTGCCGCGCGCCAGGCGTCCACGCGCGCCCGGATGCGATTGACCAGACTCAGCTCCACCGCGCGCACCGTGTTGTGGCGCGTATCGAACACCTCGTAGCCGGCAGACCGCCGCCCCGGCACCAGTTCAAGGCGGTTGTCGTTCACCCGGCGCCAGTGATGGGTGGGACGTTCAAAAGGGGAACTGATGATCAATGAATGCATGGCAGATGTTTTAGGCTGGCGCCTCGCCCAGCGCCTGCAGGCGGCTTACCGCCCGGTCGAGGCTGGGGGAGGCATGTCGGGCCCGCTGGGCGCTCCATTGCTCGCGGACGAAGGCGCACAGATGCAGGTTGTAACCGTGGCCCGGCCGCGGGCATGAAGATTCGGAGACGATCTCCTCCCGATAGCGTCTGACGCGCGACGCGCGCACCAGGGAAAGCAATTGTTCCTTCACGTCGGCAAGGCCGTCCACGTTCCTCGGCACCCGCGCGAGCGGCACCTCAAAGGCCGCGGCAAAGCACTCCCGGTCGGCCAGTACCCAGCTCTCCGCTTCGCTCACCGCAAGCCGAAACACAAAGCGATCCGGTGCCCACATCGGGCGATGGTCGCGGACAAGCTCGACCGGGCACTTCCGATCCGAGTCCGCAATGCACAGGACCGGATGGAGATCCCGCGCCAGTCCGGCATAACGCGACAACTTCGGGACGAGATCGCTGAAGCTGCGGGACGGAATCGAGGGGCCGGCCAGTTGCCAGGACGGCAGCGCCGAAGCGATCAGGCGCTCTCCCAGGGCTGCGCACAAGGGATCTTCGCCGACCACCAGAATCCGGCTCATTCCCACAGACCCAGCTGGTCCAGGGAATCGGGGCGTGTCTTGGGCAGCAGGACCTCCGCCGGATTGAGCCCGTGCTGCATCTGCTCCGCCTCCTCGGCGGTCGGGGGGCGGATTGTCGAACCATTGGCGCTCGGCTCGATCAGCAGCAGCGCATCGCCTTGCGAATGCGCCAGCAAGGTTTCGCTGTGGGTGCTCACCAGGACCTGACGCGACGTTGCGGCGCGCTTGCGACTGCGCAAGACCCGGTCGATCAGCAGGGGCACGCGGGCCACGATCCCATCGTTCAGCGACAGCTCCGGCTCCTCCAGCAGCAACAGGCCGTCCCCCTCCTGCAAAGCCCACAACAAGCCGATCAGACGCAGCGTACCGTCCGAAAACTGATTCTCCCGCTGCCACGCACCGTGGGTGCGCCAGTGGGTGAAGCGCGCTTCCAGGTGCCACAGGCCCGTGACCGCGTCCTGCTCGAAACGCAGCTCCGAAAACAGCGGCACCGCATCCGCGAGGGCCTTCTGGATGCGCTTCAGGCGTGCATCGCGGGTCTGCCTGGGGGTCTTCGCAATGCGCTGGAGCAGCCCCTGGCCGAACGGATCGTTCTCCGGAATCCGCGTCGCGATCTCATCGCCGTGCTTGAGCAGCTGGGGCACCAGATGCAGATAGGTGGTGGCCGCAAAGCTTTCCGCCAGCGCCCGGAAATCCCCATTGCTGCCGATCTGTTCCAGGTGGGTCTGGGTCAGGCGCTCCTTGTCCTTGCGGTCGGCGGCGTCGGGGCGCTCCAGAATCGGCACGCCGTCCCGTTCCACCCGCTCTTCGGCCACCAGCACCCGCTGCTGGCCGGTGCCTTCCGATCTCAGCGCCAGCACGTAGCGCCACACGTGGGCCTCCTCGGGGGGCGCCGCGCGCAATTCCACCTCGATCCGCACTTCCGGGTCGCGGCGCGCATGCAGGCTCCGCAGCTTGACCAGCCCGTCCCGCTCGCGCAGTGCCTTCTGCACCCCGCCGCCGTCCTTCTGCGCCACGGTCCGCAGAAAGCGGAACACGTCCAGCAGGTTCGACTTGCCCGACGCGTTGGCACCGATCACCACCGTGCGGGGGCCGAGGGGGATGTCCACCTCCCGGAAATTGCGCCAGTTCTTGAGCTTCAAACGGACGATCTGCATCGTTCAGGTCTCCACGCGGCGGCCCGTGTCGGCGGGGCGTCTGCATCGTAAGCGGTGGACGCGCCACGGAAAGGCCGCCCGCCCCGAGCGCGGGCAAAGGGCGCCTGACGAGCGGCCTGCCGTGAGCCATCCAGGGCCTTGGGCCATCGTGTCCCGCGCGCCCATCAGATGCGCGCCTGCGACATCGGGAGACGCATCCCCGCGCTGGCCAGCTGGCGTGCCTCCCGGCTGCCGGCACGAATGCCGACCTTGCCGGACGCAAGCCACACGTACGGCGTCTTGCCCTGACGAATCGCTTCAGCGGTCAGGACTTTCAGTGGGTGGAACGTCGGGCTCTCCAACTTGGCCTGTAGCCATTTCAGCTTGGCAAGGATGACCGCGACTTCCCCCGCGCTCGTACCGCTGTGCGGCTCGATCCAGATGGCGCATTCTGGCTGGCCCCGGTCCTTGATACCGACTCCGTAGTCCCAGCGGTTGGAACGGCTCTCGGCCGCCTTGAATTGCGTGTCCAGGTCCACACTGCCCGTAAACACCGCCCCCTCCTTCGTGGCGACGATGGACGCCGAATACTTGCCTTCAACGGCGCCCTTGCCCGCTGCCGGGGTCAGGCCGGCGGCCTTGACCGCGTGCACGAAGGCCGTGTCGGGGCGCGCTGCATGCTGCCCCGCCTTCTTTGGCTGCGTGTGAGCGGGACTCATGCGTCCTCCGCTTCATCGTCAGCCGCTGCGTCCTGCGGCGTGGGCTCGGTGGCGGGGGCCCGGTTCACCACATCGGCGATGAGTTCGCCCACATGGCTCGCGAAGCCGATCAATCCCCCCCATTGGGCCTCGTCCAGGGATTCCGCGTTCGGGTCCAGGTCCGAAATATCCTTCGCCTCCGCCATCCGGTCGAAGAAATAGACCTTGTAGGTCTTCTCCAGCGCCGCCTGGGCCAGCTTTTTCGAGAAGGGATTGGCGTGCAGCTTCATCAGCCTGCGCACATCCCCTTCGCCAGCCCCGTGGCGCTTGAATTCCTGCAGGGCCCACACCCAATCCAGCACCACCGGCGAATGGGTGGACAGCACCACCTTGTAGCCCCGTTGCAGCAGCTCCTGCACCAGCAGCAGGATGGTCAGGATCGCGTGGGGATGGAGCCCCATCTCCGGCTCCTCGATCACCACCCATTCGATGGGTTCCCGCCGGGTCACCTTACCCGCCGGGCACAGCCAGTACAGCCCCAGCAGCAGCGGCGTGAACTCCCGCTGGCCGGCGGACCAGGCCGTATAGGGCAGGCCCTCGTCATGGCCCGCCACGTTCAGCACCAGGCGCTTGGTAAAGTCCTTCGCGTCCGTCGCCAGATGGCTGCCACCGAACAAATGCTGCTCAATGGGCTTGCGCAATACGGCGTTCAGGCGATTGGGGAGCGGGAAGAGCTTGCCGCGCGGCCCGAACTCGTTCTGGACCAGGCCGTGCACCGCATCGCTGAAGTAGCGCAGGGCGTAAGGGTCGCCGTAATTGAACTGGCCGAAATTCTGCGTCGTCCCGTTGACCAGGCTCATCACCCGTTGGGCCGGGATGTAGAACAGGCGCTCCTGCCGGTTCCTCGATTTGCTCGGCCGGGCCAGATCGGTGAGCGGGGAGGACTTGCCGTTCCACTTCAGCGTCGAGTCACCGTCCCGCCACATCCCGGCCATGCCCTTGCCGAAGTAGCCCCCCAGAAAGGCCGCGCTGTCACCGCTGAAGCCGATGCTGTTGTGCAAGAACGTATCGTGGATATGGTCCCGGTCCAGCAACAGCTTCAAGGTCTGCAGGAAGATGCTCTTGCCTGTCGCCTGCGGGCCGACGATCACCGTCAGATCACCGAAGGACACATCGGCCGCCACGATGGGGCCGACGTTCTCCATGATCAGGCGTCCTTGCGAATGGGTGCTCATTGCGGGTGGCCCTCCTTCCTGTCTTCCAGCGTCATCACCTTCAGGGACTCGATACCCCGGTCATCCACGATCTTCACCGCAATCTTGCCGTGATCGCCCGCCGCAAAGGGCAGACTCACGGTGCCGTGGAAGGCGTCGAGGCGGGCCGGGTCCAGCTCGGCGCGGATGTTCTTCTTCAACTTCTCCCAGCCTTCGCCCTTGCCCGCCATGGGAAAGAACACCTGACGCGGAAAGAGGCTGCGGTCATCGTAATCCGTGTCCAGGGACCACAGGGCGATGCGGCTCTTGCCGCCGGAGACCAGCTCCCCCTTCACCGTGTCGAAATAATCGAAGCCGTGCACCTCCACCTGGTAGCGGCCGTCCTTCAGCCGGCGCACCTCCACCTCCGGCTGGCCCATCAACCAGAAACTCTGGTTGCCCGAACGGGCCTTCTTCAGATCCTCGGTGAGCAGGTCCGTGTTCATCTGGGCCTTCAGGGCCACAATGCCCTTCATCCCGTCGATGTCCTTGGCCGCCTCGGGGTCGAAGGTGAAAGCGCAGAACACGATCATCCGGGGCAGGGGGAAGAGCTGGCCCGCCTCGTTGAGGGCGTTGGCCACCTGGCGTTGCTCCAGGGCCGCGTATTCCGGGCCGAAGCTCACCACCACCCGTTCGCCCGAATCCAGGTGCCCCGTCGCGTGCAGACTGCGGATGTCCCGGTCCGAGGGCAGGGCTTCCAGGTCCACGAACTTCAGCCGCTGCCCGCCCTTGCCGCGGATGCCCGTCTTGAGCAGTTCGTCGCGCCACTGGTGCTGGCGGCCCGACTCGCCGGTGCGGGCGATGCTCGCATCCGCCTCCTCGGGCCCCTGGGCCTCGTCCAAACCCTTCACGCTGGGGAAGGGCACCGCCTCCACGGTGAAGGGGCCGGTGATGCGCAGGCGGTTCTTGTCCACCGCGGGCTGATCGTAGAGCACCTCCGGGTCCGCGTGGGCGGCGATGGAGCGGTCCATCTGGGTCTGCAGGCTGCGCCGCGCCTCCAGGAAGTCCCCGTGGGCCGCGCGGGCCGCCGCCGGCCAGTCGGCAGGCGGCTCGAAGGGCACTTCCCATTCCAGCAGGGCCTCGGCGGCCGTCAGGCGCAGCGCGCGACCCTTGCGACCGCCCTCGGTGACGACGAAATCCGCCACGCCCCCGTCGGCGAGGGCCGTGTTGAGCCGCGCCAGGGCTGTTGCCACCGCCGGGTGCAGGCGCGCGTGGATCTCGTCGATCTCCGGGTTGTTGGCGATGGATTTGAGGGTCACATGGGGCACTGTCTTGTAGATGAAGCCGCCCTTGAGGCCCTCGTGGGGATACTTGAGGTCGAAATAGTCATAGCTGGCGGTCATCAGGCGCTGCTTGGCCAGCGTCACCGCCACGCGGGACGTGTCACAGGTGATCCAGCGCCGTCCCCACTTCTCGGCGACGAAAGCCGTGGTGCCCGAACCGCAGGTGGGATCGAGGACGAG
>DAOQMM010000007.1:0-64773 GCA_035335645.1 Rhodocyclaceae bacterium | reverse complement strand
AGAACCCGACCCGCAGACTCACCCGCAGGCTGCGCGGTTCGGCGGGGTGGGTGTGGAGGTCGTCCACCGGGGCGGCTTCGCCGCGCAGTTGCGAGGCGTAGTAGTAGTCGATGTCGCTGACCTTGCGGTTGAAGGCGTTGAGGAGGTCTACGCTGATCCGCGTGCGCGGGTCGATGCGGTGGCTGGCGCGCAGGTTGACGAGGGTGGAGCCGGGGGCGCGGACGGTGTTGTCCTCGATGAGGGGGCGGGGGCCGACGTAGCGCAGGCGGGCGCCGCCGGACCAGGGGCCGCCCGCATCCCAGGCGACGCCGACAGAGGCGACCTGTTCGAGGGCGCCGGGGATGCGGTCGCCGGGCACGCCGGCGTCCACGGCGGTGTAGCGGGCGCGGGAGACGGAGAAGTCGGCGTCCACGATGAGGCCGGTGAGCGGGGTCCAATCGTTGGCCCATTCGATCCCGCGGCGGCGGCTGGGGAAGCGGGCTTCGGTGGTGCCGGCGTCGCCGGTGAAGACGAGCTCGGAGGCGATGTCGAGCTGCCACAGGGCGAGGCTGCTGTGCAGGCCGGGGAGGAGGGCGCTGCGCACGCCGATTTCGCTGCCCTTTGTGCGCACCAGGGGGGTGGAGGCGTGGGCGGGCGTGCCGAAGGCGGGGTCGCGGAAGTCCGGCTGGGTGGTGAGGGTGATGCCGCGGGCGTCGTTGCTGTGGAAGCCGTGGCCGAAGTTGAGATAGACCTCGGTACGGGCCCAGGGACCGAGGATGAGGGCCAGCTTGGGGCTGGCGAGGGCGGCGTCCACCTGGCCGGAATTGGCCGGGGTGTCGGCGGTGACGTCGAAGCGGTAGCGGTCGGCCCGCAGGCCGGCGACGCTGCGGAGTTTTTCGAGCCACTGGACGGTGGCTTCGCCGTAGAGGCCGAGGCTGCCTTGCCGGACGCTGTCGCGGGCGATGCTGCCCCAGCGCTGGCGGGCGGTGGTGGTATAGAGGCCGACGCGGCCGATGTCGTCGACGCGGCTCTGCACGCCCAGGGTGAAGTCGGCGCCGCGGGCGAGGCTGTTGAGGTACCAGGTGTGGGCGAGGTTGAAGCCGCCGATCCTGCGCCGGTCTTCCTGTTCGAACTGGTCGCCGGGGCCGGGGGCGCAGCCGAGGGTGCAGGAGGTGAAGTTGGACCACAGCTGGAGGCGGTAGTCGATGAGGTAGGCGTTGCCGCGCAGCCAGCCATCGGCGTCCTGGCGCGAGGCTTCGACGGACAGGCTGGTGCGCTGGGTGGTGCCGCCATCTGTGGGGTCGAGGCTGCCGTAGCGGCCGATGAGGCCGGACTGCACGGCGCGCAAGGGGACCTGGTCGGTGGCGTTCCAGCGGGCGGAGTAGGCCAGGGCGGTGGCGGACCAGCCGTTGCTGCGGGTGCCGTCGCTGTAGCGGAGCAGGCCGTTGAGCTTGCGCAGATCTTCCGGGACGGCCCAGGGGCCGTCGTGGCCGGTCCATTCGAAGGCGGCCAGCAGGTGGCCGTCGGCCACCGCGGGCGAGCCGGCGACGAGGCCGCGGCGGTAGCCGTAGGACCCGGCGGTGAGTTCGACGAAGGCCTGTGGCAGGCGGCGGACGTAGTCGATGGCGGCGGAACCGGCGGAGCCGAAGTCGCCCACGTCGGCGGCGTAGGGGCCTTTGCGGTAGCGCACCGTGTCCACGAGTTCGGGGATCAGGAACTGGAGGTCGGAATAGCCCTGGCCGTGGGCGTGGGTGGGCAGGTTGATGGGCATGCCCAGCAGGGTGGTGGCGAAGTCGGTGCCGTGGTCCAGGTTGAAGCCGCGCAGGTAGTACTGGTTGGCCTTGCCGTCGCCGCTGTGCTGGGAGATGACCAGGCCGGGGACGGCCTCCAGCACCTCGGCGGGGCGCAGCAGGGGGCGGTTGGCCAGGTGTTTTGCCGTGACCGTGCCTTCGCTGGCGGCGCCCGCCACGCCGACCAGGTCGGTGGCGCTGGCGGTGACTTCCACCACGTCGAGGGTCTGCACGCCGTCGGCGTGGGCGATGGCGGCGCCCAGCCCCAGGCAGGCACACAGGGCGAGGCGGCGGGCGGGCAGGGCGCTGCCGACGGCCGGGGTGGGTGTGCGGGGGCGTGCGTCCTTGCCAGGAGAGGTGGCCGCGGGCGGTCGGGTCGGGGGCACGGGTGGAGCGACGGTGGGCGGCATCGGGACCAGGGCAGTGTAAGCAGAACCGTAGATTGTTCATACAACTTCCGTGCCATGGGCAGCAGGCCTGGCGGGCGCGGTTGCTCAAGGACTTGCGGGCCCGCGCAAGGATGAGCGGCGGCGCGGGATGGCAGGCGGCTTTCCGCCGCGGAAGCGGGCTTTCCACACGTCTGGTCGGGATGCTGCGGGCCGATAGCCTGGGGCGATGCGGACGATTGGAAGGTTTGTGTGGATTCGGCGGCGCCGGCTGACTAGCCTCAAGGCAGCCGCATCAGGCGTGAGACCACACGAGGAGACCCCCATGAGCACCGCATCCCAATGCCCCTTCCATGCCGCCCACGGCACCCGCGCCACCACCGGCGCGCGCAGCAACCGGGACTGGTGGCCGAACCAGTTGAACCTGTCGATCCTGCACCAGCACGGGCCGGCGTCGAATCCCCTGGGGGCGGACTTCGATTACGCCGCGGCCTTCCGGCAACTGGACTATGCGGCCCTGAAGGCCGACCTGCACGCCCTGATGACGGATTCCCAGGACTGGTGGCCGGCGGACTGGGGCCACTACGGCGGGCTCTTCATCCGCATGGCCTGGCACAGCGCCGGCACCTATCGCACGGCGGACGGCCGCGGCGGCGCGGGCAGCGGCAACCAGCGCTTCGCGCCCCTCAACAGCTGGCCGGACAACGGCAACCTGGACAAGGCGCGGCGTCTGCTGTGGCCGATCAAGCAGAAGTACGGCAACCGCATCTCCTGGGCAGACCTGATGATCCTGGCCGGCAACGTGGCGCTGGAGTCCATGGGCTTCAAGACCTTCGGCTTCGGCGGCGGGCGGGCCGACATCTGGGCGCCGGAGGAGGACATCTACTGGGGCGCCGAGAAGACCTGGCTGGCCACCAGCGACCAGCCGGAGAGCCGCTACAGCGGCCCCCGCGATCTGGAAAACCCGCTGGCGGCGGTGCAGATGGGCCTGATCTACGTGAACCCGGAAGGCCCGGACGGCCAGCCGGACCCGGTGGCCTCGGGCCGCGATGTGCGTGAGACCTTTGCGCGCATGGCCATGAATGACGAGGAGACCGTGGCCCTGGTGGCGGGCGGTCACACCTTCGGCAAGGCCCACGGGGCCGGTGATCCGAAATGGGTGGGGCCGGAACCGGAAGGCGCGCCCCTGGAAGCCCAGGGCCTGGGCTGGATCAATGCCTTCGGCCGCGGCACGGGCGGCGACACCACCACCAGCGGCATTGAGGGGGCCTGGAAGCCGAACCCGACCACCTGGGACGGCGGCTACTTCGACATGCTCTTCGGCTACGAGTGGGCGCTGACCCGGAGCCCGGCCGGCGCGCAGCAGTGGGTGGCGCAGGACGTGAAGCCGGAGCACCTGATCCCGGACGCCCACGATCCGGCGAAGAAGCATCCGCCGATGATGACCACGGCGGACCTGTCCCTGCGCTTCGACCCGATCTACGCGCCCATTGCGCGGCGCTTCCAGCAGGATCCGGCGGCCTTTGCCGACGCCTTTGCGCGGGCCTGGTTCAAGCTGACCCACCGGGACATGGGGCCCAGGGCCCGTTACCTGGGCCCGGAGGTGCCGGCGGAGGACCTGATCTGGCAGGACCCGCTGCCGGCGCGGGACCACCCGCTGATCGACGCGGCCGACATCGCCGGTCTGAAGGCGCGGGTGCTGCAGGCCGGGCTGGGCGTCGCCGAGCTGGTGAGCACCGCGTGGGCATCGGCCAGCACCTTCCGCGGTTCGGACCTGCGCGGCGGGGCCAACGGCGCGCGTATCCGCCTGGCGCCCCAGAAGGACTGGGCGGTCAATCAGCCCCCGCAGCTCGCCCGCGTGCTGGCGACGCTGGAAGGCATCCAGCGGGACTTCAACGCCGCGCAGACCGACGGGCGCCAGGTGTCCCTGGCGGATCTGATCGTGCTGGCGGGCAATGCAGCGGTGGAAGCGGCGGCGCAGGCCGGCGGCGTCACGGTGAGCGTGCCCTTCGCGCCGGGGCGCGTGGATGCGCGCGCGGATCAGACCGACGTGGAGTCCTTTGCCGTGCTGGAGCCCCAGGCGGACGGCTTCCGCAATTACCTCGCGCAGAGCTTCCGCGTGCCGGCCGAGGCCCTGCTGGTGGACAAGGCCCAGCTGCTGACCCTCAGTGCGCCGGAGATGACGGTGCTGGTGGGCGGTCTGCGGGTGCTGGGGGCCAACGTGGGGGGCGCACCCCATGGGGTGTTCACGTCGCGGCCGGGGGTGCTCAGCAACGACTTCTTTGTGAATCTGCTGGACATGGGCACCGTCTGGGCACCCACCGCGGAGACGGGGGAGACTTTTACCGGCCGCGACCGCCACAGCGGCGCGCTCCGCTGGACGGCGACGCGGGTGGATCTGGTCTTCGGCTCCAATTCACAGCTGCGGGCGATTGCCGAGGTGTACGCCCAGGCCGATGCGGCCGCGAGGTTTGCGGGCGACTTTGCGGCGGCCTGGGGCAAGGTGATGGACCTGGACCGCTTCGATCTGAAATAGGTGTCGTTCCGCGGCCGCGTCTGGCCGCCCGGCGGACGGGCGGCCGTTGCCGCGCTTAGAAGTAGTGCAGGAGCTTGGGCGCGATAAGGGCGACGGCGAGGAGCAGGAGCCACAGCTTTCCCCGGCCGGCGCTGGGCGTCGGCGGGGCGGCGTGCTGGTCGGGCGTGGAGGACCGCCGCGCCTGGCCGGCCCATTCGCGCTCGGCGGCCACGGCCTGCTTGGAGCGGATCGGTTGAGTGAGCATGTTGCAGGAACCTCTATAACTTTTTATATACGTTAGCAGGCCAGCCTTGCAGGATGCTGTCCCGTGGGCGTTGCGCATCGGCCTCCGGCGCGGTTTACGACACACGGTGTGACATATTCACGGTCGGCGGGCGGGGGACGGCGCGCCCGCGTCGGCCGAAGGTCCGGGCCGGCGGGGGCCTTCATCGGGTTTACGCAATTCCGCCGGGCGCGGATGCCTGCGCCGGAATGCGTGCGCGGATCGTCCGGAGACGGACAGGCGCCCCGGGGGGCCGGGGTGTATCGGCGTGCCGGCCGCACATTCGGCCTGTCACCTTTTTCCGTGGGTCCGGTATAAGCGGCATGCACCCCGGACTCACCCATGGACACGCCTGATCTGCTTGCCCGCCTCCGTTCCGGCGACCGCCAGGCCTTTGCCGCGCTGGTGGTGCGCTACCAGCGGCCCCTCTTCGGCTTTCTCGGCCGCATGGGGTGCGCGCCGGCCCTCGCCGAGGATCTGGCCCAGGACGCCTTCGTGCGCGCCTGGCAGCAGCTGGACCGTTACCGGCCGGAGATGGGGGCCTTGTCCACCTGGCTGTTCACGATTGCCCGCCACCTGGCGATCAACGAACTGGGGCGCAGTCACCATGTCCGCGAGCGCCCCGCGGCGGAGGATGCGCCGGAGCCCGCCTGTCCGCGCCCCCAGCCGCCCGAGGTGCTGGCACTGGCGCAGCAGCGCCAGCGTCTGCACGCCGCCCTGCGGCAACTCTCCCTGGCGGACCGCAGCCTCCTCGCCCTGGCCTATGTGGAGGAGCTGGCCATGGCCGACATCGCGCGCATCGAGGGCTGTTCCGTCGCTGCCGCCAAGACCCGTCTGACCCGGGCGCGCCAGCGTCTGGGCCGTTTGCTGGAGCCTTCCGATGCGTACTGATCCCTTCGACCGGCCGGCCGATGCCGTGCTCGATCCCGCCGTGGAGGCGCTGCTGCGGGAGGACTTCCCGGCGCCGCCCGCGGATTTTGCGGCGCGGGTGATGGCGGCGCTGCCGGCCGTCCCGCAGCCGATCCCGCCGTCCCGCGCACCGACGGGTGCGCCGGCTGGCCGTGGGCGGCCGTTTGCGCGGGCGGCGGCCTGGCTGACGGCCGTGGGCGCCGGGCTGTTCGGCGTCGCCCAGCTGTTGAGTCTCGCCTTTGCCGTGTGGTCGGTGACGACTGCCGGCTGAATCATCAGGAGAACCGATCATGTTCGATGTGTCGCCCCGTCAGCCCCTGCGCGCCGCGCTGATGTCCCTGGTCCTGCCGGGCTACGGGCAGTTCTACAACGGCGAGCTGGACAAGGCCGTGTGGCTTTTTCTCGCGTTTGCCTTTCTCTGCGTGCCGGGCATGGCCCTGGTGGGGCTCTACCTGCCGCCGGCCTGGACGATGCCGGCCCTGGGGGTGAGCGTGGTCGCGGCGCTGGGCACCTGGGGCTACGCCGTGGTGGATGCCTGGCGCGGCGCGCGGGCGCGGCCGGACTACCTGCCGCGCCCCTGGCAGACCGGCGCGGCCTACGCGGTGGCCTTCCTGGTGTGCAACGGTCTGGCCCTGCCCCTGCTGGTGGACACGGTGCGCAGCCGCCAGATGGAATCCTTCTCGATCCCCTCCGCGAGCATGGAGCCCAGCGTGCTGCGGGGCGACATCCTGTTCGCCGACAAGCGCTACAACTGCCCCGGCTGCAAGCAGCAGATCCGCCGCGGCGACGTGGCCGTGTTCACCTACCCCAATGACCGCACCAGGCTGTACATCAAGCGCATCGTCGGCCTGCCGGGCGATCGGGTGGAGACGCGGGGCGCGGCGGTGTGGGTGAATGGCGTGGCCCTGAGCACCGACCCGGTGATGTCCGGTGCGGTGACGGAGACCCTCGACGGGCGCCGCTGGCAGGTGCTGCGCGGAGGGACCGGCTCCACCCGCGCCCCGGAGGAGGCGCCGCCGGATGTGGTGCTGACGGTGCCGCCGGGGCAGGTCTTCGTGCTGGGTGATAACCGGGACGCCACCACCGATTCGCGCCGCTTCGGCCCCGTGCCCATGGCCGACGTGGCGGGCCGGGCGCGCCAGGTGTGGTGGTCGTCCGGGCCGGAGGGGGTGCGCTGGGCGCGGCTGGGGGCGGTGGTGGAATAGGTTCGGGGGCGTGTCGCAGCCTTCCGGGAGGGCGATCTTGATGATTTCTTGATACCGCGGCCCCGCATCTTTGCAGCTTCTTGAAACACGGCGCCCTACCATGGGGGCGTGTTCAGTGGGCAGGGAGCGGTGAGATGGATGTCATGTACGGCGGTGGGCTCGCGGTGCTGTGGGCCCTGATGTTCGGCCTGGTGGTGGTCTGCGATCGCCTGGAGCGGCGGTCATGAGCGCGATGCTGACGGTGTCGGCGGTGCTGGCCGCCGGGCTGCTGGTCTATCTGGTGGTGGCCCTGCTGCGTCCGGAGGATTTCTCATGAGCAGCCACGCGTGGGTCCTGCTGGGGCTGTACCTGCTGGTGCTCCTGGCCGCGGCCGTGCCGCTGGGGCGCTACATCGCCGCCGTGGCGGAAGGGCAGGGGGGGCGGGCGCTGCGTCCGGGGCGCCCGATCGAGGCGCTGATCTACCGCCTGTGCGGCGTCCGCGCCGAGCAGGAGATGGGCTGGCGGACCTACGCGCTCGCCATCCTGGCGTTCAACCTGGTCGGGGCGCTGGCGGTGTATGCGCTGCAGCGCCTGCAGGACGGGCTGCCGCTGAATCCCCAGGGCCTGGCGGCGGTCAGTCCGGATTCGGCCTTCAACACGGCGATCAGCTTTGCCACCAATACCAACTGGCAGGGGTATGCAGGCGAGTCGACGATGAGTCCGCTGACCCAGATGCTGGGCCTGAGCGTGCAGAACTTTCTGTCGGCCGCCACCGGAATGGCCGTGGCGCTGGCCCTGATCCGGGGCTTTGCGCGGCATTCGGCCGCGACCGTCGGCAATGCCTGGGTGGACCTGACCCGGATGGTGTTGTACGTGCTGCTTCCCCTGTCGGGCGTGGTGGCGGTGTTCCTGGTGGGGCAGGGCGTGGTCCAGGACCTGGGCGGCGATCGGCTGGCGACCACCCTGGAGCTCACGCACTATGACGCGCCACGCCTCGATGCGACGGGCAAGCCCCTGATCGATGCGTCCGGCCGTGTCCTCACGGAGCCGGCCCGGACGCAGACCCAGGTGCTGTCCCTGGGGCCGGTGGCGTCCCAGGAGGCGATCAAGATGCTGGGGACCAACGGCGGCGGCTACTACAACGCCAACTCGGCCCACCCCTTTGAAAACCCGACGCCCCTGAGCAATTTCGTGGAGATGCTGCTGATCTTCCTGATCCCGGCGGCCCTGTGCGTGAGCTTCGGACGGATGGTCGGGGACGCGCGCCAGGGACGCGCGATCCTGGCCACCATGACCCTGCTCTTCGTCGCCATGGCGGTGGCCGGCGCGCACGCCGAGGCCCAGGGTCATCCGCTGCTGGCGTCCCTCGGGATCGAGGGCGCGGCGGGCAACCTGGAGGGCAAGGAGACGCGCTTCGGCAGCGACGACTCGGCCCTGTTCGCGGTGATCACGACCCTGGCCTCGTGCGGCGCGGTGAACGGCATGCACGACTCGTTCACGCCGCTGGGTGGCCTGGTGACCCTGTGGAACATGATGCTGGGCGAGGTGGTGTTCGGCGGCGTGGGCAGCGGGCTCTACGGCATGCTGGTGTTTGCGGTGCTGGCGGTGTTCATCGCCGGCCTGATGATCGGGCGCACACCCGAGTACCTGGGCAAGAAGATCGAGGTGCACGACATGAAGATGGTGTCCATCGCCATCCTCGTCACCCCGGTGCTGGTGCTCGCCGGCACCGCGGTGGCGGTGCTGGTGCCGGCGGGGGGCGCGGGCGTGGGCAATCCGGGCGCCCATGGCTTCTCGGAGATCCTGTACGCCTTCACTTCGGCGGCCAACAACAATGGCAGCGCCTTCGCCGGCCTGTCGGCGAACACGCCGTTCTACAACAGCGTGCTGGGTGTGGTGATGGGGCTGGGACGTTTCGGTGTGATCGTGCCCGTGCTGGCCCTGGCGGGGCATCTGGCCGCGAAGAAGCGGCTGGCCCCCGGCGCCGGGACCATGCCGACCCATGGGCCGCTCTTCGTGGTGCTGCTGATCGGTACGGTGGTGCTCGTCGGGGCCCTCAACTATGTGCCGGCGCTGGCCCTCGGGCCGGTCGTCGAACACCTTGCCCTGTACGCGGCGCACTGAAAGGAGGCCGACCATGACGCGCAAGACGCTCTCGATGTTCGACCCGGATCTGCTCCGGCCGGCGCTGGTGGATGCCTTCCGCAAGCTCAATCCGGCCGTGCAGTGGCGCAATCCGGTGATGTTCGTCGTCTATGGCGGCAGCCTGCTGACCACGGTGCTGGGCATCCAGGCCCTGGCGGGGGACGGCGAGGCCCCGGCCGGATTCATCTTCACGGTGGCCCTGTGGCTGTGGTTCACGGTGCTCTTCGCCAATTTCGCGGAGGCCCTGGCGGAGGGGCGCAGCAAGGCCCAGGCGGCTGCCTTACGGGGGCTGAAGCAGGACACGCCGGCCAAGCGGCTGACGGCGCCCCGCTACGGGGCGCCGTGGCAGCAGGTGTCGGCCACCGCGCTGCGGCGTGGCGACGTGTGTCTGGTGGAGGCCGGCGAGACGGTGCCGGCGGATGGGGAGGTGATCGAGGGGGTCGCCTCGGTGGACGAGTCGGCCATCACCGGGGAGTCCGCGCCGGTGATCCGCGAGGCCGGCGGGGATTTCTCGGCGCTGACGGGGGGCACGCGCCTGCTGTCGGACTGGCTGGTGCTGCGGGTGACGGTGAATCCGGGGGAGACCTTCGTGGACCGCATGATCGCGATGGTGGAAGGCGCCCGGCGCCAGAAGACCCCCAACGAGATCGCCCTGACCATTCTGCTGGTGGCCCTGACCCTGGTCTTTCTGGTGGTGACGGTGACCCTGCTGCCCTTTTCGGTGTTCAGCGTGCAGGTGGCGGGCGCCGGCGCCCCCGTGACCCTGACGGTGCTGGTGGCGCTGCTGGTGTGCCTCATCCCCACCACCATCGCCGGGCTGCTCTCGGCCATCGGGGTGGCGGGCATGAGCCGCATGATGCAGGCCAACGTGATCGCTACCTCCGGCCGGGCGGTGGAGGCGGCGGGCGATGTGGACGTGCTGCTCCTCGACAAGACCGGCACGATCACCCTGGGCAACCGTCAGGCGGCGGCGTTCATCCCGGCGGAAGGCGTCACGGAGCAGGCGCTGGCCCGGGCGGCCCAGCTGGCCTCCCTGGCCGACGAGACGCCCGAGGGGCGCAGCATCGTGGTGCTCGCCAAGCAGCGCTTCAATCTGCGGGAGCATGACCTGCAGGCCCTGGGGGCGCAGTTCGTGCATTTCTCCGCCCAGACCCGCATGAGCGGCGTGGACCTGGGCGGCACACGCATCCGCAAGGGCGCCGGCGAGGCGCTGCGGCGCCACGTGGAGGCACTCGGCGGCCACTTTCCGGCGTCCGTGACGGCCATCGTCGAAGAGACCGCCCGGCGCGGCAGCACGCCGCTGGTGGTGGCGGAGGATGCCCGCGTGCTGGGCGTGGTGGAGCTCAAGGACATCGTCAAGGGCGGCATCCGCGAGCGTTTCGGCGAACTGCGGCGGATGGGCATCAAGACGGTGATGATCACCGGCGACAACCGGCTCACGGCGGCCGCCATCGCGGCGGAGGCCGGGGTGGATGACTTTCTCGCCGAGGCGACGCCGGAGGCCAAGCTGGCCCTGATCCGCCAGCATCAGGCGGAAGGGCGCCTGGTGGCGATGACGGGCGACGGCACCAACGATGCGCCGGCTCTGGCCCAGGCGGATGTCGCGGTGGCCATGAACACGGGTACCCAGGCCGCCAAGGAGGCGGGCAACATGGTGGACCTGGATTCCAATCCGACCAAGCTGATCGAGGTGGTGGAGACGGGCAAGCAGATGCTCATGACCCGCGGCGCGCTGACCACCTTCAGCATCGCCAACGACGTGGCCAAGTACTTCGCCGTCGTGCCGGCGGCCTTCGTGAGCACCTACCCGCAGCTGGAGGCGCTCGACGTCATGGCCCTCGCCAGCCCGGCTTCGGCCATCCTGTCGGCGGTGATCTTCAACGCGCTGATCATCATCGTGCTGATTCCGCTGGCCCTGCGCGGCGTGCGCTACCGGCCCCAGGGCGCGGGGCTGCTGCTGCGCCGCAATCTGACGATCTACGGGCTCGGGGGCCTGCTGGCGCCCTTTGTCGGCATCAAGCTCATCGACATGGCTCTGGCCGCCAGCGGCCTGGCCTGAGGAGATCCGGACATGAACACCATCGTGCGTCCCGCCCTGATGCTGTGCGGGCTGTTGAGCCTTCTCACGGGGCTGGTGTATCCGGCTGCCGTCACCGCGGTGGCGGGGTGGGTCTTTCCCGCGCAGGCGGCCGGCAGTCTGATCCTGGCAGACGGCGCCGTGGCCGGCTCCCGCCTGATCGGTCAGGCCTTCGAGGATCCACGGCATTTCTGGGGGCGACCCTCGGCCACGGCGCCCCAGCCGTACAATGGGGCCGCGTCGTCCGGTTCGAATCTGGGGCCGCTCAATCCGGCGCTGGCCGAGGCCGTCCAGGCGCGCGTGCAGGGTCTGCGCGCGGCCGACCCGGGCAATCCGGCCCCGGTGCCGGCAGATCTGGTCCAGGCGTCGGGCAGCGGCCTCGATCCGCACATCAGCCCGGCCGCCGCGGCCTACCAGATCGGGCGCATCGCGCGGCTCCGCGGCATCGCCCCGGCGGCGCTGGAGTCGCTGGTCGCGGCCCACACCGAGGGGCGCCAGTGGGGGCTGTTCGGTGAACCGCGGGTCCATGTGCTGGCCCTGAACCGGGCACTGGATGAACGTTTTCCCGTCGAGGGGAGGTGACACGATGAATGGGATCAGAGAGGCGTTCGGCATGGCCGGACGCGCCGCCACAGCAGCGCGAGGCGGGGACCTGGGCCGGTGGGTCGGAGCGCTGGTCTGTTTGGGGGTGCTGGGCTGGGGGGGCGCAGTCCAGGCCGCCGGTTACTTCCGCAGCGACGCTGACCTGCAGGAACTCGAGAGCGTGCTGCGCAGCCGGGTGCCGGTCGGCACGGCCTTGTTCGTGAAGGGCTATGTGCTGGGTGTGGCCGACGCCGGTTCGGGGACGCAGTGGTGCCTGCCCGCGGACCTGACGGAGGAGCATCTGTTCCAGGCCGTGGCCCGTCATCTGCCCAAGGATCCGCCGCCCCGTACGTCCCGCAGCGCGGCCCAGCAGGTCTCCGAGGCCCTGTCCAGCGAGTTTCCGTGCGCCCGTTGAGGGCGGTCGGCATGGCCGGGCTGCGGCCGGGCATCATCGCGACGCGCACCAATGGATGACCCGCGCCGGGATCCGCAGCGGATCCTAGACCGTCTGCGTGAGGCGGAGGGGCGCGCCGCCCGCGGCCGCCTGAAGATCTTCTTCGGCGCGTCGGCGGGCGTCGGCAAGACCTACGCGATGCTGTGCGCCGCTCACCAGCAGCGGGCCCAGGGCGTCGACGTGGTGGTGGGCGTGGTGGAGAGCCACGGCCGACGCGAGACCGCGGCACTGCTCGACGGCCTGGACGTGCTGCCGCCGCGGAGCGTGGCCTACAAGGGGCGGACCCTCGCCGAGTTCGACATCGACGGCGCGCTGGCGCGGCAGCCGGCCCTGATCCTGGTGGACGAGCTGGCCCATTCCAATGTGGAGGGCTCGCGCCACCCGAAGCGCTGGCAGGACGTGGAGGAACTGCTCGATGCGGGGATCGATGTCTACACCACGGTGAACGTCCAGCATCTGGAGACGCTCAACGACGTGGTGGGCGGCATCACCGGCGTGCGCGTCTGGGAGACGGTGCCCGACCATGTTTTCGATGCCGCCGACGAAGTGGTGCTGGTGGATCTGCCGCCGGACGAACTGCTCCAGCGCCTCAAGGAGGGCAAGGTCTATCTGCCCCAGCAGGCCGAGCGGGCGATCCAGAACTTCTTCCGCAAGGGCAACCTGATCGCTCTGCGGGAGCTGGCCCTGCGCCGCACCGCGGACCGGGTCGATAGCGAGATGGTGCGCTACCGCCGCGATTCGGCGGTGAGCACGGTGTGGGCGACGCAGGAATCCCTGCTGGCCTGCGTCGGCCCCGGCGAAGGCGGCGACCGCGTGGTGCGGGCCTGCGCCCGCCTGGCGGGGCGCCTCGAGGTGCCCTGGCATGCGATCTACGTGGAGACGCCGGACCTGCGCCACCTGAGCGAGCGGAACCGCCAGCGCATCCTCAAGAACCTGCACCTGGCCCAGGAATCCGGCGCCGAGACGGCGAGCCTGGCGGGGGCCGATGCGGCGGAGCGCATCGCGGCCTACGCCCGTGACCACAATCTCGCGCGCATCGTGGTGGGGCGCGATCATCCCCGCGGCTGGCGCCCATGGCACCGCTCCATGGCTGAGCAGATCGGCCGGCAGGCGCCGGACCTGGACGTGATCCTGGTTGCCCGCGACGAGGCCCGCCGGGACGCCGCGGTGGAGGCGCCCACCAGCGAGTCGTGGCTGGACCGGCTGCGGGCGCCGTGGACGGCCTTCGCGATGACCGCCGCCCTGGGCGCCCTGGCGACCGTGGTCGCCACGCTGCTGCTGGGGCATTTCGACCTGGCCAACATCGCCATGGTCTTCCTGCTCGCGGTGGTCCTGACGGCCGTGCGCTACGGCCTGGGGCCGGCGGTGGTGGCGTCCTTCCTGAACGTGGCGGCCTTCGATTACTTCTTCGTGCCGCCGCGCTTCTCGTTTGCGGTGAGCGACGTGCAGTACGTGCTCACCTTTGCGGTGATGCTGGCGTCCGGCCTCATCACGGCCAACCTTACCGCCGGCCTGAAGCTGCAGGCGCGGGTGGCGAGCCGCCGCGAATACCGCATCCGGGCGCTCTACGAGATGTCTCGCGATCTCTCCGGGGCCCTGATGCCCGAGCAGATCGCAGAGATCGCGCTGCGCTTCTCACGGACGACCTTTGCGGCGCGCTGCACGCTGGTGCTGGCGGACGACGCCAACCGTCTGCTGGCGCCGCTCGCCGTACCAGGCGGGCTCAGCGGCGTGGACGCGGGCATCTGCCAGTGGGCCTTCGACCACGAGGCGGAGGCCGGCTGCGGCACGGATACGCTGCCGGCGAGTCCGCTGCTCTACGTTCCCCTCAAGGCGCCCATGCGCATCCGCGGCGTGCTGGTGCTGGAGCCCCGCCATCCGGGGCGCATGGGCGCGCCGGAGCAGCATCGCCTGCTGGAGACCTTCGCGCGCCTCATCGCGATTTCCCTGGAGCGCGTCCATTACATCCAGGTAGCCCAGGCCACGACACTGCAGATGGAGTCCGAGCGCCTGCGCAATTCCCTGCTGTCGGCCATCTCCCACGATCTGCGCACGCCCCTGTCGGCGCTGGTGGGGCTGGTGGACATGATGCTGCTCACCCGGCCGGCACCTGCGCCGGCCTTGGTGCAGCTGGCCGAGTCGATGCGCGACGAGGTGCAGCGCATGAACGCCCTGGTCAGCAATCTGCTCGACATGGCGCGGCTGCAGGCGGGCACGGTGACCCTCAACAAGCAGTGGCAGCCGCTCGAGGAGGTGGTCGGCAGCGCGCTGAAGGGGCTGGAGTCGGCCCTCTTCCGTCATCCGGTGGAGGTCCGTCTGCCCGACGATCTGCCCCTGCTGGAGTTCGATACGGTGTTGATCGAGCGGGTGCTGTCGAATCTGGTGGAGAATGCGGTCAAGTACACGCCGCCGGGCACCCCGGTCCGCATCGGTGCGGAGGGGCCCGCGGGCGGCTTTGTGACGATCTGGGTCGAGGACGACGGTCCGGGGCTGCCGGCGGGGCGGGAGGAGGCCATCTTCAAGAAGTTCGAACGCGGCCAGTCGGAGAGCGCGACCCCCGGCGTGGGGCTGGGGCTGGCGATCTGTCGCGCCATCGTCGCGGCCCACGGCGGCACCATCCGGGCCGAGAACCGGGCGGACGGGGGCGCCCGCTTCCTGTTCAGCCTGCCCGCCGGGCAGCCGCCGGCGGTGCCGGGCATGGGCGGGCTTGCGGAGGACGCGCCCCATGGGCACTGATCCCCGGCCGGTCGTGGTGGTGATCGAGGACGAACCGAAGATCCGGCGCTTCGTCTGCATGGCACTCGAGAGCGCCGACCTGCAGGCCTTCGAGGCGGACTCCGTGAAGCGCGGGCTGATCGAGGCGGGCACGCGCCAGGCGGATCTGGTGGTGCTCGATCTGGGCCTGCCCGACGGCGACGGCAAGGCCTTCATCCGCGAACTGCGGACCTGGTCGGCGATCCCCGTCATCGTCCTGTCGGCGCGCACCCAGGAGTCGGAGAAGGTGGCGGCGCTGGATGCGGGGGCCGACGACTACCTCGTCAAGCCGTTCGGTGCGGCCGAGCTGCTGGCTCGGGTGCGGGCCCAGTTGCGCCGTGCGGCGCCCCGCGACGGCACGCCCGGCGTGATGAGCTTCGGGCGCCTCCGGGCGGACTTCGGGCGCCGGCTGATCGAGCGGGACGGGGTGCCGGTGCACCTGACGCCCATCGAGTTCCGCCTGCTCGCCTGCCTCGCCTCCCACCCGGACACGGTGCTGACGCACCGCCATCTGGCGCTGACGGTGTGGGGGCCGGGGCACGCGGAGGACGTCCACTACGTGCGCGTCCATATGGCCCAGCTGCGCAAGAAGATCGAGGACGACCCGTCGCGGCCGCGCCACCTCCTCACTGAATCCGGCGTGGGATATCGATTCTGTCCGCGTTGAGCGGGTGCCGCCGCGTGTGGGTCAGTGCAGGGCGAACAGCGCCGGCAGCCCGGTGGCCAGCCAGGGCACCCAGGCGATGATCAGGGCGCCGAGGAAGATTGCCAGCAGGGCCGGCAGCACCGACACGGCTACCTCGCGGATGGGGCGGGCGAACATGGCGGAGGCGAAGAAGATGTTCATCCCTGCCGGCGGGCACAGGAAGCCCATCTCCATGACGGCCAGGAAGATCACGCCGAAGTGCACCGGGTCGATGTCATAACTGACCGCCACCGGCAGCAGCAGGGGCACCAGCACGACGATCGCGGCGTAGATCTCCATCAGGGCGCCGGCCACGAAGAGGAACAGGTTGAGGGCCACCAGGAAGGCGAACTTGTTGGGCAGGGTGGCCTGCACCCAGTCCACGGCGGCATCCGGGATGCCCGCATCCACCAGGTAGTTGGTCAGGCCCAGGGCCATGCCGAGGATCAGCATCACGCCGCCGATGACCTGGGCGCAGTCGGCCAGGCAGCGGCGCAGCAGGGTGGCGTCCACCTCCCGGTGCAGCACGGCCTGGGTGAACAGGGCGTAGGCGGCGGTGAGGGCAGCGCTCTCGGTGGGGGTGGCGATGCCGCTGGCGAGGGCGCCGATGGCCACCACCGGGGCAAGGATCTCCCAGCGGGCCGCCCAGATGGCCGCGCGCAGGCCCACGCCAGACGGGACCCCTGCGGACGGGGCGGCGACGGGCGCCCCGGCGCGGGGCGTGGAGCGCAGGTAGCCGCCCACCAGCAAGAGGCACAGGACCATCACCAGGGCCGGCAGCAGGCCGGCCAGGAACATGGTGTTGATGGGCACCCGGGCGATGATGGCGACCATGATGAGCGGCACCGACGGGGCGAGCAGCACGCCCAGGGCGCTGGCGCTGGTGACCAGGCTGATGCCGCGCCGTTCAGGCAGGCCCGCGTCGCGCAGCAGGGGCAGGAGCAGGCCGCCGAGGGCGAGGATGGTGACGCCGCTGCCGCCGGTGAAGGCGGTGAAGCAGGAGCACAGCACCGCCGCGGCCACCGCGCTGCCGGTGGCGCCGCCGCCGAAGCAGGCGGTGAACAGGGTGCCGAGGCGTCCGGCCGCACCGCTGCGGGCGAACACCAGGCCGGCCAGGGTGAACAGGGGCAGGGCCGGCAGGGACGGGTTGACGGTGATCTGGTAGTGGCTGAGGGGCACCGAGGCGAGGGGCTGGCCTTCGGACCAGAACAGGCCCAGGGCGAGGCCGCCCAGCACCGCGAAGATGGGGGCGCCGGCCAGCAGGGCGGCCAGCAGGGCGACCGCGAAGGGGGCGAAGCTCAGGGTGCTGCCGTCGAAGTGGCGGGCCAGCAGGAAGCCAAGGCCTGCCAGCGAGGCGCCCACCAGGGGGCGCGCGAGGCCGGCCGGCGCGCAGCGGGCGCCCAGGCGCATGCCCAGGAGCAGGAAGCCGAGGGGCATTGCAGCCTGGACCGTCCACACCGGCAGGCCGTAGGCCAGCTCGCGGCCGGCGTCCAGCTCGCTGGCGACGAAGGCCCAGCTTGCCGCGCCGAGCAGGCCGCACAGCAGGGCCGCGGCAGCATGGGCAAAAAGGCCGGCGGCAGCGCGGACGCGCGGATCGCGGGCGCTGCCCAGACTGTTGCCGAGGGAGGTGAGGTGGCCGCCCCGCTCCGCCAGCAGGGCGCCAAACATGGCGAGGATCAGCCCCAGGTGCTGGACCAGCAGCGGGGCGTTGTCGATGCCCTTGCCGAAGAGCGGCCGCACGGCCATCTCCACCAGCGGGATGAGGGTCATCAGGAAGAGGGCGGCGGAGGCGAGGGCCTCGTCGGGCAGGAAGCGGCGCATTGGGGGGGAGGGCGCGGAAGTGGGAGGCGGAAAGCACGAAGGTGGGCACGGCCGGCGCGCCATGACGTCCTTCAGCGTTTGCCGGCGCGGTAGGTCTTGAGCAGGGACACGACCTCGTCGAAGGTGTCGGCGGGCACCATCTTGCCGCGGATGCGGGGATAGAGCTTGTCCGCCAGGTCGTTCCATTCCTTCATCTGCTCGGGGGTGGGGGTGTGGACCACCAGGCCGCGCTTCTTCATGGCCTCCACGGCTTCGTCCACCTCCTTGCGGGCCTGCTGGCGCATCTGGGCGCCGGCCTTGGCAGCGGCGTCGCGCAGGGCGGTCTGGGCGGCGGGGGTCATGTCGTCCCAGGCCTTTTTAGTCACCACCAGGGCGCCGACGATGGGGGCCCAGTTGATGTCCAGCATGTGGTTCGCGGTGGCATAGACCTGGCTGGCCAGGGCGAAGTAGGGCGTGGACGGGACGGCGTTGATCATGCCGGTCTGGATGGACGGCAGGATGTCGCTGGTTTCGAGGGGCACCGGGGTGTAGCCGAGGCTCTTCATGATGTCCTGCTGCTCGGATTCGCCGGCCCAGGCGAAGAACTTCATCTTCTTGTAGTCGTCCGGGCGCACGGCGGCTTCCTTGGAGAAGAAGCGCACCCAGCCGGCGTCGCCCCAGGTGAGGACGACGAAGCCCTTGTCGAGGAACTTCTTTTCCATGGCGGGGCGGATCTTTTCGCGGACGTAATCCACCTCGTCCCAGCTGCGGAACATCAGGGGCATGTTCTGCAGGGCAGAGATGGAGGGCTCGATCTCCCGCAGGCCGACCACCGACAGCAGGGCGCCCTGGAGCTGGCCGATGCGCATGCGCCGGGCCATGTCGGTCTCGCCACCCTGGCTGCCGTCGGGATAGACGGTGAACTTGGCGCCTTCGCCCTGGGCCGCGCGCCAGGCTTCGCCGATCTCCAGCAACTGGCGGTGGTAGAGGGAGTTCTTGGGGGCGAGGGTGCCGATGCGCATCTGTGGGCCGGCGGCCACGGCGAGGCCGGGCAGGGCCAGGGCGGGCAGGGTGGCGAGCAGGCGCAGGGCGTGGCGGCGGGCGGTGAGCGGCATGGGGCGTTTTCCGGGTGAGGGGCGAGGGGCCGACGTTCAGAACAGGTCGTCGGCGTTCTCGGCGAGCCAGCGGGCGCGGCGGCGCATGACTTCGTTGGCGAGGGTGAGGGGGCTGCCGGGGGTGTCGCGCACGGCCTCGGCCTGGCGCAGCAGGTCGAGGAAGGCGGCCTTGTCGCCGGCGGGCTGGGCGACGCCTTCGGCCTTGGCGACGAAGGCACCGGCGCTGCGACCGGCGGCAAGGCGCAGGGCGTCGTCGAAATAGGCTTCGGCCTGGCGGGCGCTGCCGCCGGGGCGGGCGGCCTCGAAACTGCCCATCAGGCTGGCCAGCGTGCCGTCGCCCCAGGCGGGATCGGCGAGCCAGGCCAGGCGGGCGAGGCGGATCGCACGGGGCAGGTCGGCGACGGTGTCCGGGTCGTCCTTGGAGAGGCTGACGAGTCCGCCCCAGGCTGCCGCGCCCCAGTAGGCGAGGGGAACGAGATCCTTGGCCAGAGGACGCTCGGGGCCCGCTGTGGCCAGTTCGGCGGCGAGGCCGGGGCGATGGCGTTCGAGGGTGGCGAGGGCGTGGTCGCGGGCGCGCCGGTAGAGGCGCGCGGCCCGCTCGCGCAGGGCCTGGGCGCCGCGGCTGTCGCGGGCTTCGAGGCGGTCGGCGTCGAAGGCGACGAAGGCGTAGGCGTACTGGGTGAAGCCGCCGGCCACCGCGGTGGCGAGGGGCAGGTGGTCCGGATCCTGACGCAGCACGGATTCGGACAGCTTGAGGTAAAAGGCGCTGGCTTCCCGGGCGAGCTCCGGATCGTTCTCACTGCCGGCGTCCTGGCCGGCCAACTGGTCGGCGACGCTGCGCACCACCAGCTGGCGCGGGGAGCAAGCGCTGAGGCCGAGGGACAGGAGGGCGAGGAATGCAGCGGTGCGCAGGGCGCGGAGACGCGGACGGGGCATGGCGACGGTTCGGGGCGGCGCCGGTCGGGGCCGGCCGTGCGGAAATGCCGCGACGATAGCGGCGCCATGTTGCGGCCGGGTGACGGGCGCGTTACGGTGATGTGGCGATGCTGCAGTGCCGAATTTCTGTCACATCGGGCCCTCATAATGGAGCGGCAGCGTTATCGCCGCGGCGACGGCCGCGATCAACATTTTCCCGACCCGACCATGTCCGATCCCCGACTGAACCATCCCACCTGCGCCGAGTGCGCGTACTTTCAGAGCAATGGGGCCACCAGCGGCACCTGCCACCGCTACCCACCATCCTTTGCCGGCGAGCACCCGGCGGAGCACCACACCTGGCGCTTTCCGGCGGTGACAAGCTTTTCCTGGTGCGGGGAGTTTGCACCGGACGGGAACGCCGGTCCGCGCTGAGGCCCGCGGGTCAGACGTCCTCCACCGCCGGCAGGGCACTGGACGCCGCAGCCAGGCGCTCGGCCAGCAGGCGCATGACGTTGAGGGCGAAGAAGGGCGTGTGCTGGACCAGATAGTTGAAGCGGTCCTCGTCGATGGACACGAACTCGCTGTCTTCCAGGGCGAGGACGGTGGCCGTGCGGGGGCCGCGGGTGACCAGGGCCAGCTCGCCGACCATGTTGCCCGGCACAAGGAGCTCGACCCGGCGGTTCTTCACATAGACCTCGGCGCTGCCGATGGTCAGCACGAACATGCAGCAGCCTTCTTCACCTTCGTGGAAGAGGGCCTTCCCGGCAGGGACGCGGACGATGTCGGGGGCGTTGGAGAAGAGTTCGAAGAAGACCATGGGGACACCTTGCAGACGGATGGATTCCACGCCATGGTGCGGCGCCGGGGTTCCAGGGGTGTGACAGATTCGTGACAGGGGGCGCCTCGGGCGGCGGCGCCGGTCCTAGTCGAGCAGGTCGGAGTATTCCTTCAGGGCGTAGCCGTCCAGGCGCGTCCACGGCAGCACGGCGGGCAGGGCCTCGCGGGTGGCGTTGAGGACGCTGCGGCGGGTGCCGGCAGCGTTGCTGGATTCGATGCGTCGCGGGTACTTGTCCTTTTCGTCCCACAGTACCTGCACGCGGGCGTCGGGCGTGCCGCTCTCGTACCAGCGGGTGCCGGCCGGGGCGCTGCGGGCAAGAGGCTTCATCTGGCGGATCTGCTCCGGGTCGATGAGCTGGGCCGCGGTGCTCCAGCGGCCGTCGAAGCCGATGTTGGCGTAATCGACGGGTGCGATGTCCACGATCATCCGGTCGTGGTCGTTCACCAGGCGCACCCGCAGCTTGCCGTCGGGGGCGCGGACCACCCAGCGGGTGGCGGCGGCGATGTCCATGTGCTTGTGGCCCTTGGCGCCGGCGGCGTGTTCGGCGTCCTCGTGGGCGCCGGGGGGCAGGATGCGCGCCAGCCAGCTCTGCGCGTCGCGGCGGATCAGGCGTTCGGCGAAGCGCACGTTGCGGGTGACGCCGTCGGCACCGACGACGGTGCTGTCGTGTTCGATGCGCAGGGCCAGGTCGTCGGCACGGGCGCCGGCGGTGAGGGCGCCGAGGAGGGCGGCGAGGAGGAGCTTCTTCATCGTGACGGGGAATGTCTCAAAAAAAGCCGCCCGACCGGTGGGGTCGGGCGGGAAATGGGACCAACTTCTTCTACGCAGCAGGCCGATCCCGGATGGCAATCGATGCTTTACAGGCCGAGGGCGGACTTCACCAGGCCGAACACCTTGGTGTTCACCATCGTGCCCTTGAAGCCGCTGCTGCCGGCGCCGCCGGAGAACAGCATGACGTCGCCGCCGCCGTGGGTTTCGGTGCCGGCCGAGCCCAGGTTTACCGCGACTTCCTGGAGGTAGTCGTCGGTGGTGGTGTCCACGCTGGTCAGGTCGTCCCGGGTGGCCTTGCGGGGGCCGCCGCCGTTGCCGAACACCAGGGTGGTGTAGGGCTTGCCGTCGGCCGCGGCGGCGAGGACCGGGGTCTTCTTGACGGTGGTTTGGGTGATGTCGGTGACCTTGCCCAGGATGGGGTTGCCCTTGTGGGAGTAGCCGTTGAAGGTCATGGTGTGATCGTGGTCGGCGGTGACGACGACCAGGGTGTTCTTCAGATCCACCAGGGACAGGGCGCGCTTGATGGCTTCGTCGAAGGCGATGGTGTCTTCCAGTGCGCGCTTGGCGTTGGTGCCGTGCAGGGCGTGGTCGATGCGGCCGCCTTCCACCATCAGGAAGAATCCCTTGCCGTTCTTCTGCAGGATCTTGATGGCCTTTTCGGTCATGTCGGCGAGGCTGGGTTCGTCGATGCTCTTGTTGACCCGATCCAGCTCGTAGTTGAGGTGGTCGCGGTTGAAGAGGCCGACCAGCTTGCTGGTGGCGGTGGCATCGACGGCCTTGAAGGCGGTGCCGGTCTCCACGTAGGTGTAGCCCGCGGTCTGCAGCTTGGCGGTCAGGTCCTGGCCATCGGTACGGCTGCCACCGGTGACGGTATTGGGCTTGAAGAAGCGCCAGCCGCCGCCGAGGAGCACATCCACGCCGCTGCCGAGGGCGCTGTTGAACTTGCCGGAGCCGGGCACGGCCTGGGCAGCGATGTCGTTCTCGCCGTCCCGGTGGCAGATGTGGGAATAGGTGGCCGCCGGGGTGGCGTGGGTGATGCGGGTGGTGGTCACCGCGCCGACGGACTTGCCGGCGGCCTTGGACAGCTCCAGCAGGGTGGTGACGGCCGTGCCGTTGCCGGTGGCCGGGCAGGTGCTGTCGGCGCCGCTGACGTAGCCGCTGTTGGTGGCGGTGCTGGCGTAGGCCTTGGTGTCGGCGCTCATGGACAGCACTTCGTTGTTCATCTTGACGCCGGTCATGTAGGCGGCCATGGACGGGGCGCTGTCGGTGGTCTGGGCGTCGTTGGAGTAGGTCTTGATCCGCGCGGTGCGGGTCAGGGACTCCATGTTCAGCTTGCCGGCCTCGCCATACTCGTAGATGCGGCTGGCGGTGACGGTGGTGGGGCCCATGCCGTCGCCGAGGAAGAAGATGACGTTGGTGGCTTCGCCGGCGGCAAAGGCGGAGGTGGTGCCGACCAGGGCGAGGGCGGCGACGCAGGTCTTGATCTGGAATTTCATGGAAGGGCTCCTGTCGCGGCTCACAGACCGACCGCGCTGCGGATCAGGCCGAAGACTTCGGTGTTGGTGATGACGCCGGTGAACTTGTCGGCGCCGCGGCCGATGGCGCCGAGGAAGACGTCGGTGCCGCCGTGGGTTTCGCTGCCGGCGGCCATGGGGACGGCGGCTTCCTGGTGGTAGGTCTTGACGGAGACCTGGGCGTCGGTGAGGGCGCTGCGGGTGGCCGGGCGGTTTTCGCCGTTGCCGAAGCCCAGGATGGTGAAGGGCAGGCCGCCGCTGTCGGTGGCGTTGGCGCCGCTGACGAAGTTCTTCAGCAGACCGAGGATGCCGGGGTTGCTGGCGGTGGTGGCGCCGGTGCGCTTGGCGTAGCCGTTGAGCACCAGGGTGTGGTCGTGGTCGGCGGTGACGACGATCAGGGTGTTGGCCAGGGTGGGATCGACGGCCTTCATCTTGGTGAGGGCGGTCTGGATGGCGTCGTCAAAGGCCACGGTGTCCTGCAGGGCCTTGGCGGCGGTGGTCTCGTGCAGGGCGTGGTCGATGCGGCCGCCTTCCACCATCAGGAAGAAGCCCTTCTTGTTCTTGGACAGGATGTCGATGGCCTTGGTGGTCATCTCGGCCAGGCTGGGCTCGACGGTGGGGTCGCGGTCGATGTCGTAGCTCATGTGGCTGGAGGTGAACAGGCCCACCAGCTTGTCGGTGGAGGCCGCGGCGGCGGCATCGAATTCGGTCTTGTTCTTGACGTAGGTGTAACCCTGCTTGACCAGCTCGGCGGTCAGGTCACGGCCGTCGGTACGCTTGCCGCCAGAGGCGGTGGGCAGGTAGAACTGGCGGCCGCCGCCCATCAGGACGTTGAGGCCGTCGCCCAGGGCGCTGTTGTAACCGCTGCCGCCCGGAACCATCTGGGCGGCGATGGTGTTCTCGGCGTCGCGGTGGCAGATGTGGGAGTAGGTGACCGCGGGGGTGGCGTGGGTGACGCGGGTGGTGGTCACCGCGCCGGTGCTCCAGCCGGCCTTCTTGGCCAGTTCCAGCAGGGTGGTGACGGCGCTGCCGTTGCCGCTGGCCGGACAGGTGCTGTCGGTGCCGCTCAGGTAGTTGTTGCCGCTGGCGTCAAAAGCCATGGTGTCGGCGGACATGGAGATGACTTCATTGTTCATCTTCACGCCGGTCATGTAGGCGGCCATGGAGGGGGCCGAGTCGGTGACCTGGGCGTTGTTGGAGTAGGTGCGGACGAAGGCCGTCTCGGGCAGGGTGTCGATGGTCAGGTCGCCGTCTTCACCCACCTTGTAGATGCGCGCCGCGGTGAGCGTGTTGATGCCCATGCCGTCACCGAGGAAGAAGATGACGTTGGTGGCGGGCGTCTCCTGGGTGCTGCTGTTGCCGCCGCAGCCGGCCAGTAGGGCCGCAGAAACGGCCGCGGCCAGAAGGCTGATGTGTCGCATGAAGAGTCTCCGGAAAGCGGGGGGTGAAATATGGAACCGGATGTAAATAATCCCATCGCTCTGTTGCGCCGCTGTGACGGAGGGGGCGTTGAATTCTCTGGCAGGAAGCTATGCAGAAAGTGATAGGGTGTTGCGCCGCCGCAACCGATCGGGCGGGATCGAGGGACGTGTTCCGGTCACGCCGTTGCCGGATTGTGAATTGTCACAATCCCGTCACATTCAAAATCTAAGCTTCGGTCGCGAGATCAGGGCAAGTGTTTTGTGCGGTGCCACAGAGAACGTCCCGCCCCGCTGCCCCGGATCCCACCCCCCAGACTCAGGAGATTCTTCATGCTGAACGCCGTGACCCGTTCCCTGCTCGCTTCCGCGGGTGCCGTCCTCGCCTCGACCGCCTTCGCGGCCGACATCACCGGCGCGGGTGCTTCCTTCCCCGCCCCGGTCTACGCCAAGTGGGCGGACGCCTACCAGAAGGCAACCGGCAACAAGGTGAACTACCAGTCCATCGGCTCTTCCGGCGGCATCAAGCAGATCACCGCCAAGACCGTCGATTTCGGCGCCTCCGACATGCCCCTGTCCCCCGAGCAGCTCGAGAAGGACGGCATGCAGCAGTTTCCCACCGTGATCGGTGGCGTGGTGCCCGTGGTGAACATTCCGGGCGTGCAGCCCGGCCAGCTCAAGCTGACCGGCGAGATCCTGGCCAACATCTACCTGGGCAAGATCACCAAGTGGAACGACCCGGCCATCGTCGCCCTCAACACCAACCTGAACCTGCCCGCCAGCGACATCGGCGTGGTGCGTCGCGCCGACGGCTCTGGCACCACCTTCATCTTCACCAACTACCTGTCCAAGGTCAGCGCCGACTGGAAGAACCAGGTCAAGGAAGGCGCCACCGTGCAGTGGCCGCTGGGCCTGGGCGGCAAGGGCAATGAAGGCGTGTCCGCCTTCGTGCAGCGTCTGCCGGGCGCCATCGGCTACGTGGAGTACGCCTACGCCAAGCAGAACAAGCTGACCTTTGCGTCCCTGAAGAACAAGGACGGCGCCTTCGTGCTGCCGGACGACGAGAACTTCAAGGCCGCCGCCGCCGGCGCCGACTGGAGCAAGAACGCCTTCTACGAGATCCTGACCGACAAGCCGGGCAAGGACAGCTGGCCCATCACCGGCGCCACCTTCATCCTGATGCACAAGGTCCAGGACAAGCCGGTTCAGGGCGGTGAAGCGCTCAAGTTCTTCGAGTGGGCCTACCACAACGGTGCCAAGCTGGCCACCGATCTGGACTACGTGCCCCTGCCCGAATCCACCGTCAAGCTGATCCGTGCCTCCTGGGCCGGCATCAAGGATGCCTCCGGCAAGGCGGTCTTCTCCGGCAAGTAAGACGGACCGGAAGGTTCGCACAGCCAGTCAGGGGGCCGGACGAGGCGACTCTCCGGCCCCATTCGCTTATCCTTGGGATCACGTTCATGAATACTGAGGCCATTGACATGAAAGTGTCGCAGACGGACGTCGCCCAGCCTGCGCGACGGCCGGTCAGCCAGGTGGGCGCGAAGGTCTTCGGCGGCATCTCGACCACCTTCGCGGTGCTGGCCCTGGCCCTGCTGGCCGGCATCATTGTGGCCCTGACCGTTGCGTCGTGGCCGAGCATCGTCGCTTTCGGCCCGGCCTTCCTGGTGACCGCGGAATGGAACCCGCCCGCCGAGCAGTTCGGCGCCCTGATTCCCATCTACGGCACCCTTGTGTCGTCGATCATCGCCCTGGTGGTGGCCGTGCCGGTGAGCTTCGGCATCGCCCTGTTCCTCACCGAACTGTCGCCCCTGTGGCTGCGCCGCCCGCTGGGCACCGCCATCGAGCTGCTCGCCGCCGTGCCGTCCATCGTCTTCGGCATGTGGGGCCTGCTGGTCTTCGCGCCCATCTTCGGCGAATACATCGAGCCCGCCCTGGGCGCCACCCTGGGCAAGATTCCGCTGCTCGGCGCGCTGTTCTCCGGTCCGTCGCTGGGCATCGGCCTGCTGTGTGCGGGCATCATCCTGGCGATCATGATCATTCCCTACATCGCATCGGTGATGCGCGACGTGTTCGAGGTGACGCCGGCGATGCTCAAGGAGTCCGCCTACGGTCTCGGCTGTACCACCTGGGAGGTGATGTTCCGCGTGGTCCTGCCCTACACCAAGAACGGTGTGGTGGGCGGCGTGATGCTGGGCCTCGGCCGTGCCCTCGGGGAAACCATGGCGGTGACCTTCGTGATCGGCAACACCAACTTCCTGTCGACCGCCTCGCTGTTCGCGCCGGGCAACAGCATCACCTCGGCGCTGGCCAATGAATTCGCGGAAGCGGAGCGGGGCCTGCATACCTCGGCGCTGATGGAGCTGGGCCTGATCCTGTTCGTCATCACCCTGATCGTGCTGGTGCTGTCCAAGCTCCTGCTGCTCCGCCTGTCCGCCAACGAAGGACGCTGATCCATGGACCTGCTCGCCCGTCGCAAACTCACCAACCAGATCGCCCTCGGCCTCTCCATGGGGGCCATGGTCTTCGGCCTGTTCTGGCTCGCCTGGATCCTCGTCACCGTGCTCCAGCTGGGCCTCGGTGGCCTGTCCCTGTCCCTGTTCACCGAGATGACGCCGCCGCCCGGCGCCGAGACCGGCGGTCTGCTCAACGCCATTGTCGGCAGCCTGATCCTGGTGGCCCTGGGGACCGCCGTCGGCGCCCCGATCGGCATCATGGCCGGCATCTACCTGGCGGAATACGGCCGCTACACCTGGCTGGGCCGCGTCACCCGCTTCGTGAACGACCTGCTCCTGTCGGCGCCGTCCATCGTCATCGGTCTCTTCGTGTATGCGGTGATCGTCGCCACCACCGGCAAGTTCTCGGCCTGGTCCGGCGCCGTCGCCCTGGCCCTGCTGGTGCTGCCCATCGTGATCCGCACCACCGAGAACATGCTGATGCTGGTGCCCGGTTCCCTGCGGGAAGCGGCCTTCGCCCTGGGCGCGCCCAAGCACATCGTGATCTCCCGCGTGACCCTGCGCGCCGCCCGCAGCGGCGTGGTAACCGGCGTGCTGCTGGCCATTGCGCGCATCGCCGGCGAGACCGCGCCGCTGCTCTTCACCGCCCTGTCCAACCAGTTCTGGAGCGTGGATCTGAACGAGCCGATCGCCAACCTGCCGGTGACGATCTTCAAGTTCGCCATGAGCCCCTTCGAGGACTGGCAACGTCTGGCCTGGGCCGGCGTGCTGCTGATCACCCTCGGGGTCCTGGGCCTCAACATTATTGCCCGCGTGATGTTCCGCGCCGAAAAACTCCACTAAGCGAGCCTCTGCCATGCAACAAGCCACCACTCAATCCAGCCAGGGTGTCATCAAGGGCCCGGCGCAGATCGCCTTCCGGAACTTCAACTTCTACTACGGCGAATTCCTGGCGCTGAAGAACATCAACTTCGAGATGGAGAAGCACCGGGTCACGGCCTTCATCGGTCCCTCCGGCTGTGGCAAGTCCACGCTGCTGCGCACCATCAACCGGATGTACGACCTCTACCCCAACCAGCGGGCCGAGGGCGAGATCCTGCTCAACGGGCAGAACCTGCTCGACCCGAAGGTGGACGTCACCACCCTGCGGGCGCGCGTCGGCATGGTGTTCCAGAAGCCGACCCCGTTCCCCATGTCCATCTTCGACAACATCGCCTTCGGCGTGTCCCTGCACGAAAAGCTGACGCGCTCCGAGATGGAGGAACGGGTGGAGTGGGCCCTCACCAAGGCGGCCCTGTGGGGCGAGGTGAAGGACAAGCTCAACCAGAGCGGCATGAGCCTGTCCGGCGGTCAGCAGCAGCGTCTGTGCATCGCCCGCGGCATCGCGGTGAAGCCGGAAGTGGTGCTCCTCGACGAGCCCACCTCGGCGCTGGACCCGATCTCCACGGCCCGCATCGAAGAGCTGGTGGCGGAGCTGAAGAACGAGTTCACCATCGTCATCGTGACCCACAACATGCAGCAGGCGGCGCGGATCTCCGACTACACCGCCTACATGTACCTGGGCGAGCTGATCGAGTACGGCGAGACTGACCAGATCTTCCTGTCGCCCAAGCAGAAGGCTACGGAAGACTACATCACCGGCCGCTTCGGCTGATCGTCGGCGCCCTCCGTCGAACACAAACGCCCGGACGTGTCCGGGCGTTTGTGCGTTCACCGCCGCCGCCCCGCGGGGCCGCGGCGGCTCGGTCGCGCTGCCTCAGCGGCCCATCTCCTTCAGGTAGGCCGTGCGGGCGGCGATGGCTGTGTCGGTGAAATCCGAGAACAGGCCATCCACGCCGAGGCGGTAGAAGGCCAGGTACTCGTTCTTCGGGTCGCCCTTGTAGTCGGAGGCGAGGCGGCGCTGCTCGTTGCGGAAGGTGTAGGGGTGCACGAACAGGCCGGCCTTGTGGGCGTCGGCAATCAGCGTGGTGGCGGGCTGGCTGGTGGTGTCGGCGTCGTTGATCTTGCCGTCGCCGTTGATGTCCTTCACGTTGCCGCTGGCGTCGAGCGTGCCCTTGACGGTGACGATGTAACGCTTCCACGGGCCAATCCCGTCGGCGTAGGTCTTGATCTCGGCGAGGCCCGCCGGCGTGACCATGGCGCTGAACAGGCGGGTGTCGCCGGCCTTGAACCAGTCGTAGGGCTTGTCGTAGGGGGCGGCGTAGGTGAGGGCGCCGGTCTTGAAGTCCACGTCGTCGGCGTCGATGAGCTGGATCAGTTTGGTCTTCAGGCCCTTGGCGCGCAGGTACTTGAGGCTGGAGGGCTCGAAGGACTGCACGTAGATCGGCGCGTCCTTGCTGTTCCAGCCGGCCAGGTTGATCAGGCCGATGAGGGTGTCTTCGAGGGGCAGGCCCAGGTCGCGGTGGTAGGTGGGGTTCTTGGTCTCGGGGTAGACGGCGATGCTGCGGCCGGTTTCCTTGGCCTTGGCCTTGGCCAGATCAATGATCTCCTGGAAGGTGACGATCTTGTACAGGCCGTTGTACTGCTGCGGGCGTTCGGCATCGGTGGAGATGCCGCCCAGGGTCTTGATCTCGGCCAGGGTGAAGTCACTGGCGAACCAGCCGGTCTGGGTCTCGCCGTCCACCTGGGTGGTCTTCTTGCGGTCGGCGAATTCCGGGTGGCTGGCCACGTCGGTGCTGTAGGCCAGGTTGGGATCGTGGCGGGCGATGAGGACGCCGTCCTTGGTGGAAATCAGGTCCGGCTCGATCACGTCGGCGCCCAGGTCGATGGCCTTGGTGTAGGCCTCCAGGGTCTCCTCGGGCAGGTAGCCGGAGGCGCCCCGGTGGGCGACCACCAGCGGCGCGTTGCCGTCCAGGGTGGGCAGGGGCGTGAGGGAATCGCTGCCGCCACAGGCAGACAGGCCCAGGGTGGCGAGGCAGGCGAAGTGCAGGGGGTGGCGGCGGAAGGTCGCGAGGGCAGCGGATGCAGGGGAGGGGGCGCGCATGAAAGTCTCCGGTCAGGAAAAGCTCCGAGGCTGGCGACTCTTCGTGAACAGCGCGTGATGGGCGCATGAATTTCCCTTCATGGAGGGGGCAACACGCCTGAAATTCTCGGGGCTTAGGCTGTCGGGCTGAACTTTCTGACAGGAGCCCCAGGCCATGGATCGACGCAACTTCCTTCGCAACAGCGGATTTCTGACGGTCTCCGTCGCCCTGGGCGGCCTGGCAGGCTGCGGTGGCGACTCCGGCGGCCTGGCCGTGCCGGCAGCCCTGGGCAGCGGCTGGAAATTCCCCCAGAGCGTGGCCTCCGGCGATCCGTCGCCCGAGGGCGCGGTGCTGTGGACCCGCGTGGTGGCGTCCTCGGCCGATGACGTGACCACGGCGTCCGATACGGGCGATTTTTCGATCCGCGTGAAGGTGACCGAAGCCGACAATTCGGCACGCCTCGGCACCACCACGGTGCTGGCCGGCGCCCTCGCGGTGGACAACTGGATCCCGGTCTATGCGGCCTACGACGGTACCGTGCGCAACAAGCTCACCGGCCTCAAGCCCGCCACCACCTACTACTACCAGTTCGAGGCCGGCATGGTGCTGTCCCGGGTCGGCCGCTTCCGCACCGCGCCGGCCAAGGGCGCCAGCGTCGATCAGCTGCGCCTGGCCTTCATGACCTGCCAGGACTGGAGCGTCAATCACTGGGGGGCGTTCGACTACATCGTCAGGAATGAGGACGTGGACCTGATCGTCCATCTGGGCGACTACATCTACGAGACGGTGGGTGCGAGCTTCCAGAGCGGCGCGGTGGAATCCCGCCACGACCTCCTGGTGCTGCCCGACGGCGCTTACGAATCGGGCACCAGCGGCCCGCGCTACGCCCTGACCCTGGCCGATTACCGCTATCTGTACAAGAAGTACCGCACCGATCCGCGCCTGCAGGCCGTGCATGAGCGCTTTGCCTTCGTCGCCACCTGGGACGACCACGAGTTCTCCGATGATTGCTGGGGCGACGCCGAGACCTACGACAACGGCAGCTTCAACAGCGCCACCCTGAGCGGCGACAACCCCCATCAGACCGCCCGCCGGCGCAGCGCCAACCGGGCCTGGTTCGAGTTCATGCCGGCTGACGTGCGCTTGGACGAGAGCACGCTCAGCTTCGATACGATCCGCCTGTATCGCGACCTCCAGTGGGGTACGCTGGCCCATCTGGTGGTGACCGACGAGCGCCTGTACCGTGCCGACCACGTGGTGCCGGAGGCCACGCCCAACCCCGCCACCGGCGCCGCGCTGGGCTCCATCGGCTCCCGCTACGTAGTGCCCCAGAGCACCCGCGACAGCTTCGAGGCAGCCAAGATGGCGGCCGCCGGTTCGGCCGACCCGCTGGCGCCGGTTTCCATCCTGGGCAAGACCCAGCGGGACTGGTGGAAGTCCACCATGACCGCCTCGCCCGCCACCTGGAAGCTGTGGTGCAATGAGGTGTCCCTGCTGCGCATGCAACTGGACGGCACCAATGCCATCGCCACCCTGTTTGCCCTGCAGGCGGTGAGTACGCTGGCGAATTCCATCCAGGGTGCGCTGCCGGCGGTGGGCGGCAACGCGGCCGTGGCCGGCGCGCTGGTGGCGGCGATGACTGCAGGGGCAAGCCAGGCGACGGCGGCCGCCGCAGCGCTGGCCATCGCCACCGCAGCGGCGACGGCGGGCAATCCTGGCACCGCAGCGACGGGGGCCGGCCTCACCGCTCACCAGGCGGCCATCGCGGTGGCCGCCTTCACTGCCGCGGCTGCGGCCAACGGCACCAGCGCGCAAGTCGCCGCCGCCGCCCGCACCATCGCCTTCGGCTACATCAAGCCGGACGTCCAGGCCAAGGGCGTCGCATCGAGCTTCGTGCAGAGTTCCGGCAAGGCTGCCGCACTGCAGGGCTTCTTCACCCGCTTCCTGTTCGACTGCGATCAGTGGGACGGCTACAACGCGGAGCGCAAGGCGCTGATGGCCCATCTCAAGGGCAACGGAATCCAGAATGTGGTGGCGCTCACCGGCGACCTGCATTGTTTCGACGCCGGCGTGGTGTACGACGACTTCGACGCCAGCGGTGGCACGCCAGTGATGGTCGATCTGGTGACCGCCGGGATCAGCTCCGACTCCCTGTTCACCTTCTACGCCGATTCCGTCGGCGCCGTGAATGCGGATCTGGCCACCCTGATCTACTATCCCCTGAGCATTCCGGTGAGCGGCGTCGGCACCGTGAGCCTGCGCTTCAACGTATTTGACTTCACCATGGCCGGTCACGTGCCGACGCTGGACGAACTGGCCGAACAGGCCCGTGTGCCCCTGCGCGGCGCCCTGGCCGCCAAGGGTGTGCCGGAAGCGTCCCTGGACGCCACCACGACCGCGGTCCTCACCGCGCTCAAGGCGGACAGCAGCTTCAACACCGACCTGCTGGGGCTGGCCCAGCAACTGGCGGGCATCTGCGCCAACCCGTGGATCAAGTGGGCGGCGACCGACGCCCAGGGCTATGCCGTGGTCACGGTGACGCCGGGTCGCCTGAGCTGTGTCTTCAAGCAGGTGAACCGGCTGGTGGGCACGGCCGCGCCGTCGAGCACGGTGATTGCCCGGACGGTGACCGCGACGGTGAATGCAGGCAGCGCGGCGGTGACGATCAGCTGAGGCGGACCCGCTGGCGTGGCCGGCTGTTCGAGGGACGGCGGCCGCCAGCCTGGCTCGCCCCGGCGCATCGGCACCGCCGATCGTGGACCCGGGCCTTCAGCCCACGAGGGCGGGGCCGGCGATGGCGCGCCAGCGGGCGACCTGGTCGAGCCAGACGTCCGGGCGTTCGACGAAGGCACGCACGGCACCGGCCAGCACGCGCCCGCTCCCGCAGTCCACGGTGATGCGCTCGCCCTCGTGCAGGGACTGGGTGCCGAAGACCACGCGGCGGCGCTCCAGGTCCACGCGCAGGCCATTGCAGCCCACCAGGCAGGCCTTGCCGAGCTGACGGGCGACCACCGCGGCGTGGGCGGTGCGGCTGCCCTTCGCCGTGATCACGCCCTGGGCGGCGGCGATGCCGGCGAGGTCGTCGCTGCGGGTCTCGTCGCGCACCAGGATGCATTCGGTCCCGGTCTGGGCGAAGCGTTCCGCTGCTGCCGCGTCGAGGGCGATGACCCCGCTCGCCACGCCGATGCTGGCGGGCGTGCCGGTCGCCAGTTCCCGGTCGGTACCCGCGGCCTCGATGCGGGTCTGGACGATGCCGGCCAGATCCACGCCGTCGAGGCGCCGCAGGGCGGTGGCGGGCGACCATGCGCCGGCGGTGACCTGGTCCACGGCGATGCGCAGGGCGGCCCAGTCGGTCCGCTTGGCGGCGCGTGTCTGGAGCAGGTAGAGCACGCCGTCCTGCACGGTGAATTCAAACTCCTGCACGTCGCCGAACTCCCGCTCCAGGATTTCCCGAACGGACTGCAGGCGGCTGAGCACGGAGGGCAGGACGAGGGCCATGCGGCCGTTCTCGGCGGCGGCGTGGCGCCCGGAGACCACGTCCTCGCCCTGGGCGTTGAAGCGGAAGTCCAGGTACAGGCGGTTCTCGCCGCTGGCCGGGTCGCGGGTGAAGCCGACGCCCGCGCCCGAGGTGCCGCCTGCGTTGCCGAAGACCATGCGCTGGACGGTGATGGCGGTGCCGAGGCCGTCGTCGAGGCCCTGCAGCCGGCGATAGGCCACGGCGCGCGGGCTCATCCACGAGTCGAACACGGCCGCTGTGGCGTCGAGGAGCTGCTGCGCCGGATCCTGCGGGAAGGGTTGGCCGACGGTCTGCGCGTAAGCGTCCTGGTAGTGCCGGCACAGGCGCGACAGATCGCGGAAGTCCAGATCCTGGGCGCGGCTCACCCCGGCCTGGGCGATGGCATCGTGCAGCAGGGTCTGGAAGGGCTCGGCGGGGGCGCCGTGCACCACCTCGGCGAACTGCTGGATCAGGCGCCGGTACGAATCCCAGGCCAGGCGGGGGTTGCCGGTGACGCGCAGGAGGCCGCGCAGGGTGGCGTCGGTGAGGCCCACGTCGAGCACCGTGTCCATCATGCCGGGCATGGACACGGCGGCGCCGGAGCGCACGGACACCAGCAGGGGTTTGCGCTCGGATCCGAACTCCAGCCCGCAGACAGCCTCCAGGCGCTCGATCTGGGTTTCGAGGAGGGTGCGCAGGTGGGGCCGGAAGGCCGCAGGGTCTGCCCGGTGGCGGGCGCACAGGGGCGTGCCGAGGACGAAGGCGGGCGGCACGGGCAGGCCGATGGCGGCCAGCCGCGCCAGGTTCCAGGCCTTGAAGCCCATGGCGTCGGCGGAGCCTTCCTGGCGGGGCCCTGGCAGGCCGATGGCGTAGAGGTGGGCGTTGAGGTCCATGCGTTCAGTCGCGGGTGACCGTGAGCATGATGTGGTCGCGCAGTTGCAGGGCGGCATGGAGCAGGGCGTCGCAGGCGGTTTCCAGGTTGCGGGCGAACTCTGCCCACGGATAGTGGCTGCGGAATTCGCCGGGGGTGGCGACGAGGCATTGCTTGAAGCGCCGGTGGGTGTCGTCGCTCTGCCGTTCGGCCACCAGAATCTGGTGGATCGCCGCGAGGAAGTCCTGGATGTCCTCGCGCGGACCGCCGCGGCGCAGGCCGCGGGCCGTCTCGACGGCCTTGAGGAACTCCTGGGCGCCGCTCACCGCCAGCCCGGCCAGGGTGGCGAAGCACTCGAGGAGTTCGGCGGACGGTGCCTCCGGCGGGAACAGGGTGAGGTGGAAGGCGGCTTCCTCCAGTTCGTCCGTGATGTCGTCGGCGCGGGCGACCAGGTCATGGTAGAAATCGTCCCACTCGCCCTGCTGCTGGCGCAGTTCCCGGGCCTGGTTGAGGCGTTCGTCGGCGCGCTGTTCCCACTGGCGGGCGCGGGCCGCGTTGGCGGCGATGCGGGCGGCGGCGTCGGGGCCGGTGAGGTCGGGCAGGCAGTCGCGGATGCCGGTGGCGATCTCGATGGAGAAGGCGGCGTGCTCGGCCACGATGTCGATGATCTGCTGGCGGGCGCTGCGGAAGCAGGTGGCGAGCTCGGCGCGGATCTCGTCGCGTACGACCTCGTCCGGGCGCCGTTCGAGGAATCCGCGCGTGCAGGCGCGCAGCACGCTCTGCATGAAGCCGACCGCCTTGCCGGGGTCGAGCATGTCGTCCAGGCGCGCGCCGAAGGTGGGTGGGGTGCGTGCGGCGAAGGCCACGGCGTCGAAGACCAGCTGTTCCCCGCCGCTGCGCAGCCAGGCCATGTGGCCGACGTTCTCGTCGGCCGCCCAGTGCAGCAGATCGAGGGTTTCCTTCTTGGGCAGGAGCAGACGCAGGCGTTTGCGGGCACGGTTCCAGTCGATCAGGAAGACCAGACGCGAACCCAGGAAGCTCAGGTAGTCACCCAGGCCGGCGTCGTTGTTGGCGCTGAAGGTGCCCACCGAGACGTGGTAGAGACCGTCCTCCATGCCCCGGTCGCGACGGGAACGGGTGTCCTCCCAGCTCACCGCCCAGTGGGCGAAGAGGCTCTGGAAGAACAGCAGGCGCTGGAGATGGACGTCGGTGTAGGTGAGGGTGACGCGGCGGTTCTCCACGTGCACCACGAGCACGTGGGCGTCGGTGGTGCCGATGTCGTTCTGCAGGACCAGGCGGCCGCCGCTGCGGGTGGCGGTGGTGCCCAGGCCGGGGTGGTCGAGCTTGAGGGGGCGGCTGGCATTGACGCCGCGCATGAAGGCGGCGATCAGGGCGCGGTCGGCGGGGCGAATGTCGTAGGCGGCGGCGCCGTCGATGTCTTCGCTGGCGATGCGGGTCTGGAGCCGGTTGAGCTCCTTGTGGGCGTCCAGGACCAGCAGGTGCACGCTGTCGCCGGCGTCCCGGTCGGCAGAGGTGAGGCGCGAGAACTGCCCGGCGTCGAAGGTGTCGCAGGATTCGCACCAGGGCTGGCTGCGCAAGGCCGCGGCGCGGGCCGACAGGGCCACGGCGGCCTCCGCCCCGGCACTGCGGATCGGCGCGAGCAGGGCGTCCAGATCGCGGACGATGTGGTCGCACAGGATGCCGGCGTCGGGGATGTGGATCTGTCCGTCGTGGTCGCGTTCCGCGCGGGCCGGCAGGGTGTCGAGACGCTCGTCGTCGATGCCTGCGGCGCAGCGTTCGGCCATCAGCGGCGCCGCGGGCTGCTGCGGGTGGAGGGCGCTGGTGCGGGCCGCCTGGAGCAGGCTGAGGTAGTACTTGATGCGGTCGCTGGCGCCGAGCGCTTCACCCAGCAGGGCGGGAAGGAGCAGGGTCGGTTCGCCGAGGGCGTCGATGATGCGGGCTTTTTCCGTCATGGCCGCGGGCCGGGGAGATCGTGCCGTGCAGCATGCCCGCCCCACGTGACAGACGCGTTTCAGGCGGCTCCGCCTGCCCGCCGCGTCGCGCCCGTCCGACCAAAGCAAACGGCGCCCGCAGGCGCCGTCGCTTGATGCCGCAAGGAAGCGTGGATTACTTCTTGGGGGACATCTTGGTGAAGGCCTGGAAGGCTTCGGTGGAGGCCTTGGTCATCTGCTCGTAAGCAGCACGGGCGGTGTCCATGGCGCTCTGGATGGAGCCGAGGGCGTTGGTGTCGCCGATGGGCATGCCCTTGAACATCTTTTGCAGGGATTCGAAGATGTCCTGGCCGCCACCGGTGAGCTGCTCGGTGACCATCTTGCCGACTTCAGCCTGGGTCTTGGCGGTGATCTCGGCGATCTCGCGGGCACAGGACAGCATCTTTTCGGTGGTGCTCTGGGCGTAGGCGGTGCGCAGGGTCATGACTTCGGCCGGATCCTTGGCGGTGGACAGGGCCTTGGCATTGGCAACGCCTTCTTCAAACAGGGTCTTGGCGGTGCCGACCTGCAGTTCCATGATGCGCTGGGAGTTTTCGATGGACAGCTGCGCCAGACGCATGGCGGATTCGAGGTTCTTCTTCTGGATTTCGTTGAACTGCTGTTCTTGCTTGGTAGCCATGTTGATCTCCACTTCGTTTGGTTGATGTGAGTCCGAAACCCAGATCGATTTCCCTCCCCCGGGCTTGCACAAAAACGATAGCACAGGCTCATGCACCGACAATGGGCGCAGATCAAAAAAACGTCGATTTTTTCGATTTATGTTGCACCGCAGCAACACCTTTTTAAAGAACGGTTTGCAAGGCTCTCCGGGGCGGCGGGCGCGGTACCCGCAGCGCGGCCCGGCAATGCCCCGAATTGAGGCATCGGGTGGGGGCGCAGGCGGGGGCCGGACGATGTAACACCCCCTGCCACGGGAATCTGGAGCAGTGGTCGGACGGCAGGCGTTCCGGCGGCGCGGTTTGCCACGGCGGCGCGTGAACGGTCTTGCCCGTGGGCGCCCCCCATTGAAACTGCCGGCGCCTCCCCCATCTAGGCCTCAGACCCGTTCAGGAGGCATTCCATGCGTTTCGACAAACTCACCACCAAGTTCCAGCAAGCCCTGCAGGAGGCGCAGAGCCTGGCTGTGGGGAACGATCAACAGTTCATCGAGCCCCAGCACCTGCTGATGGCTCTGCTGTCCCAGGAGGACGGCAGCACCGCGTCGCTGCTGCAGCGCGCCGGCGTCAACGGTCAGGCCCTCAGGGCCGCGCTGGCCAAGGCGTTGACCCGCCTGCCCAAGGTGGAAGGCCATGGCGGCGAGGTGTCCGTCGGGCGTGACCTGGGCAATCTGCTCAACGTGACGGACCGCGAAGCCCAGAAGCGCGGTGACGAGTTCATCGCCAGCGAGATGTTCCTGCTGGCCCTCGCCGACGACAAGGGCGAGACCGGTCGCCTGCTCAAGGAGCATGGCCTCGCCCGCAAGGCCCTGGAGCAGGCCATCGAGGCGGTGCGCGGCGGCCAGAGCGTGGGCAGCGCCGAGGCCGAGAGCCAGCGCGAGGCTCTCAAGAAGTTCTGCGTGGACCTCACCGAGCGGGCCCGCCAGGGCAAGCTCGATCCGGTCATCGGCCGGGACGACGAGATCCGCCGCGCGATCCAGATCCTGCAACGGCGCACCAAGAACAATCCGGTGCTGATCGGCGAGCCCGGCGTGGGCAAGACTGCCATCGTCGAGGGCCTGGCCCAGCGCATCGTCAATGACGAGGTGCCCGAGACGCTCAAGGGCAAGCGCGTGCTGGTGCTGGACATGGCCGGGCTGCTCGCCGGCGCCAAGTACCGGGGCGAGTTCGAGGAGCGTCTGAAGGCGGTGCTCACCGACATCGCCAAGGACGAGGGCCGCATCATTTTGTTCATCGACGAGATCCACACGATGGTCGGCGCCGGCAAGGCCGAGGGCGCCATCGACGCGGGCAACATGCTCAAGCCGGCCCTGGCCCGCGGCGAGCTGCACTGCATCGGCGCCACCACGCTGGACGAGTACCGCAAGTACATCGAGAAGGACGCCGCCCTGGAGCGCCGCTTCCAGAAGGTGCTGGTGGAGGAGCCCTCGGTCGAGTCGACCATCGCCATCCTGCGCGGTCTGCAGGAGAAGTACGAACTCCACCACGGCGTGGACATCACCGACCCGGCCATCGTCGCCGCGGCGGAGCTCTCCCACCGCTACATCACCGACCGCTTCCTGCCCGACAAGGCCATCGACCTGATCGACGAGGCGGCGGCGCGCATCAAGATGGAGATCGACTCCAAGCCGGAGGTGATGGACAAGCTCGAGCGGCGCAAGATCCAGCTGGAGATCGAGCAGCTGGCGGTCAAGAAGGAAAAGGACGAAGCCTCCCAGAAGCGCCTCGCGCTGATCGAGGAGGAGATCGCCCGCATCAAGAAGGAGTATTCCGATCTGGAGGAAATCTGGAAGGCCGAGAAGTCTGCCGTCCAGGGTTCGGCCCACATCAAGGAAGAGATCGATCGCCTGAAGGCCGACATCGTCAGGCTGCAACGGGAAGGTAAGCTCGAGAAGGTGGCCGAGCTGCAATACGGCACGCTGCCCCAGCTCGAAGCCCAGCTCAAGAAGGCGGAAGCCTCCGGCGACGCCAAGCCGGCCCACAGGCTGCTGCGCACCCAGGTGGGCGCCGAGGAGATCGCCGAGGTGGTGAGCCGCGCCACCGGCATCCCCGTGTCCAAGATGATGCAGGGTGAGCGCGACAAGCTGCTCAGGATGGAAGATCGCCTGCATCAGCGCGTGGTGGGCCAGGACGAGGCCGTGCGCCTGGTGGCCGACGCCATCCGCCGCTCCCGCGCCGGGCTGTCGGACGAGAACCGGCCCTACGGCTCCTTCCTGTTCCTGGGCCCCACGGGTGTGGGCAAGACCGAGCTGTGCAAGACCCTGGCCGAATTCCTCTTCGACAGCGAGGAGCACCTGATCCGCATCGACATGAGCGAGTTCATGGAGAAGCACTCGGTGGCCCGCCTGATCGGCGCGCCGCCGGGCTACGTGGGCTACGAGGAGGGCGGCTATCTCACCGAGCAGGTGCGTCGCAAGCCGTATTCCGTGATTCTCTTCGACGAGGTGGAGAAGGCCCACCCGGACGTCTTCAACGTGCTCCTGCAGGTGCTCGACGACGGGCGCATGACCGACGGTCAGGGCCGCACGGTGGACTTCAAGAACACCGTGATCGTGATGACCAGCAACCTGGGCAGCCAGATGATCCAGCAGATGTCCGGTGACGATTACGGCGTGATCAAGCTGGCGGTGATGGCCGAGGTGAAGACCTACTTCCGGCCGGAGTTCATCAACCGCATCGACGAGGTGGTGGTCTTCCACGCCCTCGACGAGAAGCACATCGCGTCCATCGCGCGCATCCAGCTCGGCTATCTGGAAAAGCGTCTGGCGCGGCTCGAGATGCATCTGGAGGTCAGCGACGAGGCCCTGGCCGAGCTCGCCAAGGCCGGCTTCGACCCGGTGTTCGGCGCGCGGCCCCTCAAGCGGGCGATCCAGGAGCACATCGAGAACCCGCTCGCCCGGCGCATCCTGGAAGGCCAGTTCGCTGCCAAGGACACCATCCGGGTGTCCTGCGACAACGGCCGCATCGCCTTCGCCAGGGCCTGATGTCCCACCGCCCGGCGATGGCCGGGGGGTGGCGGACGCCCGCCGCGTGCGGGCGTCCATGCATCCGGTGGCCGGCGGGCCGCAGCGGGTGACGTCGCCTTTTTTGTGAATTGCAGGGGGAAATCGCGAGATCGTCAGGGTAAACCGCTATACTCGCGGGCTGAATTCATTCCCACTGACTTCCCGAAGGATCGTGCAATGACGCAAGACGACGACAACCAGAATCTCGTTCTGGGCATTCTTTTCGGTGTGATCGCCCTGGTCATCGGTCTGGTGATCGGTCTGACCACCTATGTGACCGGTCAGGCCCAGACTGCCAAGCCCGCCGTGGTGGCCGAAGAGCCCGAAATCGCCGAAGTGGGCGAGCCGCTGGTCAAGCTCTACTTCGACTCCGGCAAGGCCGAGCTGCCGGCCAACGCCGCCGAAGAGCTGGCCAAGGTCGTCGCCAAGCTGCACGAAGAGCCCGCCAAGCTGGTGCTGATCTCCGGCTACCACGACGAAACCGGCGGTGCCGCGGTGAACGCCGAAGTCTCCAAGGCCCGTGCCCTGGCCGTCAAGGACGCCCTGGCGACCGCCGGCGTGGCCGCCGACAAGCTGAAGCTGCGCAAGCCCGCCATCACCCTCGGCGGTGCCGACGAGGCCGAAGCCCGTCGCGTGGAGGTCCGCGTGCAGTAAGTGCTGCCGCGTCGCTCACGCGAACAAGGAGGCCGGGACGTGTCCCGGCCTTTTTTCATGTACACGGCCGTTCCGGGCGGCCGACCTTGCCCGGCGGGGCGATGCGTCTTTCGACGGCTACCGCTGCCGGCGCGCCGGCGGAGGGAGGCTAACCGCAGGCACGCGGCCAACCGCTGATCCGCGGCCCGACCCGCAGGTGTCTGCCCGCGCCGGGCTGCCTGCGAGTGAGGACTCAGCGCCCGAGGCGGGCCGCCACCGCCGGGTCGAGGCCGGCCAGGAAACGTTCCACCGCCTGGGTGTACGGCCCGGGCAGGCCCAGGTCCGCATTGAGGGCGCCATGGTTCATGGCTTCGGGGAGCACTTCGGCACGGAGGCCCAGACGGACGCTCTTGTCGGCATAGGCGCGGGCCTGTCCGCAGGGGTCGTCCTGACGCTGCGTGGAGCAGACCCCCAGCCATGGGGCGGCGTCGCGCCCGAGGCGGTGATAGGGCGAGGCGGCCAGCCACCCGGCTTCGGACGTGCCGAAGGCCTCCCGGTAGCGGGTCTTCAGGAAGGGATAAACGACCGGCATCTGCCGCACCACGTCGATGGCCCCCGCATCCAGCGAGACGGTGCCGAGGAGGGGCCCGACGCCCGCCTGACGCCGCAGCTCGGCATCCGCGTTGACCAGCGACACCAGATGGGCCCCGGCCGAGTGGCCCATCAGAATCACCCGCGCGGGATCGGCGCCCCAGTCGGCCGCATGACGCTGCACGAAGGCCACTGCACGGGCGACGGCTGCGGCCTGGGCGCGGGCATCGGCACCGTCGCCCACCATGGGGTAATTCAGCGATACGAAGACGAAGCCGTGTGGTGTCCAGCGGTCGACCTTGTGGGTCGTCACGCCGGTCATGGCCTTGTCACCGACGCACCAGCCTCCGCCATGGACCATGACGATGAGGGGCGCGCCGCCCGCATGTGAGCGGTCATGCGGGACAAAGACGTCGAGCTGCTCGCGGGGGCCGGCACCGTAGGCCACGTCGGACAGATCCGCGGCCGGTCCGCGCAGGCCGGCGCCGGCCAGAGCCTGCACCCGCGCCACCCGGCGGGACCAGTCGCTGCAGCTCAGGGCTTCGCCACCGCCCAGATCGCTCAGCGGTCCGCCAGACGCGTCGTCTGCCTGCAGGCGCTCCCGCAGCCGTTCACGCAGGGGGCCGGCTGCGGACGGCGGGGCCACGACGGACAGGGCGGCCAGGGCGGCCAGGAGCCGGGCGCTTAGAAAAAGGCGAGACGCGGGATGACGGGGGCGTGCGACGGGGATCATGGGGCGGCTCCGGGGATTGATGGCAGCCCGCTGCGGGCCGGCCACGTCATGGAGGCGGCACGCCCGGGCTTTGCCAGGGATGACCGGTTCTCCGGTCCGCAGGTTCCCGTTACGGACGGGCTGGTGCGAACACCCGCAGACGATGGTGGTCCGGATCGGCCACGACGCAGGTGTAGCCGAAATCCATGTGCGTCGGGGGCTGGAGGATCGTGAGCCCGCGCGCCCGCCAGTCGGCAAAGCAGGCGTCCACCGCGGCCTCGCTGGCGACGGTGAGGGCGAGCTCGCCGCCTCCGCCGCCCAGGGAGGCCGCGGGCTCGACGCTGCCGCGCGCCCACAGGCCCAGCATCAGGCCGGAATCGAGGGCGAACAGGGCGAAGGTGGGCGAGGCCTCCACCGGCGGGCACGCCAGCAGCGCCGTGTAGAAGGCGGCGCTGGCGCTCGGGTCGGTCACGTAGAGCAGGATGTAGTTCGGGTGCGGCATGGCAGGGTTCCTCGGTTCGGGGTCGAAGGGCCGTCCGGCGGCAGGCCGGCGGGTGGACCCATTCTGCGGCGGCGGGCTGTCAGAAACCGGCAGCAGCGCGCACGGCGCGGCGCGGCGTCAGCCGGTGATGCCTTCCCGCGCGCGCCATTCCCGCAGCAGCGCCTGACGGCGACGCGGCAGACCGGCGTCGAGCAGGTCCAGCCGTTCGATGCGGTCAACGCGGAAATGGCGGAAATCGGCGCGCCGCTCACACCAGGCGACCAGGACGTGGACACGTTCGAAGAAGCCCAGGGCGCAGGGCCAGATGACGCGCTGGCTCGCGGCGCCGTGCTCGTCGCGGTAGTCGATCGACAGCTTGCGCTCGTTGCGCAGGGCCGTGCGCAGCTGCGCCACCGTGTGCGCATCACGACCACTGTCGGTGACCGGGCCGATCAGCAGGGGCACGTCGTCGAGCTGGTGGCGCAGCGGGGCCGGCAGGACGGCCGCAACCTTGCTCAGGGCGTCCCGCGCCGCGGCGGCAAGGGCCGGGTCCGCACGTTCGGTCACCCAGCGTGCGCCGAGCACAATGGCGTCGATCTCCTCCGCGCTGAACATCAGGGGGGGCAGCAGGAAACCCGGACGCAGGACGTAGCCCACGCCGGCCTCGCCATCGATGTGGGCGCCCTGGGCCTGCAGTGTGGCGATGTCCCGGTACAGGGTGCGCAGGCTGACCCCCGTCTCGCGGGCGAGGTCGGTACCGCTCACGGGCTGACGGTGGCGGCGCAGGATCTGCATCAGGGTGAAGAGACGTTCGGTGCGGGTCATGGCGGAGGGCTTCGGGACTCGCGGCATCCTGCCACGCTTCGGCCGTCCCGTCGCGCAGGGCGGGGCCGCCGCGGGCATGTTGATCGGATTTGCAGCAGGTTGGGGACGCAGGGTGTTCACCGGCGGGACATGGTGCGACGCGGCATCGCGCAGCCCGACGGTGCAATCTGCCTGGCATGGGCGAGGTGTCGCGCGGAGCGCGGGCGGTGACGGCCTGCGGGGGCGCTCTGCCGGCAAACGGACGGATTCTGGCACGTCCCTTGCGGCCGGTTCTCCGTTCTGGCGCCTCCGGGCGTCTTCCTTCGAGCGAGGTGGCTATGGCCGATGCGTCCGCACTGTGGCGGCAGTTGCTGCAGGTCCAGGAACCGTGGACCGTCCGGGAGGCCCGGGCGGATGAATTCAATCGCTGCATGGATGTGTGGATCGGCGTCGAGGCGCCGCGCAGCTGGTTCGGCTTCGGTCGGGGCAAGCCCGTCGAATCCGGTCCGGAGGTGGTCTGGCGGCATACCGGCTTCGGTGGCTGGAAGATCCGTGTGCACGTGCGCCCGCCCCTGGGCGGCGAAATGCCCCGCCAGGCCTGGGCCGGCGAGGCCGGGATGCCCTTCACCCGGGCGCTGGACCGGCAGGTGCTCGCGCTGCTCCATGAAGGCGTGAGCATGGCGGCGGTGTGCGCCTTTCTCGATCTGCCCATGGCGGAGCTGTGGCGCTACCGTTATGCGCTGGAGAACGGTCAGCTCGGGTCGGGCGGCCAGGAGGCGCCCGCTCCGGCGATGGCCGGCGTCGAGCCCTTGCGGAACGTGCCGCGGACGGAGGCGCCGGTGGCCGGGGGTGTCGCCGGCAGCCGCGTGCCGTCGGCGGACGACCCGGTCTGGCTGGACCTGCTGGAAGGGCGACGGCAGCTGGATGTGCGGGTGCTGAGCCTGCAGCTGCTGCTGTCCCGGACCCGTGCCCAGGTGGCCGTGATCGCCGACGCCGACGTGCGCCGCATGAAGCTGCGGGACGTGCATCGCTACTTCGTGAAGAACGAGCGCATGCTCACCTATGAGCTGGGACAACTGGTCCGGGAGGCCGCATGAACGCACCGACCAATCGCCTGATGAGTGTGGACGACGCGGCCACGCTCATCCGCCGCGGCGCATGGCTGATGATTGCCGGCGACGAGACCCTGCTGCGCCGCCTGCCGGCCGGCCACTGGATCGGCGGGACCATCCCCTATTTCATGGCCGACGAGGGCGGGCTGGCCAGCCGGGCGCTGCTCTTCGTCACCGAGATCCCGGTGATGGCGGGCGTCCCCGAGATCCGCAGCTACGATCTCACCAGCCTGGAGCATCTCTGCGAGGACGCCCCGGCGAACGGCTTCAGCCTGATCATCATCCCGGCCTTCTCGGCCGTGCATTCCCTCTATGCGCGCAAGGCGCCCACCTTCCCCGACATGTTCATCAAGCCGGTGGCCGGCTGGGTCGCCGGCACCCACCTGGACGACGCCGGTCGCCTCAGTCCCACCGTGGTGGCGGGGCCACGTCTGGCGTTCGATACGGAGCGGGCGGTGGTCCTGCACGTGCCGCTGCCCGACAGCGCGTACGCGCGCATCGACATCTTCAATGCCCTGCAGCAAGGTGACGGCGACACCCTGCGCTTTCCCGAAACCGGCTTTTCGGCGGAGCGCTGCCAGGTCAATGGCGTCGAGACCCAATTCGCGGCCTATCTCAAGGCCCGCGCCGCCGACACCCGCCTGCCCCTGGTGGCCGACTACGGCGGGGCCTCGGTGAACGTGTCCATCAAGGGCGTGGACGAGACCGCGGGGCGCGTGGATTTCTACGCGCCGGTCTTCGACGACGTGGACTATCGCCTGGCCGCCCCGGTGAGCTTCGGCGACCCGACCGGTGCCGAGGCCGAGGTACCGCCCCTGTGGTCCTGCAACTGCATCCTCAACTACCTGTACCACGGCCTCGAAGGACGCCGTTGCGGTTCCCTCGCCGGGCCCATGACCTTTGGCGAGATCGCCTACCTGCTGCTCAACCAGACCCAGGTGGTGCTGAGCATCGAGCACGTCTGAGGGCGCCGCTGGCCCGGGGCCGCGCCGCCCGCCGCGTGACGGATTGACCGTTCCACCGACCGCTCGGACGGGATGTACGGGGGAATGTCGAATGCTTCACGCGCTGACGCCGGCATGGGCGGCATGATGCGGACGCCCCGAGTCTCCATGCGCCCCGATGTTACGTCCCGTCCTTCGCCTGTTGTCCGTCCTGCTCCTGCTCGCCGTCACCGGTGGGGCTCGCGGCGGCACGCTCGAGGCCGTCCCGGCGGACGCGCCGGAATGGAGCGAGGAGGCGCCCGCCGTGGCACGCCTGCTGGAGCGTGGCTACCAGGCCGAACGTCAACACCTGCCCGCGCAGGCCGCCAGCCACTACTGCGCCGCCGCCCGTGAGGGCAGCACGGAAGGCCAGTATCGCCTTGGCCGCCTGTACCTGATCGGTCAGGGGCTTGCCCGGGACAACCAGCTGGCCGTCAACCTCCTCGCCGTGGCCGCCGAACGCGGGCACGAGCGCGCCCGCAGCCTGCTGGGCGGGCTCCCCGCCGGTGATCGCCTGCCCGATTGTCTGACCCGCGGCGGGGCGCCGGAGGCGGCCGTGGCGGTCGTTGACGAGGTCGTGCCCCAGGACATTGTGGATCGCTACGTGCGCGCGCTGCCGGCCGACAAGCGCCGCCACGCCCAGCTGATCCAGAAGCTCGCTCCGCGCTTCAGCGTGGATGCCCGCCTGGCCCTGGCCATCGTCCGCACCGAGTCCAACTTCGACGCCGCGGCCCGTTCGCCGAAGAACGCCGTCGGCCTGATGCAGCTCATCCCGGACACCGCCGAACGCTTTGGCGTGCGCGACGCCCTCGACCCGGAACAGAACATCCGCGGCGGGCTGGCCTACCTGCGTACGCTGCTGGCCCAGTTCAAGGGCGACGTGGCCCTGACCGCCGCGGCCTACAACGCCGGCGAGGGCGCCGTGACCCGTCACGGCGGCGTGCCGCCTTACGCCGAGACCCAGGAATACGTGCGCCGCATCCTGAACTTCTACCGGGCCGCGCATCATGCGCCGCAGGGCACGCGGGTGGCGGTCGCTGGTGGCGTCGCCCGGAGCTGATCGCCCTTACGTTTGCTTTCCCCTTGGTGCAGCGCCCTGACCGTTCCCGATGGGATAATCCGGGCCTCAGCGAAAGAAGGGACAAGGGGAAGCGCACATGGTCGTACTGGCCTGCCTGGCACTGCTGATCGTCACCACGGTCATCCATTATGAGGTCCTGCGCGGGCTGAGCCTGCTGCTGCCGACCCTCACGATCCGCCCGCGGGCGCGCCTGCTGGTGGTGATCTTCTCGACCTTCTTTGCCCACATCGTCGAGATCGCGCTCTATGCGCTGGTCGTGTATGCCCTGGTGCAGTGGGGCGGCTACGGCACGCTGGACGAATCCAGCCGATTCTCCCTCGACGTCTCCCTGTACTTTTCGGCGGAAACCTACACGTCCCTTGGCTATGGGGATGTGGTGCCCGGCGGCGCGGTGAGGCTGCTGGCGGGCGTCGAGGCGCTCAACGGGCTGCTCTTGATCGGCTGGTCGGCGTCCTACACCTACATCGCGATGGAACGCTTCTGGCGCGACAGCAACGGGCAGGGGGGCTGAGCGCAGCGTTGTCCGCGCAGGCCATGCCGCAGCGATCAAGATCCCGGGCCAACCGTCCGATAAGGCATGCTGGAGGCCGGCCCGGCGCTGCGTCCGCGGACTTCCCTCCCTCGAACTCCCTTTAGCGAGGCGCGCCCGTGACCCAGACCGATCTCCGCCACGTCATCCAGGCCCTCTCCGAAGCCCTCGACCTGGTGGGCGTGGACGACGTGGCCCACGGCAAGCGCGTGGGCCTGATGGCGGCCGAATGTGCCCGCGAACTGGGCCTGACCGACGCGGAGGTCCGCTTCTGCTTCGATCTGGGCATGCTCCACGACATCGGTGTCTCATCCACGCGCACCCACGGCAAGCTGGTCGGCCACTTCGACTGGGACGGTGCCCAGGATCACTGTGAGACCGGCTTCGCCCTGCTCGGGCGATTCCCGCCCCTGCAGCCTCTCGCCCTGCCGGTGCGCTATCACCACACCCGCTGGGAGGTGCTGACGACCATCGGGCTACCCGACGACGTGGCGCGGCAGGCGAACCTGATCTACCTGGTGGATCGGGTCGATGCCCTCGCGGCGTCCTGGCAGGCGCGGGGCGAACTGCTGCTGCACACGGGCAGGATTCGCGACGAGATCGCCGGCCACGCCGGGCACTACTTCGATCCGCGCCTGGTGGACGCCTTTCTGCGGGCCTCCGCGCGGGAATCCTTCTGGCTGATGCAGGAGCCGCGGGCCATCCAGGCCTTCCTTCGCACCCGCCGCTTCGACGGGCCGGCCGTCCCGGCGTCGGTGCAGGAGCTGCATCAGCTGGCCGGGATCTTTGCCTGCATCGTCGACGCCAAGAGTCCCTTCACGGCCGCCCACTCGATTGGCGTGGCCGGCGTGGCGCGTTTGCTGGCCGCGGCGCTGGACATGGACGCCGCGGCCTGCGAACGGATCGAGATCGCCGGCCTGCTCCACGACCTGGGCAAGCTGCGGGTGCCCGACGAGATCCTCGACAAGCCCGGCCGGCTGGACGAGGCCGAGCGGGCCGTGATGCGCACCCACAGTTTCGAGACTTTCCAGATCCTGCGGGACATCGCCGGGTTCGAGGACATCGCCCGCTGGGCAGCCTGGCACCACGAGGAGCCCAACGGCCGCGGTTATCCCTTCCACCTGCAGGGTGAGCAGCTGCCCGTCGAGGCGCGCATCCTGCGCGTGGCCGACATCTTCCAGGCCATGATTCAGGATCGACCCTACCGCGCCGGGCTGCCGCCGCCCGAGGTGGCCGCCTTCATGAACGATCTGGCCGGCCAGGGGCGGGTGGACGCGTCCATCGTGGCCGTGCTGCTGCCGCGCCTGGACGAAGCGGTCGACATCGGCCGCGGGCTGCGGGCGGCGTGCGCCGCCTAGAAGGCGCCGATCGCCAGCCCGGTGGCGAAGGCCGCGCCCAGCTCCTCGCCGCGGGCAAGGGCGTCCACCCCCACGACCTTGGGCGCAAGGATGGCTTCCAGCGTCTGGGCATGGGTGCACACCACCAGGGGCGGCGCGATCTCCTTCAGCCGCCAGCCGGTGGCGATGCGCGCAATCTGGCGCACGGCGCCGCTGCCGTCGCTGCCGGCGCACACCAGGCTGGCGTAAGGCCGGCCGTTGACGCGGTCGAGCGCCGGGTAATAGCAGCGGTCGAAGAAGTCCTTCATCATCCCGGCCATGCTGGCCAGGTTTTCCGGGGTGGCGAACACGTAGCCGTCGGCCGCCAGCACGTCGTCCGGGCTGGCGTCGGGCGCCCGCAGCAGGCGCACGGCGACGCTGGCCGGCTCGCACGCGGCACCATGGGCGACCGCCACGGCCAGCTGCCGGGTGGCATCGGTCATGGAGTGATAGACGATGAGCAGGGTCTTGTCGGACATGAGGGCGCGTGAGCCTCGCTCGAGGGTGGATCCGCAACGGCCGGCACGCATCGCCCGCCGCCGGCCGCTGCGCGTCCGGTGCATCATCCTCCGCGGCAGGACGGCGCCCGTCAATCGGGCCGTCCATGGGCCGGTACGGCCCGCCAGCGACGCGCCTCCATGAAACTGACCCGACTGCCCCGCCCGCGTGGGGAACCGGCGCTGGCCGTGGTGAGCCACGATCTGAGCCTGTGCCAGCCCGTGGAGGGTATCGCCCGCAGTCTGGACGCGGCCCTTGCCGACTGGGCGACGGTCGCGCCGCAGCTGGCGGAGGTCGGCCATGCCCTGGAATTCGGCGCGGCGCGCCACGCCTGGCCGTTTTCCGAGCAGATGGCACAGGCCTGGCCGGTGGCCGGTATCGAAAGGATGTGCGCGCCGCCAGACGGTGACGCCGCTGCGGCGGACCTGACGCTGGTCGTGTGGACCGGGGCGCTGCCCCGCCGGGCGACGCCCGACGCGATCCGTTCGGCCCTGCGGCTGCTTACCTTCGGCGTGGGTGTCCCTGGCCAGGGCGGCACGCTGGCGCCCGTGGCAGTCTCCCCGGATGAACTGGAGGGCGTGTGGACGGCCGACGGGCGCTTGCAGGTGTCGATCCGGTGCCGGCCGGCAGAGGGGCCGGACCGTGTGACAGGGCGCGAGCACCCGCAGGGGTGTTTCGAGGTGATCAATGCCCTGGGCGAAGCAAGCCGTGCGGGGCCGCAGCCGCCCGGCGTGTGGTGTTTCGGTGCGCAGGCCCCGGTGGTGCCGGTGCGGCCCGCCGGGTACCGGCTGGAGATCGTGGATGCCCGTGGGGGAAATCTGTGCGGGAGGATCCCGGGCGTGCGGACATCGCCGTCCTGACGGCCCACCGGATGCTCCGGGGCCCGCGGGCCGGCCGTACGGATGAGGTCTCCGCCGCCGGCACGGAACGGGGCGTATCGTCGAGGCGTTCCTGTCCATGCGGCGCGGGACTTCCGCTTTTCCGCCCGGCGCGCGTAAGCTCACATCTCCCCAGGATGCCGGTGGGGGCGCCTCCGCGCATTCGATCCCATGGCACCCATGACCCACCAGGAGAGACTATGAAAATCACGGTCGAGACGACGATCCGGGCGCCCCTCGCAGCGGTGTGGCGGGCCTATACGACGCCCGAGGACATCGTCCTGTGGAACGCCGCCTCCGACGATTGGCACACCACGCGCGCCAGCGTGGATCTTCGGGTGGGCGGCACCTTCTCGTCGCGCATGGAGGCGAAGGACGGCAGCTTCGGATTCGATTTTGCCGGCACCTATACCCAGGTCGTGCCCGAGCGTCTGCTCGAATACGCCTTTGGGGATCGCCGGGCGCGGGTCGAGTTCTCCGAGGACGCCACCGGGGTCCGCGTGAAGATCTCCTTCGACGCGGAGAACGAGTTTCCTGCCGAGCAGCAGCGGAGCGGCTGGCAGGCCATCCTCGACAACTTCAAGCGTCTGCTGGAAGGTCGGCAGTAAAGGGCAGACTGCGTCCCGGTCGTGCCGGGATGCAGTCCTCTCCATTGGCGATGTGCGGATCTCGTCCGGCCGGAGCAAAGGACCGCAGGGGCGATTCGGGCGGTGGGGCGACGGCCCCCGCGTGAAGCCGTCGCTGCCCGCAGGCGACACGGCCGCGAGGATGTGGCGGATCCTCGCGGACCGTGACGTCAAGGTCCTCCGTGGTCGTGCCGGCCGACTGCGACTCAGGCACAATCGCGCACTTTCGTGCGTCGTCCGTTCCGGCGACGTGCGGTGCCTCGCGTTGTCCTCCATGTCATCCGTCGAACCCTCATCCCGTCTGCCCGGTCCCCTGCGGGCGCTGGCCCATCGCAATTTCCGCCTGTATTTCTTCGGCCAGGCGGTGTCCATCCTGGGGTCGTGGATCCAGCAGGTGGCGATGGCCTGGCTGGTGTATCGGCTCACTGGCTCGTCGGCGCTGCTGGGGGTCACGGCCTTTGCTGCGCTGATTCCCCAGTTGCTGGTCGGCCCGCTGGCGGGGGCGTGGATCGACCGCCACGACAAGCGCCGCCTGCTGCTGGGCGTGCAGGTGCTGCTGGTGGCCCAGGCGCTGATCCTGGCCGGGCTGACCTGGGCGGAGGCGGTGGGGCCAACGATGCTGGTGATCCTGGCGGCCGGGGTGGGGGTGCTCAACAGCTTCGACACGCCCCTGCGCCAGTCCCTGATCGGGGCCTTTGTGGCGCGGCGGGAGGATCTGCCCAATGCGCTGGCCCTCAACGCGATGCTGTTCAACTCCGGCCGCTTCGTCGGGCCGCCCATCGCCGGTCTGCTGCTGGGGTGGACCTCGGAGGCGGCGTGCTTCGCGCTCAACGCCTGCTCCTTCGTGGCCCTCTTCGTGGCGGTGTGGCGGGTGAAGGACAGCGCCACGCCGCGGGCGGCCGGCTCCATGGGTCACATTTTCCGGGAAGGGGTGCGCTATGCCTGGGAGACCTGGCTGGTGCGCAGCCTGATCGTGATCCTCGTCGCCCTCAACCTGACGGCTTCGTCCTACGCGGTGCTGCTGCCGGTGTTTGCCCGCGACGTGTTCGGCGGCGACGCCCGCACCCTGGGCTGGCTGTGGGGGGCGGCGGGGTGTGGGGCCTTCGGATCGACGGTCTTTCTGGCCACGCGGCGCTCGGTGCCGGGGCTGGTGAAGGCGGTGTGCGCAGGGACCGCGATCAGCGCGGCGGCGCTGCTGGTCTTCGGGCTGACAACGCGCTTCGGGGTGGCGCTGGCGGCGATGGTGGGCCTGGGATTCGGGATCTCGGTGTGCAACGTGGGCATCAACATGCTGCTGCAGAGCATCGCGCCAGACCGGCTGCGGGGCCGGGTGGTGTCCTTCTTCACGTCGGCACGCTTCGGTTTCGACGCCCTGGGCGGCTTGCTGGCGGGGGTGATCGCCGCGGCGCTCGGGGCCGGGCCGACGCTGGTGGGAGAGGGCGTGGTGCTGGTGCTGTTCGTACTGCATCTGGCCGGCCGTGCCCGGCGCCTGGCGGATCAGGTGGCGGAACATGCTGCGTCCCGCCCCTGAGGCGGGGGATCATCAGTCGCGCATCAGCTCGTCGGTGGCCCATTCCATGGCCTGACTGTAGCAGTCGATGAGGTGGGCGGTGTCGATCTTGAGGGCCTCGGCCACCATCGCGGCCTGATCGAGGCGGCAACGTTCCAGGGCGGTGACGAGGAACAGATAGGGCGCGTAGGGCCCGTCCCGGCGCAGCAGGGCGGCCGTCACGGCGGGGGGCAGGGTCATGCGGTCCAGCACCTTGTCCATGGGCTGACCGAGCAGGCTGTCGATGACCGACAGCAGGCCCACCAGGAAGAGCTCGTCGCGGGTGGCGCGCTCCGATTCCAGCACCAGGGATTCCAGGAAGCCGGCCCGGCCCAGGGCCACCACGAGCAGGGTCTGGTCCCGTCCGTCGTCGTGGCCGAGGCGGAACAGGGCGACGGCCAGCCAGCGGTAGAGGGCGTCGCGACCCAGCACCATCATCATCTCTTCCAGGTTGCTGACCTGCTTGGCCAGCCCGTAGGCGGGCGAATTGGCCAGGGCCAGGAGGCGCAGCACGATGGCCGGATCGCGCTTGGCGGTGGCGACGATCTGAGCCGGCGGGGCTTCGGTGCGCAGCAGGTTGAGGAGCTCCAGCACCACCAGGCGGCTGCCGGAGATCTGCCGCGTCTCATCCGGCTCGTCGGCAGTGGTGGTGAAGGCACCCAGGCTGTAGGCGAAACCCAGGGACTGGCACAGGCGGTGCTCGGACCAGGAGTCCAGGTTCTCCGCCGCCAGCACCATGCGGGGGTGGGTGCGGCGGATCTGCTGCACCTGGGCCTCGATGCGCGCCAGGGGGGCCGAGCGTAAATCCACCAGGAGCATGTCCGGTGCGCAGGCAGGATCGTCGGACGTCCAGTCCGCCGCCACCAGGGCCACGCGCAGGTTATGGCTGCGCAGCTCCGCCAGCAGGGCCTGCCGCGCCGCCGCGTGGGTGGGCAACTCGCGCAGCAGGAAGACGGTGAGGGGGGCGGCAATGCGCCGGAAGTCCGCAGCCGCCCACTGGGTCGGCGTGATCGGGATGAGCACCGGCCGGCGCTCGGCAAAGCGCGCGACGCGCTCCCGCTCCAGGGCCTCCAGCAACTGCGGGCCGGAGACCGTCGCACCGGCCTGCAGCCCGTTGGGCGCGAGCAGGTAGGCGCCGATGCGCGCCTTGGCGTCGATCATCTCGGTCCAGCCGACGAAGATGCGCGGCTCGGCGGGCACCGGCGGTGTCGGTGCGGCACGCGGGTTGCGGGCGGGTGGCGGGGCCGCGGGCGCAGGCGCCGGGTCGGCCTTGCGCCCCCCAAAAAGGCCCATCAGTCGGGAAAGAAATGCCACGGAACCATCCTTCGGTCGATACGGGAGCGTCCGGACGGCGGCGGGAGGTCGCAGGTGGGGCGACAGCCCTTCAGGCCGGCGGAGGAGGACTCCTTTATCGACCGGATTGACCGGTTCTGAATGGTGGCGGGGCCGCCCCGGGGATGGGGCTCAGTGCGTCGGTACGTCGATGGCGTGGGCGGTCAGCCAGTCCCGGTCCAGTTCCCAGCGGACCTGGGCAACGCCGGACTGGGACAGGACGATCGCCCGCGCCTGACCCTGCACCTCGCCCAGGCGCTGCTGGGCGGCGATGAAGGCCGGGTTGTCCGGGTTGTGGGTGTCGACCTCGGGAAACATCGCCGCGATGGCCCTGGCGGCCGGGACGTCCACGTTGCGCGGCGTACTCAGCCAGGCCGTGTCGCCCTGGAACTTCATCACGTGGAAGTGATAGGGGTAGGCCTTCATCTCCGGGCTGGCCTGCGCTTCGAGTGCAGCAGTGAGCTGGCGGGAGCGCGCGTCGGGCATGCGCAGCCAGGCATCGAGGGCGATGACGACGAGCAGGGCAAGGAGGGCCCAGTAGCGTTTTTTCATGAGGAGGATGCGGAGCATCCGATGGTGCGTCGGATAGGAATTGGTATATTAGCAAATGTTAATTGATTGCGGGCATCGGTCCGGCGAGGGGATGCCCGTTGTGTGGGCGCGATCCGGGTTAAAGGCCCATCGCGGCGTCCGTCGGGCGGCCGCGGGCGCCTGGGCGTGCGCTCGGCATTCAATGAGAGCGATGGCGCGACGGCGGGGGTGCGCTCCGGCGTGTTGCGTGGGTGCTCCTCTGGGCGCAGCAGTTCGATCTGGACGGGTGTGTGGGAGACGGGGCCGTGGGGCGACGCACTCACGAGAACATTGCGAGCGGGCCGGGTGGTTCGGCCCATGGCGTCAGTGAGGAATTTTCCGGGTCTAGACGACCCGGGGTGTGGGCGTCAGGCCCGGCGGGCGCCAGTATGGATGAGCGTGCCCACGTGTTCGCCCCGCAGGGCCGCGGTGAGGCTGCCCGGCTTGAGACCGTTCACCACCTGCACCTTTTCGATGTGGCGGGCGGTGGCCATCACGTCCACCAGGGCCCGGTCGAAGGGCAGCGGGCCGGCCCGGTCGGCCAGTTCGGCGGACGTTGTTTCGCGGATCAGCCGGGCTGTGGCGCCGTCGGGGCCGTTGGGGTCGGCGTCATGGACACCGTCCACGTCCTCGACGATGGTCAGGCCGGCGGCGCCGAGGGCGTCGGCGATCAGGAAGGCGCCGGTATCCGCCCGGTGCGGGGGGATGCGCGAGGTGGGGAATTCATGGTGGTGATACGGGGGGAAGGCGCTGCCCACCACGGCGCGGGCGGCGGCCAGGTGGATGGAGAGCTGGTTGGCGATGGTGGGATGCTCCACGTAGGAGACCCCGTCCGGGGCCAGCATGGCGGCCAGGATGTGGCCGTTCTGGCCCGCCTCGCTGGCGGCGAGGGGCGCCAGGGAGCCCACCGGCAGGCCCAGGTCCAGGCCGACGCCGTACAGATGCCGGGCGCGGATGCCGGCGCCGGTCAGGATCAGCATGCGATGTTCGGGCAGCAGCGCGCGGAGCTCGGCGACGAGGGGCAGGATGGCGTCGGCGCCCCGGTCCATGATGGCGCGGCCGCCGATCTTGACGACCTGCAGCCAGGGCAGCAGGCGGATGGGGCGCACGCCGGCCACGGGGCGGGTCAGGCTGCTGTCGAGGAGGGTCTGGCGCGCGAGGGGAGAGGCCACGTGCTTGATGGTGTTGGGGGTTTCGGCCATGGCGGATTCCTCAGCGTGCAGTGATGATCGTGCCCACGTGTTCGCCAGCCAGCGCGCGCGTGAGATTGCCGGGGACGAGGCCGTTGATGACCTGCACCTCGCGGACGTGACGGGCGGCCTTGAGCAGGTCCAGCACCGGGAATTCCAGGATCGAATCGTGAAGGCCCTTGGCCTTCATCTCGTCGACGGAGATCCTGGGGATGAAGGTGGGGTTCTTCGTGGTCTTGGGGTTGGCGGTGTAGAGGCCGTTCTCGTCCTTCACGTAGATCATCGCCTTGCAGCCGAACTGTTCAGCCATCAGGAAACAGCCGGCGTCAGTGCGGTAGGGCGGGATGACGCCCTCGGCGGCGGGACGCATCCACAGGGTGTAAGGCGGCATGCCGCTGAAGATCACGGCGTTGACCTCGGAGATGTACAGGGGCACCTCGGCGAGTCCGGCGCCACTGACGGCGGAGATGCCGTGCTGGGCCATGAGCTGGCCCAGCATCGCGGCGTTCTGGTCGGCCACCGATGCGCCCAGCTGCGAGAGCAGGCCGGCGGGCAGGTTGAGGCCGGCTGCGATGGAATACAGGTGGCGGGCACGTGTGCCGGCGCCAGTGCCGATGAGCAGCTTGTGGGTCTTGCGGGCGACGACGATCTCGTCCACCAGCGGATAGACGGCCGCGCGGCCGCGGTCGATGACGCTCTGGCCGCCGATCTTGATCACCGTTGCGGCCGGCAGGATCCGGAAATCGGCGGCTGCTTCTGCCGCCGCCTGAAGCTGCTCGTCGGTCAGCGAGCGTTGCATGAGGAGCTGTTCGAGCTCCGTCGTCGTGGGGGTCATGGGGATCCTTTCGTTGTTGTGAAGCGCCGGCGTGGCGGGGTGCGATCGGCGGTGGGGGGCGGACCGCCAGGCCCCGTTCCAGGACGGATGCGCCCGCCCAAGATGGGCAGGTCACCGGGTGGACGGTAGGATGGAGCGTTGTATAGAGGCAACCGTATGCGTGAATAGCGTGATCGGGCGGCAGCGTGCAGCGCGTCCTGGTGACACGCGGGTCTGACCGCGCCTGCATCGACGCGGGCCGTCGTCGGACACGCGGGGCATCGTGTGCACCGCCGTGTGCCGTGGCGGTCGTTCAGCCCGGCGCCGGGATGCGCTCGGGTCGATGTATGAGACGGGGGAGCGATGGGGACGAATCTGGGTGGGGGGCTGCTCGGGCCGGTCTTTGCACTGGCGGGGTGGACGGGCTGCGTGCTGCTGTTGATCGCTTTCCGGCGTCTGAGTGCGGGCTTCCGTGGCGACGTGCATGTGCGCGCCTTTGCGCTCGGCGAGGACGCCAGCGAGCCCCTTCCTGCGCGTCTGGCCAATCGCAACTACATGAATCTGCTGGAGTTGCCGGTGCTGTTCTACGTGGCCTGCCTGATGGCCATGATGATCGGCCGCGGGACGCCGGCGATGGTCGGGCTGGCCTGGCTCTATGTGGCCCTGCGGATGGCGCACAGTTTGGTTCACGTGACCTACAACCACGTGATGCACCGCTTCGCGGTCTTTGCGGTCAGCAATGGGGTGCTGGTGCTGATGTGGGTACTGCTGGGGCTTCAGGTGTTCGGCAGGGCTGGCGCCTGAGCCCGGGGGCATTCAGGCGGGGCGGCGGTGTGGCCGCGGCCTTCCCGGGGGGAGGCCTGCCCTGGCAGCGTCGCACCGGTGCCCGGAATCGCGCTGGAGGATGACGGGTCGCCCGACTGACGGAAAATCCCAGGGCGGGGCGGCCATGCGGAGCCGGGCCAGGTCCGTCTCGTCGGGCAGACTGGCGCCCCAGGGGGGGTTGGCGTCCCGGCCTTTCCGCTGTCGATACGCTTCCCGCGGCCGATGTGCCGCGCGCGGGAAGCCTGTCAAGCGGGCGCGATACGGCTGGCTCACTTGTCCCGATGGTTGAAATCCACCCGGCGGTTTTCGGCCCAGCAGTGTTCTTCGTGACAGCTTTCGCGGGGCTTTTCGGCGCCGAAGCTGACGGCTTCGAGGCGGGCGTCGGGCACGCCCAGCAGGACGAGGGACTTGCGCACGGCTTCGGCGCGCTTCTGGCCGAGGGCGAGGTTGTATTCACGGCTGCCGCGTTCGTCGGCATTGCCTTCCACGGCGATGGTGTCAGCGCCATGGGCGAGGGTGAAGTCGGCCTGCTGGCGGATCACGTCGCGATACTTCTCGGCCACGGTGAAGTCGTCGAAGGCGAAGTAGACGCTCTTTTTGGCGAGGGCTTCACGCTGTTCGGCGAGCTTGCGGGCTTCGACGTCGGTGGCGGAGACGGCGCCAGCGGTGGCCGGTGCGCTGCGCACGCCGTCACTGGCCGCGTCGGCCGCGGTGACGGTGGGCTTCGGCGTGGTGGAGCAGGCGCCCAGCCAAAGGGAGGCAAGGAGAACGGGGAGGAGGGTGCGCTTCATGGAGGTGCTTTCTCGAGGGACGGACAAAAAAGGGATGTCGGGACGGGACCTGCGATTGCGGATCACAGGTCGGCCAGTGGCTTGTCGGCGGAAGGTTCGTCGAGCCGGGCGAGCTGGTCGATGAGCTGTGCCAGGTGATCGTGCAGGACGTGCAGGCTGTCTTCGCTGAGTCCCTGTAGGGCGTCTGGCAGCAGGCCTTCCGCGGGGCCCGGGATCCGTCGGAGCAGGTCGGCCGCGGTGTCGGTGACGTGGAGCCCGACGCGGCGCTGATCGCTGGGCAGGCGTTGCTTGGTCACCAGGCCGCGGGCTTCGAGCTTGTCCACGAGCTGGCTGCAGGTGGACTGGTGAATGGAGAGGCGGCGGGCGAGTTCGGATACACCGATGCCCGGCGTACCGGAGATCTCGTGGAGCAGCCACACCTTCGCGCCGGAGATGCCGCAGAGTTGCTCGACCTCCCGGAAATGCTGGCGCACGGAACCGTAGATCAGCCGGAACTGTTTCAGGACAGCCAGGGTGAGGGGCCGGGACAGTGCGTCCGGGGCCGGTTCTGTCGCCGGCCGTGCGGGGGACGGAATTGCAGTTTTCATTGGTGTCAATTATATTTGTTGCAATGTATTTGTGAAGCCCTGATTGAGCCCATCCGGGCACATTGAACGGATGTCGCCCAACGCCTGCGCCGCAGCGGGGTGGAGTGCCAGTGGCCCGCATGTCCCGGGACGGGGTGTGCGTGGCCGTGTTCAGACTTTTTTGACCTCGTACGCGGTGGATCTACATTCTGCGCCCTTCCTGTTGCTGGGCATTCTGCTGCTGGGTGGACTCGTGGGAGGCGAGGCGGTGCGTCGCCTCTTCAATCTTCCGCGGACCACCGGTTATGTATTGACGGGGATTGCGGCGGGCCCGTCGGGCCTGGGCTGGGTGGCGCCGGACGTGTTGCAGTCCGCCCAGTTTTTTGTGTACCTGGCCATCGGCGTGATCCTCTTCGAGCTGGGGCATCGCCTGCCCATGCCCGGGCGGGGGCTGGACAGGCGTCTGCTGGGCCTGAGTCTGGCCGACATCAACGGAACCTTCCTGGCGGTGGGGGCGGTGATGCTGGCTCTGGGCTTCGGCATTGGCGGGGCGCTGTTTGCGGCAGCGGTGGCGGTATCCACGTCGCCGGCGATCACCATCGCCACCACCAGCGACGTGGGCGCGGACGGGCCGGCGACGGAGCGCCTGTTCGCGCTGGTGGCCTTCAACAACTGCGCGGCCTTCGTGGCATTGGCCGTGGCCTTGCCGATCCTGCCGCTGGAAGGGCTGACCGCGTCGCTCGCGGGGCATGCGCCGCCGGTGGCCTATGTGGCCGGTTCGCTGGCCCTGGGGACGGCGCTGGCGGCGATGGCCTGTCAGGGGGCGCGCTGGCTCGGACCGCAGCCGGAGCACCAGCATCTGCTGCTGCTTGGGTTGATCTGCATCGGTGCCGGGCTGCCCCTCGGGGTGCAGATGTCGCCCTTGCTGACCCTGCTGAGTCTGGGTGTGGCGACGCGCTGGATGGACGTGCGGGGCGACGTGGTGGGGCTGCGCATCTCGTCGGACGCGCGGGTGTTTCTGGTGATCACCTTCGTGCTGGCGGGTGCGGCGCTGGAGATCGGCCTGATCGTTGCCCACTGGCGTGAGGTGGCGGCATTCGCCCTGGCGCGGATCGCCGGTCGCATGCTGGCCCTGCGGGCGGCCGCAGGGCCTCTCGGGGTGGACGCGCGGGAGGCCCACTGGCTGGGCATCGGGCTCCTGCCCAAGTCGAGCATTGCGCTGGTGCTGCTGGGCAATGCAGGCCCCTTGAGCGGGGATGTCGGCGAGCGCCTGGCCAATGTGCTGCTGGGCGCGATCGCCCTGATGCAACTTGTCGGGCCGATCTGTACTCAGATGTGCAGTCGCGGTCTGGGCGAGGCCCGCCGCCTGAAAGGCGCGGATCCGGTGACGTGGATGCTGGCGCGCCTCCCGAGGCGGAACGGATGAGGGCGTTGGCAGGCATGCGACGGCGCGGAATCGCGGGGCTGTGCGCGCTGGTGCTGGCGCTGGTCGGCTGGGGTGCCCGGGCGGCGGGCGTGACGGAAGCCTTGATCCGGACATCGGATTCGTCCTGGTGGCCCTTGCTGATGGAGCTGAGCCGGCAGGGCGAGGCGCTGGGCGTCCGGGAGCAGGTGTCGCCCGCGGAGCAGTCGGTGAGCTTCGAGCTCGAAACGGAAGCGGCCTTCGAAACGTCCCAGGCGACCCTGGCGGAGCCCTTCGCCCGCTTCATGGACGCGGTGGCGGCGGCGGTCGGCGATCACCCGGGTGCCCACGTGACGATCATCGGTTTCGGCGATCGCCCGGCCACGCGCTACAACCCGGTGCTGCTTGCGGAGCGGGTCAGGGCGGTGCAGCGGACGCTGGTTCAAGGTGGCGTGGGCATGGCCGATACACAGGTGGGGGTCCGTACAGGATCCGAATTTGATGGCGATGGTGGATTGCGGAACAAGGCGGCCGCCGGGGCGGTCATCGTCGTTCGCATCGGGTCCCGTCGGTGAGTGTGCAGGTGACGGGCCGAAGCCGTCACGAGAGAGAGGTCATGCAGGACGATAAACGGTGGATGGTGAAGTCGCAGCTGGTGGCGCGCTTGCACGCCAAGTTTCCAGACCTGGACGAAGAAACGGTGAAGGAGGCGGTCACCGTGATCCTCAATGGCATGGCGCGCCATCTGTCGGACGGTGATCGGGTCGAGATCCGGGATTTCGGTGTGTTCGCGCTCCACGCGCGCGAGGCCAGGATCAGCCGCAACCCCCGTACGGGCGAGCCGGTGCAGGTGGAGGCCAAGTCGGTGGTGCGCTTCAAGCCGGGCAAGGAGTTGAAGTCCCGCGTCGAGCAGGGATGACGCGCGGCGGCCCGCGGCGCCCCGCGATCGGCCGGCGCGACCCTGGCTTGCGTGGGGGTGTCGCGGTACTCAACGCCCGGGTTCCGACGTGCCAAGCCTGATCAGGCCGACCGCGCATCTCGGCTGACGCGGGGTTGAATCCTTCTGCTCCGGGACCACGGCCTGTGGGCGCCCGGCCCCCGGAAGGCATCGCTCAGAAGCCCAGCTCCCGCCACAGGACCGCCGCCGCCTGACGTACGTAGCGCAGGCCGGGCGCCTCCCATGCGCAGGCGATGGCCAGGGTTCCACGCCACCGGTGCTGGGGCGGGGGAAGTTCCGCATCGCTCTGCAGCACCACCCGGTAGACCGCCCGTTCGGGGTAGAGGACGCCGTGTTTTTCCCGGACGCTCACGGTGCCGCCGAAGAGGCTGGCCAGTTCGGCTTCCCCCAGGACGTGGGTGGCGTCCGAGTCGATCTCGACGACATGCATGCGCAGGTCGGGGCCGTCGTGACCGTCTGCGATGAACACGGCCCGGTCTCCCACGCTCAGGCGACCCAGCGCTTCATCTTCCACATAGACCACGGCGCGCAGGATGCCCCGACCGGTCACACGGGCCAGGACCTCCCGCGGGGTGAGCCAGTCGCCCGGGTGCAGGTCGGGATCGGTGTCGCGCACGATGCCGTCCATCGTCGCGCGTGGGTGGTACTGGCCCGCGTCGGCCTGGACGGTCCGTGACTCGGCCTGGCTGATGCCCAGCTGTTCGTTCAGGATCTGCCAGTCCTTGCGCTGCTCGGCGTCAAAGGCCGAGGCCCCCGATTGCCAGGCGAGCTGCTCGCGCCGGGCGGCGTTCTGGCGCTCGCGGTGGTCCAGTTCGGGGGAGGCCAGCTCGAAGAGGGGTGCGTCACGCCCGACGACCTGGCCCGGTGCAGCGTGGCGGGCAACGAGCTGGGCATTGCGGGGCGCATAGACCACCTGTTCGCTGATCGGGTAGAGCACGGCGCTCTGGACGACGCGGGCCGGCCAGGGAAGCAGGATCAGGGCCAGTCCGGACGCTGCCAGAAGCAGGCTGCGCCAGGTCGCTGGGCGCGTGCGCAGGATGGGCCAGAGCTCCCGCCAGACGGCCAGTTCACTGGCCAGGGGTCGGGCGACAAACCAGGTGATTTCCACCAGGAACAGCAGGATCCCCACCGCCTTGATGAAGAAGTGGTACACGAGGAAGGCAATGCCGAGAAACAGCACGAGGCGGTAGATCCATGTCGCCCAGGCGAACAGGATCAGGCTGGCGTGGCGCGCGGCAGGAAACGGCTCCGGACGCGGCGCGCCCAGGTGGAACAGGCGCTCGCGCAGATCCCAGCGGGCGAGCGCAAAGGCGCGGGTGTGCAGATTGGGGATCTGCAGCGCGTCAGCCAGCAGGAAATAGCCGTCGAAGCGCATGAAGGGACTGGCGTTGATGAGCACCGTGGAGATCCACGTCGAGGACGACAGCAGGAATGCGCCCATCCGCACCGGACCGTCCGGCAGGAGCACCCACAGCAGGGTCGCCCACAGGGCGATGGCGAGCTCCGTGACGATGCCCGCTGCGGCCACCTGCAGGCGCTGACGGCGCGAGGTGAGGCGCCACACCTCGTTCGTGTCGGTGTAGGCAACGGGCCACATCACGAGAAAGGCGACGCCCATGGTGGGGATGCGGCAGCCGAACCGTTTGGCGGTGAAGCCGTGCCCCAGCTCGTGGAGGACCTTGACGCCGATCAGCGTGATCCCGTAGGCCAGCGCGCCTGACCACGAGACCATCTCCACCAGGGTATTGCGGTAGGTGTCCCATTCGCGCATCACGCCCAGCAGCCCGAAGAGGCCGGCCAGCAGGGTGAGCCACACGAAGCGGCGCGTGTAGAGGCCGGCGATGCGGGGCGCCAGGCGGGTCAGCCAGGCGTCCGGTCGAATCAGTGGAATGCGGAAAAACAGGTAGTTGTGGAGCAGCCACTGTCCGATGCCGCCCTTGCGCCGGGCAAGCTGCTCCGCCATGGCCGCGGCCTGGCCCGGCAGGGTCGCCAGCAACTGGTTCTGCTTGAGGAAGGCCAGCACCGTCTGCAGGTGCGAGGCGTCCAGGTGCAGGGTCGTCGCCCGGGCAATGTCGTCGAGGAGGGCGTCGGGCCCCATCTCCCAGCGCTGAAGCATGGCCACCGTGGGCCAGTCGAGCTGGAAGAACAGGTTGCGGGCGGGGTCGTGGAGGGTCCAGCTGGGCTGACCATCCGGCAGCGTGGGGCCGGGCAGTAGCGCCAGCTCCTGACGCAGCGGGGGCAGACCAAGGGCGGTCATGGGCGCGCCTACCAGGCCAGGAACTGACGGATGCTGGCGATGGGCCGGCGCATCACCCAGTACAGCACCGGGACCCGATGTCCCTGAACCTTGGCGGTGCCTTTCATGCCAATGCGGTGGTCCGTCGCGTCGTCGAGGGTGGCGCGCAGGCGATAGGCGTAAGAGCCGTCCGGCCGTGGCAGGGCGTCGTGGGCCAGGTAGCGGAGGTGTCCGCTGACTGACGAGAGCGGTGAGGCGCTCAGGAAGAGATCCACCGGCGCCGCGTCGTCGAGGGGAATGGCATCGCCAATGGGAATCCAGGCTTCGATTTCCCGGGACCGGGGATTGGCGACACGCATGATGCGTTCGCCGGTCTGCACCGGCTTGCCGATCAGTTCGGCCGGATCGTCGAGGAGCGCGACGCCGTCCTGGGGGGCCGTGACCTTCGCGCGGGCCGACTGTCCGGCCAGAAAGTCGGCTTCGGCCTGTTTTTCAGCGACCTTGCCGAGCAGGGTGGCGAGCTGCGCCTTGGAACGGGGGTCGCTGAGGGCAAGCTGGGCCAGCTGGCGGTACTCCGCCTCCGCGGTCGTCAGGGCCTGGCGCGCCACCTCCAGGCGGGTGGCGATGGGCGCTTCATCGAAACTGAACAGGAGGTCGCCGGCCTTCACCGCCTGATTGGGGCGCACGTGGACCTGGGCCACGACCCCGTCGAGGGGCGCCCGGATCACCGCCGGGTCCACCGGAACCAGTTCGCCCGGTGCGAGGATCGTGAGGCGGACCGGCCAGACCAGCAGCAGCGCGATGAGCAGCGCGATGCGGACAGGGGTGCGTTTCCACCAGGGGTGGCCGCCGTCCGTGTGCCAGGCCTTCTTCAGCGCCTGCCGCCAGACGAGCGCCGACCAGGGCGTCGGACGCAGGCGGGCGTTCCAGGCGTGGTGCCAGGTGGCGATCCATTCGCCGACCAGGGCATGGAGGGTGTCGTCCCAGGGGGCCTCGCACACGAACAGGACGCCGCCGGCACGGGCGTCGCTGCGGCCGGGATCCGCGGGGAGCCTGAGCCAATACACGTGGGGAGACAGCCATTCAGACCATTCCGCCGCCAGGTCGTCGGGAAGCTGCGCCGCATGCACGGTGTGGACCGGACCGGGCGTGACCGGAGCCGACGACAGATGACCCATCAGGCGGTGCGTCCACTGGATGAATGGGGTGTTTGCCTCGGGCGCGAGCAGCCCGGAGACGGCCCGCACCCCCTCGCCCTCGAACCACAGGAGGGCCTGGCGGTAGGGCATGAGCTGGCGGGTGTCGTTGACGAGCAGGAAGCCGAGCTCGGGGAGCGTTCCCGCGGCGCGGGCACGCTGACCGAGTTCGAGCAGGACGAGGAGTGGATTCATGCGGCTCCGGGGGCTGTGCCTCAGGCCCCGTCACGGCGGGCGGCCTCGGCGGCCTGGGCGATGGCCTGGAGGCGTCCGGACACGCCGGGGCCGCGACCGGCCCGTTGCAGCTGGCTCGCGAGGGAGTCGCGGCCCGTGTGCCCGGCCGGACGCGCCACGTCGGCAACCGGCCGTGCGGGCAGCGCGGCGCTTCCGTCGGGACGGGTCAGGTCATCGAGGGGCATGACCTGCGGGCGGACCTCCCGCAGCGCGTCGGCCGCCGGGGTCAGGCTGCTCGTTGTGCGTTGGCTGCCTACCCGCACCCGGACGAAGGTGACCGCTTCCTGGCCGTTCTGGTCGCGGGCCACGATGCGGATGGTGACATCCCGCTTCAGGCCGGGCGGCGGATTGACCAGCAGGGTGCCGGTACCGGGGTTGAAGCTGATCCATGGGGGCAGGGCCTGACCGTTGTCCAGCATGGCACTGACGGAGACCGACACGCCCGGTACCGTCTCGACGAAGGTGCCTGCCGAAAGCGTGATGGTGTTGGCACGGGCCGGCACCACGTCAAAGGCACCCTGGTCGGGGCGGGTGACCACCAGTCCGCCGCGCGTTGACGCAGCCGGCAGACCGTCCGGCAGGGGCCCGACGCTGACCAGTGGCGAGGATCCGGGCGGGAGCGCGTCCGGCGGGGCTGCCAGCACGGGCGCCCGGTCGCTTCCGGGGCGCTCGGGTGGCACGGGGACCGCAGGAAGGGGTGCCGACACCGGCGGAGGCGAGTCAAAGCTGGGATTGACCAGCGCCACGGGCGAGCCGGGAGGCAGGAAGGGCGAGGGCGGCGCGGTGGGCGGTGCATCCGGGATGACGCGCGGTGGCGGGGGCGGAACAAAGAGGACCGTCGGGGCTTGAGGCTCGGGCGCCAGCGGCGGGGGCGGTACGTTGGATTCAAAATGGAAGCCGGCGGTGACTTCGCCCGAATGGCCGTCGCGGGCAACGACCACGATATCGACCGGGGTCCGGCCGAAGGGGGGTACGCCCGTGAAACTGCCGGTGGCGGCGTCGAAGCTGAGCCAGCCCGGCAGCGCGCTGCCATCGGCCTGGCGGGCGCTCAGGCTCAGCGTGTCGTTGTCGGCGTCGTGGAAGACCCCGGCAGGCAGGGTGAAGGACCACGCTCCCGCACCGCTGAAGGCCTGGTCGGGGATGCTCGAGACCTGCGTCGGCGCGTCGTTCACATCGCCCAGGCTGAGGGCGAAGCTGTCGCTGACGGTGCCGCCGTGGCCATCGTCGGCG
>DAOQMM010000006.1:3858-66224 GCA_035335645.1 Rhodocyclaceae bacterium | reverse complement strand
TGGCCTGCATCACGTCCAGGGGCTCGAAGCCGGCGATGACCACCGGCTTGCGGTAGTCGGCGGCGAACTGGGCATAGGGCCGGCTGCCGATCACCGTGCTCACATGGGCGGGGCCGATGAAGCCGTCCAGGGCCACCGTGTGCAGGGTGCGCACCTCGGGCGATTCGAGGATGGCGGTGATGGCGGCGGGCGTGAGCACATGGCAGCACAGCACGCTGAAGTTGGTGAGCCCGAGGGCCGCCGCCTGGCGCACCACCAGGGCGGTGGGCGGCGTGGTGGTCTCGAAACCGATGGCGAAGAACACCACCTGGCGCTGGGGTTCCCGCTGGGCCAGGGCCAGGGCGTCGGCGGCGGAATAGATCATGCGAATGTCCGCTCCGCGGGCCCGCGCGCGCATCAGGGAGAGGCCGTCGGAGGCCGGCACACGCAGGGTGTCGGCGTAGGTGCACAGGGTCACGTCGGCGTCGAGGGCGAGGCGGATGGCCTGGTCGATGCGCCCGATGGGCAGCACGCACACCGGACAGCCGGGACCATGCACCATGCGCACCGCTGGTGGCAGCAGATCGGCCACGCCGTAGCGGGAGATGGCGTGGGTGTGCCCGCCGCAGAACTCCATGAAGGCATAGCGCCGATCGGGCTGCACGGCGCGGGCGATGGCGGCGGCCAGGCCGCGGGCCACGGCGCCGTCGCGGAACTCGTCCACGTACTTCATGCGCCGCCCCCCGTCACGTCGAGGCCGGCCTCGGCCATCAGGGCCAGGGTGCGCTCGGCTTCGTCCGCGTCGAGGCGGGTCAGGGCGTAGCCCACGTGGACGATCACGTAATCGCCCGGCGCGACGTCGTCCACCAGTTCAAGGGAGACGGTCTTGCGCACGCCGCCCAGGTCCACCAGGGCCTGGGCGTCGGGCAGGAGTTCGACCACGCGGGTCGGGATGGCCAGACACATGCTTCACACTCCCTCAGGAATCATCGCGGACCGCATCCGATCCGTCCGTCCCGCACGGCGAGACGTGCCACCCAGGCCTGGCCGAGGGCGATACCGCCGTCGCCGGTGGGGAATTCTCCCGCCTCGAAGACCTCCAGCCCGCGGGCCAGGAGGCCCTTGCGCAGGCCTTCGGCGAGCAGGCGGTTGAGCAGGCAGCCGCCCCCCAGGGCGACCCGGCGCAGGCCCTGGGCCCGGGCGGCATCGCCGATCCAGCGTACCAGGCCATCCACCAGGGTGGCGTGGAAGACCGCCGCACCGCGGGCGGGCGCGGTCTCGTCGGCGAGCTGCGGGAACAGGGGGTAGAGGCTCAGCACGCTGCCGTCACCGGGCCGCTCCTCCATGTGCCAGCCGCCGGGGTGGGGCAGCGCCGCGCCGTAACGGCGCGCCTGCGTTTCCAGCGCCATCGCGGCATGGCCTTCGTAGAGGGACAGGCTGCGCACCCCCAGCAGGCCGGCGGCGGCGTCGAACCAGCGGCCCAGGGACGTGGTGGGCGGACAGCGCAGGCCGCGGGCGAGGAGATCGAGCAGACGCGTCACGTCCTGGTCGGCAAACCGCCGGGCGGCGAGTTCGTCCAGGCCCAGGGCGTGGAGCACGCCGCAGGCGACGCGCCAGGGCTCACGCGCAGCCTTGTCGCCGCCGGGCAGGGCCAGCGGGGCGAGGTGACCCAGGCGCGTGAAGTCGGCGCCGTCCACCCGCAGCAGCTCGCCCCCCCAGGGCAGGCCGTCGCTGCCCAGGCCGCTACCGTCGGCGGCGAAGCCCAGCACCGGACCGTCGATGCCGTGCTCGGCACACACCGCGGCGATGTGGGCGTGGTGGTGCTGCACGGCGACGGCAGGCACGCCGAGACGCTCGGCCAGGGCCAGGGCAGCGCGGGTGGAGTGGTAGTCGGGATGGAGGTCGTGGGCGACCACGTCGGGCACGGTGGCGAGCAGGGCCTGCAGACGTTCGGCCGTCTCGTCCAGCACCGCACAGGCGGCCGGGTTTTCAAGACCGCCGACGTGGGGCGACAGGAAGGCCTCGGCGCCGCGGGTGAGGCACACGGTGGCCTTGAGGTGGGCGCCGAAGGCCAGCACCGCCGGGCCGCTGCGGCCGAGGGGCCAGGCGAGCGGCGTGTACCCGCGGGCACGGCGCAGGAACTGGACGTGGCCGGGCAGGTCGGCACGGACCCGCAGCACGGAATCGTCGCAGCGGGCGACGATCTCCCGGTCGTGGAACAGCACCTCGTCGGCCACCGGCTCGAGCCGCTCGAAGGCCTCCTCGTTCTCCCGCACCAGGGGTTCGCCGTGGGGATTGGCACTGGTCATCACCAGGGTCAGATCCTGGGCCGCCTGCAGCCAGGCAGTGCCATCGGGCCGGCCGGCGGCTTCGTGGAAGAGCAGGAACTGGATCGGCGTGGCGGGCAGCATCAGCCCCACTTCGTCCAGGCCGGGCGCGATGCCGGTGAACTGGCGATCGAAATCCGCCGCCTTGGCGAGCAGCACGACGGGCCGCTCGGGACTCTCCAGCAGCCGCGCCTCCTCGTCCGACACCCGCGCCAGGCGGCGCGCGCTGGCCACATTGGCGACCATCAGGGCAAAAGGCTGGGCGGGCCGCCGCTTGCGGTCGCGCAGGGTGGCGACGGCGAAGGGATTGGCCGCGTCGCAGGCCAGGTGGAAGCCCCCCAGGCCCTTGACGGCGACGATCTCGCCCAGGCGCAGGCGCTGGCCGGTGGCGCTGATGGGGTCGCGGACCAGGGCCGGCACGTCGTGCACCTCCCGCAGGGACAGGCGCGGGCCGCAGGCCGGGCAGGCGTTGGGTTCGGCGTGGAAGCGGCGGTTGGCCGGGTCGGCGTATTCGCTGCCGCATTCGGGACACAGGGCGAAGCCGGCCATGCTGGTGGTGGCCCGGTCGTAGGGCAGACGCCGGGTGAGGGTGTAGCGCGGTCCGCAGTGGGTGCAGTTGATGAAGGGGTAGCGGTAGCGGCGGTTCTGCGGGTCGAAGAGCTCTTCGAGGCAGTCGCCGCACACGGCCAGGTCGGGTCCGATGGTGGTGGCGATCTGTCCGCCGGCGCTGGGCAGGATGGAGAAACCGCTGCGATGCGGGTCCGGCGCGATCACCTCGGGTTCGATGAGGCTCACGCGGGCGGTGGGCGGCGCCTGCTCAGCAAGGGCGTGGATGAAGCGCTCGACCCGTACGGCGGCGCCCTGCACGCGGATTTCCACGCCGGTGCCGTCGTTGCGCACCCAGCCGTCGAGCCCATGGCGCCGCGCGATGCGGAACACGAAGGGCCGGAAGCCGACGCCCTGCACTACACCGCGGACGACGATGCGGCGGGCAACCCGCTCCGGATCGATCTTGCGCAGCATGCTCTCAGCCCTCCCCGCCCGCGGCGACGTCCCGCACCCGCACGGACGCCTCTGCGCGACGCGCGTCGATCCACGCCAGCCAGGCGTCGAAGCCCGCGCCGCTGGTGGCCGACAGCTGGATCACCTCCAGGGCCGGATTGACCCGGCGGGCGTAGGCGATGGCGTCGTCCACGCGGAAGTTCAGGTAGGGCAGCAGGTCGGTCTTGTTGAGGAGCATGAGGCGGGCGGCGGCAAACATGTCCGGGTACTTGAGGGGCTTGTCCTCCCCTTCGGTGACGGACAGCACCACCACCTTGGCCGCCTCGCCCAGGTCGAAGGCTGCCGGACACACCAGATTGCCCACGTTCTCGATGAGCAGCACGCTGTCGGCGGGGGGCGCGAGGCGCTCGAGCGCGCGGCCGACCATGTGAGCGTCCAGGTGACAGCCCTTGCCGGTGTTGATCTGCAGGGCCGGCGCGCCGGTGGCGCGGATGCGCTCGGCGTCGAAGCTGGTCTGCTGGTCGCCTTCCACGACGCACACCGGCACGCGCCGCTGGAGCGCCTCGATGGTGCGCACCAGCAGGGTGGTCTTGCCGGAGCCGGGGCTGGACACCAGGTTCAGGGCCAGGATGCCCCGCGCCGCCAGCCAGGCCCGGTTGCCGGCGGCGAGGCCGTCGTTCTTGCCGAGGATGTCCTGCTCGATGCGCACCATCTGGCCCTGGCTGAGGCCGGGCGCGTGGGCGCCGGCCGGTCCGTGGCCGTAGTGCAGGGCGCCGTCATCGGTGGCCACCGCCGGATCGTCGGCCGCCGAAGGGCTGGCCTCGGGCGGCACGCCGCGGACCTTGCGCGGCCGCCAGGGATGGTCGGCGGCGTGACTGTGGCGTAGCACGGTGCCGTCCGCCAGCACGTGTTCGTGGAGCGCGTCGCCTTCGATACGGGTTTCTCCGGCCCCGCAGCCGCATGTCGTACACATGATCTTCAGTCGATTTCCAGTTCCTTGACCCGCATCTCGGTGCCGCCGGTGGGCTGCACCTGGTAGCTGCCGCAGCACGGACAGGCCTCGTAGAGGGCCGTCACCGGCACACTCCGGGCGCACTGCATGCACCAGCCGGTGCCCGGCAGGGTCTCGATCGTCAGCGTCGCGCCCGCGGCGATGGAATCCTTCATCACCACGTCGAAGCAGAAGCGCAGGCTGTCCACTTCGACCGCCGCGAGCTGGCCGATCTCCAGCACCACCGCACGGACCCGGCCGAAGCCCTGGCTGCGGCCAGCGTCCTCGACGATCTGGCGGATGCCCTCCGCGAGGGACATTTCATGCATGGTCGATCTCCACCCCGTAGGGCACGCAGGGGTCGAGCAGCAGCACGGCCCGCTCCAACGCCGCCTTCGCCTCCCGGGGATCCGGCAGGTGCTCCGGCAGGCGTCGCCGCAGGGCGATGGCGTCGGCGAAGTTGCGGTCAGTCGGCGCGTCGATCTCCCAGTCGGCCACCCGGCCGCCCGCCAGCCTGAGCCGGTGGTGCAGCGCGCCGCGGGCGGTGTGCACCCAGCCTTCCGCCCGCCCGCCGGCCTCACCGCCAAGGCTACCACGGGGGTAGTCCCGGTTGGCGGCCAGCGCGGCGCAGGCGTCACGGATCGCCTGCACGCGGGCCTCCAGCCCGGCGCCGACCGGATCGTCGCCCTGCCCCACGTGGAGCCGCACCTCCAGACGCGCCAGCAGGCCGCCCAGGGGGCCGGCCAGCACCCGGTGCTCGAGCAGCTCGCGGGTGGCGTCGGCGAGCGCCTCGCGCCCCTGGGCGCGGCACGCGCGCCAGGCGGCAAAGGCGGCCGTCTCGGGCACCGCGCCCATGACCCGCGGCCAGTCCAGGAGCAGACGCCACAGGTGTTCGTGCAGGCATTCCGCCCACAGCCGCCAGCTCTCGACCGGCGTGCCGAGGGGCATGCCCGCCGCGGCCAGGGCCAGGCGCCCGGCTTCGGTCTGGGCCTGGCTGCACAGGTTGAAATACACCGGCAGACGGGCCAGCGCCTCGCCCGGGGTGAGCCCCACCAAGGCGCGGGCGACAGGCGGCCGCTTGAGGTCCACCTGCAGGTCGTGGAGCCCGCCAAAGGCCCAGCGGGCCGTTACCTTGAGCGTGCCGGCGAGGGACAGGGTGCTCATGCGCCGCGCCCCAGCAGCCAGCGACGGCGGGACGGGACTTCCGCGGGCGCGGGCGGCGGAACGCCCCGCGACGGGGCAGGCGTGCCGCTCGGGCGTGCGTCGGCGACCGCGACGGCTTCCGGTACCGCCAGGGGCGGACGCAGCAACGCCAGCAGCGCGGCCAGGGCGGTCTCACAGGCGGCGGCCTGACTGTCGAACTCCAGCACCGGCGAGAACAGGGAGCAGCTCTGGAAGGGGCCGAAGCCCACGTCACCGGCTTCGACAAAAGCGTAGTCGCCGCTGGGCAGGCGCCAGACGTGCTTGGCGAGGGGCCCTCGGGAAGGCAGCGGCGCGCTGCCGGGCAGGCGCAGCAGGTTGATCGCCCAGGGCGTCACCAGGGCGACGATCCGCTGCCCGTCCCAGTCCTCGATGCCCACCCCCCGCACGGCGAGGCGCGGGTTGCACAGGGGCACGTCCGCCATGGCGGTGGCAGCCACGCGGCGGTAATGGGCTTCGATGCGGGCGAGCAGCTCCGCCGCGGCCACCGGGACCGTCGCGGGCCGCGGCGCCTCAGTCACGCAGCACCATGAACTTGTGCTGGGGCGCGTCGCAGACGGGACAGCGCCAGTGCTCGGGGAGCTGCGCGAAGGGTGTGCCAGGCGGGATGCCCCAGTGGGGATCGCCCTCCGCTGGGTCGTAGACCGTCCAGCAGATGCCACATTCGAGGCGGTCCGTATCCGCCAGCCTGGCGGCGTCGCCGAGGAAGCTGCCTTCGAACATGGCTCAGGCCTCCGCCAGCAGGGCGACGTATTCCCGCAGGCGTTCGATGCTGTCGCGGAAGTCCTCTTCCGCGGCGAGCACCACGTCGGGCATGTCCACCACCTCCAGGGTGTTGAGGATCAGGGTATCCATGCTGTTGAAGTACTGCACCCACCACACGTGGGCGAGGCGCGTGCTGGTGACTCGGCAGTTGCCGTAGCCGCGGGACAGGATGGACACCTCCCGGTGGCCGAGGGCGCCGTAAAGGTAGTCCAGATCGGCCTCGCTGACCGGCAGCAGGGTCAGGTTGATGACGTGGGCGGGACGTCTGGCGCGGTGCGCCGCGGCCTGCTGGCGCACTTCGGCGAGGAGGGCCTCGCCGTTCATCATGCCGGGCAGCACAGCAGGCGGAACGAGATCCGGCCGCGCCGTGGCACGCATGGCGGCGTAGAGCTCCGGCGGCACCGGGCAGACCGTGAGGCGGTCGTGGAGCAGGCGGCCGTCCTCGCCCTCCTCCAGCACCCGCCACAGGGACGCGAAGGCGGTCTCCTGCACGCGCAGGCGGGTCGGTGCGACGGTGAAGGCAGAGACTTCGCCGAAGCCCAGGGACTGGGTCAATACCTCCCGCACGCCCGGCGTCTCGGCATCCAGCGGCAGAACCAGAGGCGGGCCGTCGAAGGCGGCACCGGCCATGGCGTCCACCAGCCCGGCCAGCAGGGACGCGGCATGGGCCACGTCCGCCGCCTGGGCGCCTTCGGGCAGGCGCGGGGCCTGAAAGGTGGCCATGCCACCGGGCATGGCCAGGTAGTCCGGGGCCTCGTCGGTCTGGCTGCCGGGGCCAACGGGCACCACGGGGATCGGGAAGGGCTTCATGGACGGGCCTCGGCGGACGCGACAAAAATGGGCGGACGGCCCGGCGGCGCGTCGAGCAGCCGGGCCAGTTCCGTGACGAAGGGTGCCCAGTCCAGGATGCCGGAGAAGGCGCCCAGCCAGGCCCCGTCGCGGAAGGCCACGACGGCCGGCAGACGGGCGACGCCGAAACGGCGGGCCAGCACGGCGCTGGCCTCTGCGTCGGCGACGCAGGCGGACAAGGGCCGGCCCAGCGCGCGCAGGGCTTCCGGCAGCACGACGATGACGTCGAGGGCTTCCGGACTGCGCTGGGGGTCGTCGCTGAGGAGCAGCACCGCCGTGCCGGCAGGCGGTTCGAAGGCCGCATCCACGCGGGTGAAGGCGTGGCGCTCGGTGAGGCGCCTGAGGGCCGCCTCCAGGCGCTCCGTGGCGCTGGGCGCCGGGGCAAAATGGACGGTCACGGCAATTCCTTTCGCAGGTGTTCGGGCAAAGTGGGTTCGCGCCCCACCAGGTCGCCAAAGAGGGCGTCGATGCGGTCGGTCTCGCCGGCGAGGGCCGCCTCCAGCGCGGCAAGGGCGTCGCCCACCTGGGCAGCCCGCTCGGCGCTGATGACTTCCCGCGCGGCGCCCAGGAAGGTGAGCAGCCAGGTGCCGGGCGCCTGGGGGCCGACGAGGGCCAGGTCGATGCTGACCGGGCCGGCCGGGCCGTCGCACAGGGCGGTCCAGCCCTGGCTGTCCACGACGCGGCAGGGGATGCCCATGCACATGTTCAGTCTCCCGCCAGGAAGCGCGCGTCGCCGAAGCGGCACGCCTCCTGTTCGCTGGGACGGCCGGCTTCGTAGGCGGCCATGCCCAGGCTGCCGGCGTTGAGGCGCGGGGCGTCGTCGGCACGTGGCAGCGGCGCGGCGCCCCAGCCGCGCAGGAACTCCGCCGCCACGTCGAGGGCGGGGCCGATCTGGGCCTTGACCGCGTCCCGCAGGCTGCCGCCGAAGTCTTCCAGCTCGACCGGCTGGCAGCCGATCAGGACCAGTTCCCGCGGCAGCCGGCCGAGCAGCTCGGCGGAGGCCAGCACTTCCTGGAAGCCGGTCTGGTGCAGGCTCATCTTCTTGGCGCCCATGAAGCGCGGCACCTCGGCGCCTTCGACGATGCGCAGGGTGCCCGGCGGGTCGCCGTAATCGACCGCGTCGAAGACCAGCAGGCAGTCGGCCTCCTCCACGTAAGGCAGCAGGTAGAGGCCCTGGGTGCCCCCGTCCATCAGGGTGACCTGGGGCGGCACGCTGTAGCGCTCGGCGAGGGCTTCGACGCAGCGCACGCCAAAGCCTTCGTCGGCCCACAGAAGGTTGCCGATGCCGAGCACGAGAACGCGGGGAGAGGTGTCCATGGGAATCCGGAGTCCGAAAGGCATGACTCCTTAACAAGACCCGTGCCAGGCGACCGCCCTGCCATTTCGGCGGAAAAATGGCAGCAGATACAGCCCCTTCCCGTCGTCATGGGCGGTCAACGCCCCTGCAAGCGGAAACCAGACTTACAGTTTGCTCTGAAAACGGAAGCATCGAATCATGCAGGCACCCATGAAGTTGCGGCCGGACCGCCCAAGAAGGGAGGCGACCCGGCCGCGGCGGGGAAAGGGATACGCGGGGCGGAGGCGCCCCGATGCGTCAATCCTTGAACATGCGCCAGCCGGACACCATCGTGGAGATCAGGCTCTGGCGGCTCATGATGTCCTCGCGGATGGCGGCGTACACATGCACCACGACGAAGCTCATCATGATCCACATGCCCAGGCGGTGCAGGCTGTGGGTCATCATGGAGCCGCCGAGGGCGGGGATCACCCAGCCGAACAGGCGGTCGGCCCAGGAGCCGAGGCCCAGCCCTTCGCTGTAGAGGGCGAAGCCGGTGAAGAGCATCCCGAAGGCCAGCACGGTGAAGAAGAAGAACATCATCAGCTGGGCCATGGGGTTGTGGCCCACGTACTTTTTCGGGTGCTTTTCCAGGAAGAGATACCAGCGCAGTTCGAAGAAGACTTCGCTCCACCACTGGGCGTTGGTGAGGGGCAGCTTGAAGATCTGACGGGCGTGGTGGTTGCCCACGAAGGCCCAGTACACCCGCCCGGCCAGCCCCACCGCGAACACGTAGGCCGCGGCGAAGTGGGCAAAGCGGATGTAGCCCAGCAGGAAGTTGTCCGACGCCTCACCGGGCATCGTCGGCAGGGGCTTGCCGATGAAATAGCCGGTGACGGCCAGCACCACGATGGCGAGGGCGTTGATCCAGTGCCACAGGCGCACCGGCGCTTCGTACACGTAGATGGAGCGGACCTGACGGCCGTGCCGTTCGGCCTCCAGCATGTCTTGTTGTGAAAGCATGGTCAGGCCTCCCGACGGGGCGTGGCAGGGGATTCACGAAACACTGCGGCGTGCCCGCGCGGGCGGCCGGCGATGCCGCGTCGACCGGGATGTGCACAGGCGATGGACGTGGAGCGCATGCGTCCCTCCTCTTCAGCGGACCTTGACCGACGCCATTTCCTGACCGTCCGGCGCCATCACATGGGTGGAGCAGGCCAGGCAGGGGTCGAAGGAATGCAGGGTGCGCAGGATCTCCAGGGGCTCGTCCGGCTTGGCCACCGGCGTGTTCATCAGGGACGCCTCGAAGGCGCCGATCTGGCCCTTGTCGTCCCGCGGACCGCCGTTCCAGGTGGTGGGCACCACGGCCTGGTAGTTGTCGATGCGGCCGTCCTTGATCTTGATCCAGTGCCCCAGGGCGCCCCGCGGTGCTTCGGTGAAGCCGGCGCCCTTGGCCTCGGCAGGCCACCGGGACGGATCCCACTTGTCGATGTGAGCGGTGGTCAGGTCGCCGGCCTTGAGGTTGGCCATCAGCTTGTCGAAGAAGTAGCGGGACTTGTGGGCCGCCCAGGATGCCTCCAGGCCCCGCGCCGCGGTGCGGCCCAGGGTCGAGAAGATGGCCTGCAGGGGCAGGCCCAGGTCGGACAGGAGCTTGTCCACCGGCTCCTTGAATTCCGGGTTCTTCTGGGCATAGCCGATCACGTAGCGGGCCAGGGGGCCGACTTCCATGGCGTTGCCGCGCCAGCGCGGGGCCTTGATCCAGGAATACTTGCCGGCTTCGTCCAGGTTCTCGATCCGGGTCTTGGTGCCCTTGGTGGCCTTGCCCAGCTCGAAGTGGGGTTCGGTGACGCCGTCGAAGGGGTGCAGCCCCTTGGATTCGTCGGCGTACTTGTACCAGCTGTGGGCCACGTATTCCTGCACCTGCTCGGGGTCCTTGAGATCCACCTCGTGGATCTTGCCGAGGTCGCCGCCGATGATGGCGCCGCGGGGCAGGAGCAGGCTCTTGGCGGTGTAGTCGTTGGCCTTGTCCGGAATGTCGCCGTAGGACAGCAGGGCCTGGGACGAGATGCCGCCGCCGTACGTCCAGTCCTTGTAGAAGCTGGCGATGGCCTTGAGGTCCGGGATGTAGACGTTGTCGATGAAGTCGATGCAGCGGTCGATGATGGAACTGACCATGTTCAGGCGTTCCATGTTGATCGCGCCGACCGCGCCCGTGCCTTCCAGGTTGATGGCGCAGGGCACGCCGCCCACCAGCCAGTTGGGATGCGGGTTCTTGCCGCCGAAGATGGTGTGGACCTTGACGATGTCCTTCTGGAAGTCGAGGGCCTCCAGGTAGTGGGTCACCGCCATCAGGTTGGCTTCGGGCGGCAGCTTGTAGGCCGGGTTGCCCCAGTAGCCGTTCATGAAGGGGCCCAGTTGGCCGGATTCGACGAACTTCTTCAGGCGGTTCTGCACGTCGCGGAAGTAGCCCGGCGACGACAGGGGCCAGCTCGAGATGCTCTGGGCCAGCTCGGAGGTCTTCTTGGGATCGGCCTTCAGCGCCGACACCACGTCCACCCAGTCCAGCGCGTGCAGATGGTAGAAATGCACGAGGTGGTCATGGACGTAGAGGTTCAGCTGCATCAGGTTGCGGATGATGTTGGCGTTCTCCGGGATCTGGATCGCCAGCGCATCCTCCACCGCGCGCACCGAGGTGAGGGCGTGCGTACCGGTACACACGCCGCAGATCCGCTCGGTGAAGGCCCACGCGTCGCGCGGGTCGCGGCCCTTGAGGATGACCTCGAGCCCGCGCCACATGGTGCCGGTGGACACCGCGTTGCGGATCACGTTCTTGTCGTCGATGTTCACTTCCACACGCAGGTGGCCCTCGATCCGGCACACCGGATCCACCACCACGCGCTTGCCCGAGTTGTCGAGCTTGAAGCCCTGGGTTTCAAGCACAGTCATCATTGACCTCCCGCATTCTGATCTTCACCCTGCTTCGCCCGCGCCCGGGCCAGCGCCGTCACCGCCGCATGGGCGGCCACGGCCGCGCCCACGACGCCGGCCGCAGCGCCGCCCACCTTGTCGGCATTGCTCTCGATGCCGAACTGCTTGATGTCGGTGACGCGGTCGTAGAAGCTGCCCTTGTCCCAGAAGCCTTCCTCGGAACAGCCGATGCAGCCGTGACCGGACTGGACCGGCCAGGAGACGCCGCCATTCCAGCGCATGGACGAGCAGGCGTTGTAAGTGGTCGGGCCCTTGCAGCCCATCTTGTAGAGGCAGTAACCCTTGCGCGCCGCCTCGTCGTCCCAGCTCTCGACGAACTGGCCGGCGTCGAAGTGGGGCCGGCGGTAGCACTTGTCGTGGATGCGCTGGCCGTAGAACATCTTCGGGCGGCCCTGACGGTCCAGCTCCGGGATGCGGTCAAAGGTCAGCATGTAGGTCACCACGCCGGTCATCACTTCGGCGATGGGCGGGCAGCCCGGCACGCGCACGATGGGCTTGTCGGTGATCACCTTGTGCACCGGCGTCGCCCGGGTCGGGTTGGGCTTGGCCGCCTGCACGCAGCCGTAGGATGCGCAGGCGCCCCAGCTGATGATGGCCTTGGCGTCGGCGCAGGTCTCCTTGAGCACCTCCACGAAGGGCCGGCCGCCGTGGATGCAGAACATGCCGTCCTCGTTGAGGGGCGGATTGCCCTCCACGGCGACGATGTAGTTGCCCTTGTACTTCTTCTTGACCTCTTCGATGATCGCCTCGGCCTGGTGGCCGGCGGCCGCCATCAGCGTGTCGTCGTAGTCCAGCGACAGCATGGACAGCACCACGTCCTTGGTGAGGGGATGGGCCGAGCGGATGAAGGACTCGGAGCAGCAGGTACATTCCAGGCCGTGCAGCCAGATCACCGGCGTGCGCGGCTTGGTTTCCAGCGCGTGGGCAATCTTCGGCACAAAGGCGCTGCCCAGCCCGAGGGACGTGGCCGTCAGGCTGCAGAATTTCATGAAGCTGCGCCGGGTGATCCCCTGCCGGCGCAGCACGTCGTAAAAGGTTTCAGTCATGGAACCCGGCTCCCCTCGCGGATGAATCGCGTCTGAACGTCATGTGGGTGCGCGGCCGACCGCTTGTGGCGGGGTCGTTTGCCGCATCGCGAGGAGACACCGACACAAGATCCGTGCCCGCACCATGCGAAACATAAAACCGCTTTTCGATCAGGGTCTTGTCTGCATGCACCGGCGTCCGCCGGGCCGTCCTTGCAAGCTGCACTGCCAGCAAAGCGGAAGGCTACTTTCCGGTGAGCGTAGCCGCCCGCAGGCACGCACGGCGCCCGGGAATGACGCGCGCATCCGCCCTGAAGCCCCGGCGCGACCGCTCGACCCGGCCCTGTAACCTGGCTGCGCCTGAAACCCGGAATGGGTACATGAACAGCGCTCGCCACACCGAGGGTTGACCGGGGTCAACGACACCCCTGCAGGCCGGGCCGACCGTGAACCTGTCAGTCACCCCTTGGGCCTTGCCGCGTCGCATGGCCCGGCCAGGCCCGCTTTCCCCAACGAATCGAAGCGGAGGATGTCATGCACACTCGCCAATCCCTGATCCACCTGCTGGTCCTCACGGCGCTTGCAGGCAGCCCACCCGCGTGGGCGGCGGACATCGGCTTCGACGATGTCCCGTCGGGCACCCTGGTGGATGGAACCTACGCCGGCAGCGGCGTCCTCCTTTCCAGCGTTGCCAGCCAGAGCGGTCACGCCTACGCCTCTGCGTGGCAGAACTCGAACACCGTCACCCTGTGGAATCCCGCCACGGGCGGCGCTTTCTCGTCGGCCTTTTCGGCCGACGAGGGGGCCGTCAAGGCCGTATTCGCAGCCCCGCAGAAGAAGGTCAGCATCGATGCACGGGGCGTGGAAGCCATCGAATACCTGGGCAACGACGCCAGCCTGCAGCGGCGCCCCTTCCTGGAAGCCTTCGACGCGAGCGGCAAGCTCCTGGCCAAGGTGTATTACGCCAACTGGTACGGCGACGGCAAAGCCGGCTGGGGCACGTGGCAGACACTGACCGTCGAACGCCCGAGCGCCGACATCGCCTACGTCCTCTTCTCGTCCATCGCCAACCCGCCCGGTCAGCGCGGTCGCGTGAACGGCCAGGGTATCTACGGCGTGTTCGACAATCTGCAGACATATCCGCAAACCCAGGGTGCCTACGTGGGCTGCTACACGGATGACGGCGTGCGCGCGCTGCCGGTGCAGCTCATGGCCGCGGGCGCCACGGTGGAAAGCTGCATGGCGGCAGCCAAGGCCCACACCTACGCCTACGCGGGCCTGCAGTACGGCGGCACCTGCTTTGCCGGGAACGCTCCGGCCCTCCGCAAGGTCGCCGACAGCGAATGCGCGATGCCCTGCTCGGCCGACAAGTCCGAGTCCTGCGGCGGAAGCTGGCGCAACAGCGTGTACGCCACCGGCGTCACACCCGCCGCGCCCGCCAAGCCGGTCTATCAGGGCTGCTACACCGACGATGCCAGTCGGGCATTGCCCGTCACCTTGATGGCCAACAGCATCGCCAACGTCGACACCTGCGTTGCCGCCGCCCGTGCCCGCAATCTGGCCTACGCCGGCCTGCAATATGGTGGTCAGTGCTACGGCGGCAACAGCCTCGGCAAGACCAAGGTGGCGGACAACGAGTGCAACATGCCCTGCACCGCCGGCGCCGGTCAGACCTGCGGCGGCACGTGGCGCAACAGCGTCTACGCGACAGGTGTTCCGAGCTTGCCGAAACCGCCCGCCAACGCCTACAAGGGCTGCTACGTGGATACCGCCAGCCGGACCCTGCCGATCGCCCTGATGTCCTCCGGCGCTACCGTGGAATCCTGCGTCGCCGCCGCCGGACGGGAAGGCTACGCCTACGCCGGCCTGCAATGGCAAGGTCAGTGCTACGCGGGCAACACGTTGCCGCCCACCAAGGCTGCAGACGCCGAATGCAATACGCCATGCATCGCGAACAGCACCGAAACCTGCGGCGGCGGCTGGCGCAACAGCGTGTACGCCACCCACTGAAAGCATGCAGGGCACCCGGTCGCAGGCGCGGACGCGCCCTGCGACCGACACCACAGGATCGCAGAAACGAAAAAACGCGCCGAAAGGCGCGTTTTTACGGGATGCTTGGCGGAAAGGGTGGGATTCGAACCCACGGTACAGCAAGCTGTACACCGGATTTCGAGTCCGGCCCATTCGACCACTCTGGCACCTTTCCGCTCGAAGCTGTCGATTGTAACCGAATCGTCCGGGAATGTCAGTCCCGATACCGCGGGGAATGTCGAAAGGGGGCCGTCCGGCGGATGTGCTGCGGCAGCGCGGCCACGCCCCTCGACGCCTTACGCGCGCTTCAAAACACGGGCGGGCGCCATCGAGCCGGACATCACGCCAGCGTGATACGAGGAGCGGAGCATCCCTGGAACGCCAGCTCAGGCTGCCTGGCGAATCGGCAGATCGATGAATTCGTCGTAGGCGCGCACGGCCTCGGCGGCGTACATCAGGCTCGGGCCGCCCCCCATATACACGGCGACCGCAAGGGTCTCCATCAGCTGTTCGCGTGTCACGCCGAGGCGGATCAGCGCCTTGACATGGAAGCCGACACAGCCGTCACAACGGGCCGCAACGCCAATGGCGGTGGCCAGGAGTTCCTTGTCGAGCGCGGACAGGACACCGGGCTTCATGGCGTCGCGGGCCATGCTGCTGAAGCCCTGCATCGTACCGGGGATCTCGGCACGCAGGCTGTCCACCGCCCGGGACAGATCGGCCGTAATGGTCTGAAAGGATTTGCTCGTCATGGGGGTGCCTCATCGTTTTGTTGTGAAAGAATGTCAAAACGATATCAGCCCACCCCCTCTTCGGGTCAACGCAAGACTCCCACCTGTCATTTAAATCCGAGGACAAAGGAATTCGATCACGCTGCCGGATCAGTTGATCGGCGCCAGCATGGTCACGCCCCCCATGTAGGGCTGCAGCACCGTCGGGATGCGCACCGAGCCGTCCGCCTGCTGGTAGTTTTCCAGCACCGCCACGAGGGTGCGCCCCACCGCCAGGCCGGAGCCGTTGAGAGTCGCCACGGCTTCGTTCTTGCCTTGGGCGTTCTTGAAGCGGGCCTGCATGCGGCGTGCCTGGAAGCCCTCGAAGCAGGAGCAGGAGGAGATTTCCCGGTAGGTGTTCTGGGCCGGCAGCCAGACCTCCAGGTCGTAGGTCTTGGCCGACGAAAAGCCCATGTCGCCGGAACACAGCACGATCTTGCGATAGGAGAGTTCCAGCTTCTGCAGGATGGCCTCGGCGTGGCCGGTGAGTTCCTCCAGCGCCGCCCAGGCCTGGTCGGGATGCTCGATGCGGACCAGCTCCACCTTGTCGAACTGGTGCTGGCGGATCATGCCGCGCGTGTCCTTGCCGTAGCTGCCGGCTTCGGAGCGGAAGCACGGGGTGTGGCTGACGAACTTGAGGGGCAGCGCATCGGCCGACAGGAGTTCGTCGCGCACGATGTTGGTAACCGGCACCTCGGCGGTGGGGATCAGGTAGAACTTGCCCCCGTCGGCACGGGGCACCGGGAACAGGTCTTCCTCGAATTTGGGCAGCTGGCCGGTGCCGAACATGCTGGCCGCATTCACGAGGTAGGGCACGTAGAGCTCGGTGTAGCCATGCTCGGCGGTGTGGGTGTCCACCATGAACTGGGCCAGAGCCCGATGCAGGCGGGCCAGACCGCCCTTCATCAGGGTGAAGCGCGCACCGGAGATCTTGGCCGCCGTCTCGAAATCCAGCCCGCCGAGGCGGGCGCCCAGGTCCACGTGGTCGCGCACCTCAAAGTCGAAGGTCGGGATCGCACCCCACCGGCTGACCTCCACGTTGTCCGCCTCCGAACCGCCCGGCGGCACGCTCTCGTGGGGCAGGTTGGGCAGCCCGGCGACGAAGGCGTTGAAGCGCTCCAGCAGCTCGGCCAGGGCAATCTCGTTGGCCTTGAGTTCGTCACCGATGCTCGCCACCTCGGCCAGCACCGCGGAGGCGTCCTCGCCCTTGCCCTTCAGCTGGCCGACCTGCTTGGACAGGGCATTGCGCCGTGCCTGGAGTTCCTGGGTGCGGGTCTGGCGCGTTTTGCGTTCGTCTTCGAGCGCCTGGAAGGCCGCCACATCGAGTTGCAGGCCGCGGGTCGCAAGGCGTTCGGCGACAAAATCCAGGCGGGTGCGCAGCAGTTGTACGTCAAGCATGGGGAATCCTATTCAAATCGAAAATCCGACCGACATCATATTCGGCATAAATATTGCTTGGCAGACCGCGAACGTTTCCGCTATATTGCGACGCATCACAAAGCGCGTGACGCATTCCACGGGCTCGTTCAATGGAAATTGGAAAGTTCATAGCCTGCCCGCTGTGAAACTTTTCTTGAATTCGTGTATTCAGAGGTCACAATTGAAGAAGGCTCCCGGCAGAAGGAACCCTTCCTCGTCCGACCATCGAAGGAGACTCCAATGCTATCCATACGCGACTGTCTGGATTACTGCGACTTGACCGATGAAGACGTCGCGATCATCGCCGAGCACCACGACATTCCCGAAGCCGCCGCCGCCCAGATCGCCTGCGGGCTGGTCCAGACCCCGGAAGGCACGCTGATGCTCACCCAGTTCTTGCTGGATCTGGTGGATCGGGCCGAGGAACGGGGCGACCGGGCCAACGCCAATCGCTTCCGAGCCGCCTGCGCACGCTTCATCCAGGCGCATCCGGTGTCGCACACCCATTAGACTTCGTCCCGCCTGTCCGCATCCTGCGCCGCGCGATCCCTTTCGCGCAGGCGCGCCAGCTTGTCCGCAATCTGCGCTTCCAGCCCGCGCCCGGTCGGGACATACCAGTCTGGTCTCGCCATGCCGTCGGGCAGATAACTTTCCCCTGCCGCGTAGGCGTCCGGCTCGTCGTGGGCATAGCGGTACGCCTTGCCGTAGCCGAGATCCTTCATGAGGCGTGTCGGCGCGTTGCGCAGGTGCATCGGCACCGGACGCGATGCGTCGGCCGCCACGAACTTGCGGGCTGCATTATACGCCTTGTACACCGCGTTCGATTTGGCCGCGCAGGCCAGAAAGACCGCCGCTTCGGCCAGCGCCAGCTCCCCTTCCGGGGTGCCCAGGCGCTCGTAGGTGGCACACGCGTTCAGGCTGATCTCCAGCGCCCGCGGATCCGCGAGACCGATATCTTCCACCGCCATGCGCACCAGCCGCCGTCCCAGATAGTGGGGATCCGCCCCACCATCGAGCATGCGGCACAGCCAGTAGAGGGATGCATCCGGATCGGAGCCCCGCACGGATTTGTGGAGCGCCGAAATCTGGTCATAGAAGGCCTCGCCGCCCTTGTCGAACCGCCGCAGGTTGCGCGACAGGGCTTCGTCCACGAAGGCTGGCGTGACCGGGTTCTGTCCGGCCGTATCCGCAGCGGTGTGTACCTGCTCCAGCAGATTCATCAGACGCCGCGCATCGCCATCGGCAAAGCCGACGAGACGGTCGCGGGCGTCGGGCTCGAAGGCGAGCTGCGGGCAGGCGTGGGCCCGCGCCCGCTCGAAGAGGACGACGAGTTCCTCGGGCGTGAGCGGCTGCAGCACATACACCGCGGCCCGTGACAGCAGCGCCGAATTCACCTCGAAGGACGGATTCTCCGTCGTCGCCCCCACCAGCGTGACCAGCCCCTGCTCCACGAAGGGCAGAAAGGCGTCCTGCTGGGCCTTGTTGAAGCGATGGACCTCGTCCACAAAGAGAATGGTGTGCCGGCCGCGGGCGCGCTCCACCTCGGCCCGGGCGATGGCCTCACGGATGTCCTTGACCCCCGAGAACACCGCCGACAGGGCAACAAACTCCGCGTCGAAGGCCTGGGCCATGAGCCGCGCGAGGGTGGTCTTGCCAACACCCGGCGGGCCCCACAGGATCATCGAATGAGGCTTGCCGGACTGGAAGGCCAGGGCCAGCGGCTTGCCGGGGCCGAGCAGGTGAGCCTGACCGACCACGTCGGCAATCGTCCGCGGACGCATCGCCTCCGCCAGCGGCACCCGCGGCGACTCGAGGGCATCGAAGAGATCGGCCATCCTGCTGCCTAGCGGGCTGCGCCAGCGGGGCTCCCGTCGCCCACCACGTCGGCCCCCTTGGGGGGAACGAAGTGGAACAGGGCGGCATCGAGCGCCGGATTGCGCTCGATCTGGCTGAACTGCACCGAGGTGGTCTGGCCAAAGTTGTCGAACAACAGCATGGCCCGCAACTGCCCACCAGATAGCCCCAGGCGGATGCGCTCGAAACTGCTGTCCTCGCCCTTGGGCGTGGCCTCAACCCACTCCAGCCCGTCGGCGACGCCGGCGTCCTTGAGCACGAAGCTGCGCTCCAGCGCATTGTCGCCCGCCAGGATGGCCGCCGGGCTGCTGCCCAGGGCCTGACCCAGCTTCTTGGTGGTGACCTGGTTCAGCTCCGGATCGAAGGCCCACAGGGTACGGCCGTCGCCGACCAGCACCTGGGCATAGGGTTTGTCATAGACCCAACGGAACTTGCCCGGCCGGGAAAAGGCAAAGGTGCCCCCGGCCTGCTGGGGCTTGTGGCCGGATTTGGCGAACACCTGCTGGGTGAAGGTGCCCTTCGCCGCGCGGGTGCCTTCCATGAACTGCTTCAGCTGGGCCAGCCCATCGGCACGGGCCGCCCCGGCAGACAACAGCGCGACCAGCCCGAGGGCGGCGCAGGACATCTTGCGGATCATCATTCTCCTTCGCGGGGCGGCACGATCACGTCCCGATTGCCGTTGGCGCTCATGGCCGACACCACGCCCGAACGCTCCATCTGCTCGATGAGTCGGGCGGCGCGGTTGTAGCCGATGCGCAGGTGACGCTGCACCAGGGAGATGGACGGCCGGCGCGTCTTGAGCACCACCTCCACAGCCTGGTCGTAGAGGGGATCGGCCTCGCTGCCCTCGCCCCCTTCGCCACCGCCGAGCAGATCGCCCGCCTCCTCGTCCTGAGGCGCCAGAATGCCCTCCACGTAGTCCGGTGCACCGGTGCTCTTGAGGAATTCCACCACCTTGTGCACCTCGTGGTCGGCCACGAAGGCGCCGTGCACGCGCGTCGGCAGGCCGGTGCCGGGTGCCAGGTAGAGCATGTCACCCATGCCCAGCAGCGCCTCGGCGCCCATCTGGTCGAGGATGGTGCGGGAGTCGATCTTGCTGGACACCTGGAAGGCCATCCGCGTGGGGATGTTGGCCTTGATGAGGCCGGTGATCACGTCCACGCTGGGGCGCTGGGTGGCAAGGATGAGGTGGATGCCGGCCGCCCGCGCCTTCTGGGCGAGACGGGCGATGAGTTCCTCGATCTTCTTGCCCACCACCATCATCAGGTCGGCGAGTTCGTCGATGATGACCACCACGTAGGGCAGCTTTTCCAGCGGCTCGGGGCTTTCCGGCGTGATGGAGAAGGGGTTCTTCAGCGGCGCACCCGCCTTGACCGCCTCGGCCACCGCCTTGTTGTAGCCCGCCAGATTGCGCACGCCGACCGAGGACATGAGCTTGTAGCGCTTCTCCATCTCGGCCACGCACCAGTTGAGGGCGTTGCCGGCGTGCTTCATGTCGGTCACCACCGGCGCCAGCAGGTGCGGAATGCCTTCGTAAATCGACAGCTCCAGCATCTTCGGATCGACCAGGATCAGGCGCACGTCCTCCGGCTCGGACTTGTAAAGCAACGACAGGATCATCGCGTTGATGCCCACCGACTTGCCCGAGCCGGTCGTCCCCGCCACCAGCAGGTGGGGTGTCTTGGCGATGTCGGCCACCACGGGCTGGCCGCCGATGTCCTTGCCAAGCGCCACCGTGAGGGGCGAATGCATGTCGTGGTAGGCCTTGGAACCGAGGATCTCCGACAGGCGCACGGTCTGGCGCTTGGGGTTGGGCAGCTCCAGGGCCATGCAGGTCTTGCCGGGCACCGTCTCGACGACGCGGATGCTCACCACGGACAGGGCGCGGGCTAGATCCTTGACCAGGTTCATCACCTGGCTGCCCTTCACGCCGACCGCCGGCTCGATCTCGAAACGGGTGATCACCGGCCCCGGATAGGCGGCCAGCACCTTCACTTCGACACCGAAATCGGCGAGCTTCCGTTCGATGAGGCGGGAGGTGAATTCCAGCGACTCGACGGAGGGCGGCTCCACATCGTCGGCCGGCTCGTCCAGCAGCGCCAGGGGTGGCAGGCTGCCGCCGGGCAGCTCGACGAACAGGGCGGCCTGGCGTTCCTTGACCACCCGCTCCGAACGGGGCACCTCGACCACCGCCGGTTCGATGCGCACGGGCGGGGGCGGTGCCGCTTCCTCCTTCTTGCGCTTGGTCTCCACGACGGCCTCGCGCTTCTGCGCCACTTCGCGGCCGACGCGGCGATCCTCCCAGGTCTGGGCGCCGTGCAGCACGAAGTTCCAGGCAGCCTCCAGCGCCCCGCCAACCGCCTCGGAGGCCTCGACCCAGGACACGCCCGAGAACAGGCTCAGGCCGGCAGCGATGAGGGTCAACAAGAGCAGCGTGCCGCCCGTGAATCCGAGATAGATGCCGACCACACTGCCCAATTCCACGCCGATCAGCCCACCCGGCTCCAGGGGTAAGGTGGCCCGCAGGGAATGGAAACGCATGGACTCCAGACCGCTACTGGCCACCAGCACCACCAGGAAGCCCGCCAGCACGATGAAGAGCGAACGCCGGTCCGCCCCATGCTCCCGTTGCAGACGACGGAATCCGACCGCCAGACCGACCCCGAGGAAGGCCACCCACCACCAGGCCGACAGCCCGAAGAGATAGAGCAGCAGATCCGACAGCCAGGCGCCGAAGCGTCCGCCCGGATTGCTCACACGCTCCACGTACACCGCATGGGACCAGCCGGGATCGCTCTTGGCGTATCCGAAGAGCACGATCGCCAGATACGCCGCGAGCACGCCCAGCAGCAGCCAGCGTGCTTCCTGCAGGAGGCTGGCGATCTTTTCGGGGAGCGGGACGGGACGGGTCGAGGGGCGGTTCAGCATGGGACGGCAAGGGTCGCGGGAAGCGTCGAAAAAACAAAAAGCGCGGTACCCGACCGCGCCTTGATTATAAACCAGGGTCTCTGGTTGCCCCCTCCTCCGCAAGCCGAGCGATCAGCGCGGTGAGGGATTTGCGGGGCATTCACAAATCGTAGATCTTCTCCCGCAGGATGACACCACCGTCCGTCTCCTCGATCAGGCCGCGCAGACCCAGATCCTTCATCACCCGGCTGACCATTTCGCGGGAGGCACCGATCATCTTGGCGATGTCCTGCTTGGAGATTTTCTTGCGCACGACCTTGACGCCATCCACCTCTTCCGCCATCTCCAGGAGCAGGCGCGCCACGCGGCCGTACACGTCCATCAGCGCCAGGCTCTCGATCTTCCGATCGGCGTCGCGCAGGCGATGGGCCAGGTTGCACATCACATGCCAGGCGAGCTCGAAGTTTTCCTGCATGAGACGCTTGAAGTCGGTCTTGGAAATCGTCACCAGATCCGACGGCGACACCGCCACCACCGACGCAGAGCGCGGACTGTCATCCAGCACGCCCATCTCGCCGAACATCTCGCCCTGGCCGAGGATCTTGAGGATCACCTCGCGGCCGTCCTCGTCGCTCACCATGACCTTGAGGCTGCCGGTCAGGACGAAGTAGACGAAGTCGGTGCGATCCCCCTCGTGCACCACGGCGGATCCCCGCGGCACGCGGCGCATCATGGCACAGCGGGCCACGCCGGCCAGACGGTCGTCGCCAAGCCCCTGAAAGATCGGAAACGTCCGCAGGGCAATGGTGGACACGGTGCTGTTAACGGACATGGAGCCTCTCCCAATGCATGAAGGAATGGTGTGCTGACCCGGATGGAGTAGTCATACACCTTAACGGCAGAGTATAAATCAAACTTGAATCCGTCGATGGCCATGCCCGATGCGTCAGGATCTCGACGTGGTGCGGGCCTCCGCTCGAGCGGGCGCCTCCCGACCCGGCATCCCGACTTATAATCCCGGCTTTGCTCAGACCAGAGAGAGACACGCCATGGCCACCCGACACATCAAGCTCCTCATCCTCGGTTCCGGTCCGGCCGGTTACAGCGCGGCCGTGTATGCCGCCCGTGCCAACCTCAAGCCCGTGCTGATCACCGGCATCGCCCAGGGCGGCCAGCTCATGACCACCACCGAAGTGGACAACTGGCCGGCCGACGCGGACGGCGTGCAGGGCCCCGAGCTCATGGCCCGCTTCGAGAAGCACGCCCTGCGCTTCAACACCGAGATGGTGTTCGACCACATTCACACCACCTACCTGGCGGAAAAGCCCATGCGTCTGGTGGGCGACGCTGGCGAATACACCTGCGACGCCCTCATCATCGCCACCGGCGCCACCGCCAAGTACCTGGGCCTGCCCTCCGAGGAGGCCTTCTCCGGCAAGGGCGTGTCGGCCTGTGCCACCTGCGACGGCTTCTTCTACAAGAACCAGGAAGTCGCCGTGATCGGCGGCGGCAACACCGCAGTCGAAGAGGCCCTCTATCTGGCCAACATCGCCAGCAAGGTCACCCTCGTACATCGCCGCGACAAGTTCAAGGCCGAGCGCATCCTCATCGACAAGGTTTACGAAAAGGTCGCCGCCGGCAAGATCGTCCTCGAACTGGATTCCACCCTGGACGAAGTCCTCGGCGACGCCAGCGGCGTCACCGGCATGCGGGTGCGCAACGTCAACAGCGGCGCCGCCAGGGACATCGCCCTGAAGGGCGTGTTCATCGCCATCGGCCACAAGCCCAATACCGACATCTTCGAAGGCCAGCTCGAAATGGAAGGCGGCTACATCGTCACCCACGGCGGACGCAACGGTAATGCCACCGCCACCAGCGTGCCCGGCGTGTTCGCGGCGGGCGACGTGCAGGACCACGTCTATCGCCAGGCCATCACCAGCGCCGGCACCGGCTGCATGGCCGCCCTGGACGCCGAGCGTTACCTGGACGGTCTCGGTCTGGCGGGCTGAACGCGCACCGGCGCCCTTCACAACGGACCGGCCTGCCCGGTCCGTTGTGCTTTCGCCCTCGCGATCGACATCCATGGCCAAGGACAAACCCCGCATCGGACTGGACGCCCTGAAGGCGCTCAAGACCGCCGGTGGCGCCCGCAGCGCGTCCGTCCCTGGCCGTCCGGCTGCGCCAGCCCCGCCGGCGCAGGCAAGTGACACCGACGCCGCCCTGTTCCGCCGCGAAGTCGGCCGCGTCCGGCCGCTCAAGGCCGAGGACTACGCCGACCTGTCGCGCCCACGGCCCGCGCCCCTGCCCCGCCCGAAGACGCCGGAATCCACCGTGCCGGACACTCCGCGCCGCCCGTCGCGCGTGGATGAGAACGACCCGGCCGCCGTCTTCCGGGCCGCCCTGGGCGACATCGCCCCGATCCGCGACTTCAACCGCGCCGACCTGAGCGACCAGCGCCGCGACACGCGCCTGGGCAGCCCGCCGCACACCGACGCAGCGCCCGCGCCCGTCGACCTGAACACGCTTCACGACCCGGCCGCCCTGTTCCGCGCCGTCGCCGGCGACGTGGCGCCTCTCAAGGGCAGCAACCGGGCAGACCTCGACCGGCCGCTGCCGGCACCGCATCCCCGGCAGCGGGAAGAGGACGAACGCGAAGTCCTGCGCGAAGCCCTCGAAACCCCGCTCACCTTCGAGGACCGCCTCGACATGGGCGACGAGGCTGCCTACCTGCGCAGCGGCCTGCCCCGCCGCGTCCTCACCGACCTGCGCCGCGGACGCTGGGTGGTGCAGGGCGAGCTCGACCTCCACGGCCTCACCCGCGACGAGGCCCGCGCCGCCCTCGCCCGCTTCATCGCCGACGCCCTGCTGCGCGGCCGGCGCTGCCTGCGCGTCATCCACGGCAAGGGCCACGGCTCGCCCGGCCGCATCCCGGTGCTCAAGCACCTCTCCCGCGGCTGGCTCGCCCAGCGCGAGGACATCCTCGCCTTCTGCCAGGCCCGCCCCCACGACGGCGGCGACGGCGCCCTGCTGGTGCTGCTGCGCGCCGGCACTCCGGTCCGCGGCTGATCCGGCGTCGGCGGAACGCCCGCGTCGCATCAGCCCGATCGGACACGTGTCCCCGTCGAAGCGCGCCCGCGGGCCGGCGCCCGACCGCCTCCGATCATGCGCACGCCCCGTCCTGGTAAGCCCGTCAGGGCGCGGCCCATCCGGGATACGCCCTTGTGACGCATGTCACTCGATTCCTGGTGATATGACGCTGACCCAAAATGCGACTAAGCCTAAAGTGATCGCCAGCCGCCCGGAGCCCACCGTGCGGCCCACCGCCGCCTTACTCCAGAAGGGGAACCGCCATGGACACTCGCCGCCACAGACGCCACCGCTCCCGCCTCGCCCTCGCCCTGGCCGGAGCCTTTGCCGGTTTTGCCGGACTCACCCCCTCCCTGCAGGCCGCCCAGTTCGCGGTCGGCACCTTCGCCCCCTGGCCGGGCTACGCCATTCCCAATGGTCAGTGGATGTCGGCCGACGTAAACGGTGACGGCAAGGCCGACATCATCCACGCGGTGGCCGGCGCCGATTACGTGAACACCTGGCTGTCCAACGGCAATGGCAGCTACACCGTCAAGAGCTTCCGTCCCTGGTCCGGCTACGGCATCCCCAACGGCGTGTGGCTCACCGGTGACATCAACGGCGACGGCAAGGCCGACATCGTCCATGCCGTCGCCAACACTGATTACGTGCACACCTGGATGTCCAACGGCGACGGCACTTACACCATGGGCACCTTCCGCCCGTGGGCCGGCTACGGCATTCCCAACGGAGAATGGCGTATTGCCGACGTCAATGGCGACGGCAAGGCCGACCTCATCCACGCTGTGGCAGGCGCCGATTATGTGAATACCTGGCTCTCCAACGGCAACGGCACCTTCACCGTCAAGAGCTTCCGTCCCTGGGCCGGCTACGGCATCCCCAATGGCGTGTGGCTCACCGCCGACCTCAACGGCGACGGCAAGGCCGACATCGTCCACGCGGTGGCCAACACCGATTACGTACATACCTGGATGTCCCGCGGCGACGGCACCTACACCATGGGCACCTTCCGCCCCTGGGCCGGCTATGGCATTCCCAACGGCCAGTGGATGACCGGCGACGTGAATGGCGACGGCAAGACCGACCTCATCCATGCTGTCGCGGGCGCCGACTACGTGAACACCTGGCTGTCCAACGGCAGCGGCGGCTTCACCGTACGCAGCTTCCGCCCCTGGGCCGGCTACGGCATCCCCAATGGCGAATGGCGTGTCGCCGATCTCGACGGCGACGGCAAGGCCGACATCTTCCACGCTGTCGCCAACACCAGCTACGCCCACCAGTGGCTGTCCAACGGTGACGGCACCTACCGCGTGCAGACCTTCTCCCCGTGGGCCGGCTACGCCATCCCCAACGGCGTGTGGCTCACCGGCGACTTCAACGGCGACCGCAAGACCGACATCATCCACGCCGTCGCCAACACCAACTACGTGCACACCTGGCGTTCCACCCTGCCACGCCCTGGCGAACTGTCCCTCGATGGCCTGGAGATCACCCAGAGCGTGCAGAACATGGCCCAGGAGGTCGGCCTCGTCGCCGACAAACGCACCATCGCCCGCGCCTATGTGAGCATCAACGGTGGCGCAGCGGTCACCGTCCGCGGCGTGCTCACCGCCACCCGTACGGGCGCCGCACCGGTCAGCATCACCTCCCTCAACACGGTCACCCTCGACCCGGCACTGGCTGGCAACCTGCGTGCCAAGCGCGAGAACCTGGCCAGCAGCCTCAACTTCGAAGTGCCTCCCGCCCTGCGCAGCGCCGGTGCCACCCAGTTCCGGATCACGGTCCAGCGTGTCTCCCCGGGCGCGGCCCTCGTCTGCGCGGACTGCGACAGCAGCCCGGTGGGCGTCAGCTTTGCCACCGCCGCACCACTACGGGTCCGCGTGCTGGGCCTCCGCTACAGCAGCGGCACGCCTGCCACGGTCAAATCCCCCCGCGCCCTGGACTACACCCTGGTCCGCTCCTGGCTCGGCCGCGCCTACCCCGTCTCCACCCTCACCATGAGCACCGCGAGCGTCAATGCCAGCGCCGCCTGGCCCTTCAGCTGCAACGACGCCAACGCCCAGCTCGCCACGCTTCGCGCCAATGACGTGGCCGCCGGCACCGACAAGCGCACCCACTACTTCGGGCTGGTCGCCGATGGGGGCGGCTTCATGCGTGGCTGCGCTGCCAGCATCCCTGGCAGCGCCGACCCCACCGCCGTCGCCTCCGGCCCCACCGGCACGCCGAGCGGCAGCTTCGGCTGGGACACCGACGGCTCCTACGGCGACTGGTACACCGGTCATGAACTGGGCCACACCTACGGCCGCCTGCATCCCGGCTCGGGCTGCGGCGACTCCGCCGACGACAGCCACGAACCCTTCACCAACGGCGCAATTTCCGGCCCCGACGGCGCCTGGACCGGCCTGGACGTGGGCGACACTGCCAACGGCATTCCCATGGCGGCCCTGCCCGGCGCCCAGTGGTTCGACGTCATGACCTACTGCCGCAACCAGTGGATCAGCTTCTACACCTACAACGGCATCCGCGCCCGCCTCACCGGCGAGAACGCCCTGCCCGCCGGTGCGCCGGCCCCCAAGGCGCTCAAGACCTCAGCCGCCCTGCCGCCCATGGCCCAGGTCGGCGAACGGCCCGAGCCCATCACTGGTGCTAAGGCAGCGCCCGTCCTGGCGGCTCCGCGTCGTGCCGCGCCCATGCTGGCCGCGGCGCCGGTCACCGGCCACGCGCGGCCGCCGGCCATCATTGACGGCACAGCCTCGCCCGCGACGAGTACCGCCCCCGCGTCCGAACCGCCTGCAGCCGCCTATGCCACCCCACCGACGCCCGTGATCGGTTACCGGGAAGTTGCCGCAGCCCCCGTTGCCAACGCCCGCGCCGTGGGCGACGACATCCCGATGCAGCGCGGCGACCTGCTCTCGGTGGTGGCTACGGTCAATCTCACCCGCCAGACCGGCCGCCTCGTCTCCATGAGCCGCATTCCCACTGGCCTGGCCACGCCCGTCGGACCGGAAGACGCCCGCATCGAGTTCCTCGACGCCCGCGGCAAGGTGCTGGCCGCCTACGCCGTGCCCTTCCGGCGCGACTCCGATGTGGAAGCCGGCGCCGACCAGACCGGCCTGATCGACGCCGTCGTGCCCTTCTCGACCACGGCCGCCAAGGTCCGCGTCAGCGCCTTCGGCACGCTGCTGGGTGAGCGGGACATCCCCGCCAAGCCGCCCAGGCTCGGCAAGATCAGCGTGCTCAAGTCCAAGGCCCTGGACGAAGGCGCCACCCTGAGCTGGACGGCCGTTGCCGGGCCCCTCGTCAGCTACAGCGTGCAGAGCAGCGAGGACGGCGGCAAGAGCTGGCAGACCCTCGCCATCGGCCTGCGCGAACCGCGCTTCCAGCTCCCGCCCGCGGAAGGTGGCGTCACGCCCCGCTACCGCGTCATCGCCCACGACGGCATCCACAACACCATCGTGCCAGTGCGCTGAACGACTGGCCGATCTCCCTCTGGCACCTCCCTGTTGCCGCCGTGCCCACCCGGGCCGGCGGCTTTTTTGCGCCGGGTGCGCCGCTGCGCGGGTAAAAAAGCGTCGAAATATCAGTTGCTTCTAATACTCACTGGAAATCTGTTGCGGCGGGGCGATTCTTGCCCACGGTCAATTTTTTTCGCCCCCGGCCCCCCTAGAGTGCCGCTGCGACAACTTGTCGCAGGGATGCCCGGACCCGCGGCCCGGACCTTCCCGTTCGCTAAGGGACACACGGAGACCAACGATGAGCACCGAACACCATCCTCAAGACGACCAGGACCTCGTACCGGGCCGCCGCAAATTCCTGAACACCGCCGCCCTCGCCGGTCTCGCCGGCGCCGGCCTGTCCGTCGGCCTGTCCGCCTGCAAGCAGGAGGCCGCGCCGACCGCCGCCCCCGCAGCCCCGGCGCCCGCCGCCAAGGCCGCAGAAGGCGGTGAGCTGCCCATCCACCCGGCCCCCGGCCAGCTCGACAGCTATTACGGCGTGTGGTCCGGCGGTCACTCCGGCGAAGTCCGCATCCTCGGTCTGCCCTCCGGCCGTGAGATCAAGCGCGTGCCGGTCTTCAACATCGACTGCATGAGCGGCTGGGGCATCACCAACGAATCCAAGGCCGTCATCGGCACCAGGGCCGACGGCAGCCTCAAGTACAAGACCGGCGACACCCACCACGTACACGGTTCGTACACCGACGGCACCTACGACGGCAAGTACTTCTGGGTGAACGACAAGATCCACGGTCGCCTGGCGCGTATCAAGGGCGACACCTTCGAGTGCGACAAGATCACCGAGATCCCGAACATCCAGGGCTTCCACGGCATCTTCCCGGACAAGCGCGACCCGGTCGATCAGGCCATCAACCACACCACCCGCGTCTTCTGCGGCAACGAATTCCACGTGCCGCAGCCCAACGACGGGCGCGACGAGGACGACGCCACCAAGTACCACTGCCTGTTCACCTGCATCGACGCAGAAACCATGGAAGTGCGCTGGCAGTGCCGGGTGGACGGCAACATGGACCTGGTGGCCTCGTCCTTCGACGGCAAGCTGGCCGCCTCCAACCAGTACAACACCGAAGGCGGCGCCCATTACGAGGACATGATGTCCGCCGAGCGCGACGCCTGCGTGTTCTTCCACATCGAGCGCATCGAGGCCGCCATCAAGGCCGGCAAGGCCAGCACCATCGGCGACAGCAAGGTGCCCGTGGTGGACGGCACCCGCGCCGCCAACCCGGATCCGAAGACCGCCCTCACGTGCTACGTGCCGGTGCCCAAGAACCCCCACGGCGTCAATGCCAGCCCGGACGGCAAGTACTTCATCTGCTCCGGCAAGCTGTCCCCCACCGCCACCGTCATTGAGCTGAGCCAGGTGCTGGCCTACTTCGACGGCACGCTGGACGACCTCAAGAAGGCCATCGTCGCCGAAGTGGAACTGGGCCTCGGCCCCCTGCACACCGCCTTCGACGGCCGCGGCAACGGCTTCACCACGCTCTTCCTGGATTCCCAGGTGGTCAAGTGGAACATCGACCAGGCCATCAAGTTCTACGCCGGCGACAAGAACGCCAAGTACGTGGTGGATCGCGTGGACGTGCATTACCAACCCGGCCACATCAACGCGTCCATGTCCGAAACCAAGGAGGCTGACGGCCAGTTTCTGGGCGTGGGCTGCAAGTTCTCCAAGGACCGCTTCCTGCCCGTCGGCCCGCTGCACCCCGAAAACGAGCAGCTCATCGACATCCGCGGCGAGAAGATGAAGCTCCTGGCCGACCACCCGGTCTATCCCGAGCCCCACGACTTCATCATCGTCAAGCGCGACAAGATCAAGACCCGGCAGGTCTACAACGTGGACGACTTCCCCAACGCCACCAAGGACCCGAAAGATTCCGGTGTCACCCGCAACGGCAACAGGGTCACCGTGCGCCTGGTCTCCCAGGCCCCGGCCTACAGCCTGCGCGAGTTCAAGGTGAAGAAGGGCGACGAGGTCACCCTCATCCTCACCAACCTGGACAAGGTGGAAGACCTCACCCACGGCTTCGCGATTCCCAAGTACGACATCAACTTCATCGTGAACCCGCAGGAAACCAAGTCCGTCACCTTCAAGGCCGACAAACCGGGCGTGTACTGGTGCTACTGCACCCACTTCTGCCACGCCCTGCACCTGGAGATGCGGACCCGCATGTTCGTGGAGAAGTGACACCACGACCGCTCGATTGACGAAGAGAGCTTGGGGAGACGTCCGCGTCTCCCCTTTTTTGTGGACACGATCCGCCCCCATGCGAATCGTCTTCACGCCCCGGTGAAAGACCTTCACCGCCCTGCGCAGACGATGTGCACGCCTGCGCAGCGTGTTCGCCCGCCTGCCAATACACTGAGCAGCACCGCCAAGACGCTGAGCACTGCTGCCAAGATGATTCGCACCCATGCGAAGACGCTGAGCACGTCTGCTCAGACCCTGAGCACGACCGCTCAGACACTGCGCACCGCGGCCAAGACCCTGAGCACGCACGCTCAGACCTTGAGCACCGCGGCGAAGACACTGAGCAGCCGTGCCAACAGGATGCGCCGGCCCGCGCAAGACATTCACCGGGCGCATCAGAAAGTGCGTGTTCTCGCCCTGCTCGAAACGCCCGCCCCTCACACGCTGGCCTCAGACGCCCCTCGACACATCCGGCATCGGTCAAGCCCGCGCGCCCGACGGGCGATACTGCGGGGACGATGACGGACTCGGCAGTGGCCAGGCCAGGCGGAGGAATCATCCCCGCAGCATGCCCGCCGGCCCGCCGCCTGCGGCAAATTGACTCAGCTTAAGGCGGCCACGCCGGCGGATTATCAGAATCGGCTGATAAATTCCCCAGCCGGAGCCCCCCGACGATGTTCTCCCTGCGAACCCTGGCCGCCGCTCTTGCCACGGCAGCCGCCTGCCTGCTGGCCGGCGCGGCCCAGGCCGACACCTACGAAGTCAAACTGCCGCCGGAACTGTTCACCTCGCCGCGCCTGTGCGACTACGCCCCCTGCACCGATGTGCTGCCCGGCGCCACCCGCTTCTCCGAGCGCAAGGGCCAGCCCAGCTATGTGGAAGGCTACAAGGACGTGGACGGCACGCCCCGGCTCGCCGGCTACGTGATGCTGTCCACCGACATCACCGACATCCCCGCCTATTCCGGCAAGCCCGTCATCACCCTGATGGGCATGGACACCACCGGACACTTCACCGGCGTGCGCATCCTCAAGCACTCCGAACCCATCCTCCTGCTGGGCATCCCCGAAGCCGCCCTGGTGCGCTTCAACAACCAGTACCTGGGCAAGTTCGTCGGTGACAACATCGAGATCGGCAAATCCCGCCCCGAGGACAACCTCATCGGCCTGGACGCCATCACCGGCGCCACCGTCACCGTCATCGCCCAGAACCAGGTGATGATGACCAGCGGCACCGCCGTCGCCCAGCAGGTGGGCATCCTCAAGCCGGTGATCCGCCCGGCGGCGCGCTTCACTGCCTCCACCGCCACGCCCACCTGGGCCGACCTGGTGGCCGACGGCAGCGTGCAGCGCCTCACCGTGCAACCCGAGGACGTGGGCCTCAAGGGCGACGGCCGGCCTTACATGGATCTGTGGTTCGGTTACCTCAACCAGCCCACCCTGGGCCGCGCCTTGCTCGGCGCCGACGGCTACGCCAGCCTGATGAGCCGCCTCAAGGACGGCGAGCACGCGCTCTTCATCATCAAGACTGCGGGCATGGATTCCTTCAAAGGATCGGGCTTCGTCCGCGGCGGCCTCTACGACCGGGTGCAGGTGCGCCAGGACAAGGACGCCTTCACCTTCCGCGACCTGGACTACATCAACCTGTGGGGCCTGTCTGCGGCCGGTGCGCCGGCCTACGACGAATCGGCGATCTTCATCATCCGCGGCAAGGGCTTCTCCGCCGCCTATCCGTGGAAGCTGGTGTTCCTGGGTAACAAGATCGACCGGGAGACCGGCGCCAAGACCTTCGCCAACTTCGACCGGGAATACTGGCTCGACGCCCGCTACCTGGAAGGCGGCCGCCCGCTGGTGGTCAAGCCCGACCCCACCTGGCTCAAGGTGTGGAAGGACAAAGCCCTCGACATCGGCCTCTTCGTCGCCCTGCTCACGATCATCGCCACCGCCTACGCCCGCCGCGACGCCCTCGTACGCCGCGCCACCCATCGCAACAAGTGGCCGGTGAATGCCTTCAAGTACACCGGCTGGGTGGTCAGCATCGGTTTCGTCGGCTTTCACGCCATGGCCCAGCCGTCCATCACCCAGGTGCTCACCTGGTTCCATGCCCTGCTGTTCCAATGGAAGTGGGAGCTGTTCCTGTCCGATCCGCTGATCTTCCTGTTCTGGATCTTCATCATCGCCACCACCTTCCTGTGGGGGCGGGGCTTCTTCTGCGGCTGGCTGTGCCCCTTCGGGTCGCTGTCCGAGCTGCTCTACAAGCTCGCCGGCGCGGTCGGCCTGAAGCGCCTGCAGCGCCACCCGTCGCCGGCCTTCCATGCCAGGGCCAAATGGCTCAAGTACGGCCTCTTCTTCGGCCTGCTCGCGGTGTCCTTCTTCAGCATGAGCCTGGCCGAACAGCTGGCCGAGGTGGAACCCTTCAAAACCACCTTCCTGGTCGGCCTGCTCAACCGCAGCTGGCCCTACACCCTGTTCGCCGGCGGCCTGCTGGGCCTGTCGATCTTCGTCGAACGGCCCTTCTGCAAGTACCTGTGCCCCCTCGGCGCCGCGCTGGCCATGCCCACCACCTTCCGCTGGTTCGGACTCAAGCGGAAGATGGAATGCACCCAGTGCAAGGCCTGCGCCAAGGGCTGCGGCTCCCTCGCCATCGACCCCAAGGGCAACATCGACGCCCGCGAATGCATGCTGTGCCTGGATTGCATGGTGCTGTACTACGACGACCACGCCTGCCCGCCCCTGGCCCAGGAACGCAAGCGCCGCGGCAAGGCCGGCCAGGCCCTCACGCCCATCGGCAGCGACGGCTACTTCATCCCCATTCACCCTGCACCGCTCCCCCGTCAAGGAGAAACCCCATGACCGTCGCCGACCCCACGGAACTGCGTCAGCCGCCCTACGGCGACACCCGCGGCGTAGCCCGCCTGAGCGCCGAGATCATCGACCATCTGTGGCCGTGGCGACGCGGCAGCGGTGGCAGCGGCCTGGCGCGCGGCGCCGGCATCACCCTGGCCCTCGCCGCCACGGTGGCCTGGATCCTCACGGCCCTGGGGCACCTTTCCGCCGGAGCCATCATCGGCTGGTGGTTTGGCTGGAGCGTGCTCGAAGTGCGCGTCCGTCACGATGCCAAGCCCTACGTGAAGGACGGCCCGTGGTGGGGACGGCGCTACCGCCGCGCCAATCTGATGGATCTGATCTGCTACGTGAGCTTCAAGAACCTGCTCATCGGCGCCGCCCTGTTCATCGGCCTGAAGACCGCCGGGCTGCTCGTCGTGTGAGACGAACGCCCGTCGCACGCCGTGTCACCGTGAATCCCCCACGCCACCTGTCCGCAGCTGACGGACCGGTGGCAGGACAACCCCCTACTGCCCGACCGTCCCCAGAAATGTCTGGACGGCGTTGAATTTGGGCGACCCCGGCTGATCCCGGTACTCCAGCAGCCCCCAGTTACCCCACACGCCGTAGCTGCCGACGCTGTGCCACTGCGTGAACAGCGAAGCACCACTTCCCACCCAGCCGGCGAGATAGGTTTTGTAGGCATCGCCCATCCGGGCATCACGGTTCGCGCGGGTCAGCAACTGGACGATCGCAGGACTCTGCAATGACGCGCCCACCGCGGTGAGATGCTGACCGCCTTCGTAGGACACCGTCTGCAGACCCCGGTCACGCGACAGCCCCACACTGGTGTCGAGCGCCCGCAGCGCCGAAGCGATGGCACCGCCTGGAGGACTGTCGGTGAATTGCCCGCCCTGGAAGAGTTCGGCAAACAGGCGCCCGAGACCGCCGTCGGCATCGAGCGTCCAACTTTCCACGGCCGCCTTGTGACTCCAATCCCCAATGTAGCCGCCGAAATACGGTGCGACCGCAACCGCTTTCATATTGTGCTGGTAGCACGGGATTCCGCCGTGTGCGGCAGCATAGAGCGGACAGTCAAGTACGTATCCGGCCGCCCAGGCACTCCCTGTCTGGATGCCGGCGACGCAGATCACCCGGCTCTTGTCGGAGCCCCACACGCTGGCCCAGATGTCGCACGTCTCGGCCGTCCGCTTGCCCTGCCATTGCAGCCGTTTCACGTACGCGGAATCGGGTGCGTAGGGCCATTCCGCCAGCCCCTGCTGCTCGACCCAGCTTCCCGCCGAGAACATCGTGTTCCAGATCTCGTTGCCGTACTCCACGTAGACCTTCAGGTCGCCACTCAACCGGTTCTTGACCGCCGTCGCCAGTTGGTAGATGTAATCGTCGCTGGCGCGATGGGGCACATTGACCCAGATGTTGCGGTGCAGGGTGTTGCCCAGATCCACGACATTCTCGATCGGATTGAGGTGATAACCCGTGCGAATCCACGTGTAATGGTCCGGACGCGTCCGATCGCTCCACTCCGCTTCGCTCACCGCATTGTTGGTGCTCTGGTAACCCATGAAGCGCAGCGTGTCGAAGCGCTTGATGTTTGCCAGGAAACGCGGGTCGAAAGGCTTCGCTGGATAGACCGTCTCGAAATCCTGGCAGATGGCCCCCGTGGAACACGCCGGTACCCCCGTCTGGGCGTTGCAATAGCGCGTCACGTCGTCGCTGCACACCCCTCCGGGCGGAAAGATCCGGATATTGCGCAGGTAATTGCCGGTCCGATTGGGATCCGTCGCCGTGATACTGAGATTCATGGCGGACCCAACCGCCGTCGCCGGATTACCGACAATGTCGAAGACCGCCCGCCCGGGCGAGGACAGCGCGGTATTACGCGTCACGGTCGCCTTGCTGTTGGTCAGGCTGAACGTACCCTCCCCATCGTAGCGAACGATGTAGCGCCCACCGGGATAACGATCGCTCAGACTGCTCGGAATCAGGGTGGCGATGGACGTGTAATTGACGCCGGTCGTAGCGCCGTCACCGGGCGCCGGAAGACTGCGCACCCAGCCACTCGCGTCCTGGTCCAGGACATCCTGCTCCAGGGTATCCCACGAAGAACCACCGCTACGGCTGAATTTTCCCGCGCTGCACAGGGCATCGCGCCACGGATAACACTGCGTGTACCACGTGTGACCCTGTTTCATCAGGTCGATGCCCGGCACTTCGGTGCCGTAATAATTGGTCGCTTCGATGTTGATGCCCACCTTGAGGGGCACCGATGACAGTGGCGTTGACGTGATGCTCACGCTTCGGTATAGGACCTCCAGCGTCGGAGGCGTGGCCGTCTCCATTGACGCAATCCCCAGTGTGGAACCTGACGACCGGATCACCAGCGACAGCGGCGAACGTACATTCAAGCCCTTGAGGATCGAACCCACGTCGATCGCCACGCCCCCGGGCTCGGCCACAGCCGGCGCCGACACCGGATCGGGGAGCAGGGTCGGCTGCGTGGTATAGGTCAGGACGTTGGGCTGGAGGTCGGCGTTGGCCGGCATGTAGATCTGTACATCCTGCGGCCCTCCATAAGGGGTCTTCAGATGGAGGGTTCCCCCCAGCACGGTCCGGTCGGTCAGCGCCGAGAGATCGAAACGCATGATCACCTCGGCGCCGCTGGGATCCGCCTTCATCGACGGCGCTCCGGCGAATGTCGTGTCCGGCATCGCAGGATCGACATAGCTGTCCTGGACCGGGGTCAGGGTCACGGATTTCGGAACGCTGGTCACCGTCAGGGTCGGCGTGTTGCCGGACTCCCGCGTATCGAACCACAGCGGCGTCGTGTTCGTCCCGCTGATCTGCAAGGTCAGCGGACGTCCCTGGGTCAGACTGACCGCGTTGGTCACATCCACCGTCGCCCACCCCCCGTTGGTCGTAGCCACGGTACTGAGTGCGCCTTGTGCGGAGACTACGTTGTAAGGACGGTTGAACCAGCCGAGCGAGTATTCATTCCAGCCGTTGTCCACCGCATGCATCACGCTGAAGGTGTCAGAGAACGGCTTCTGTGCCCGAACCTTCATCGTCGCACTGCGGATGTCTCGATCCGCAAGGCTGCTGAGATCAAAGCGGAGATACGCCGATTTCGTGCTCCCCACCATGAAGTACACGATCTTGCCGTAGTTGTTGTAGCTGTTGGCATCGACATAACTGTCGGCGACCGCATTCAGCGTCACAGTTTCCGGCACTGCCGCTGCGATGGCCGATGCCGCGCAGACGCCCCCGAGCCCGGCGCCCACCGCCGCGCACACCCGCCTCAACTTAAGCTTCACCATGCCCTGCATCCTCCGCAAAAGAATCTGACATCCCCTGCGTCAATCCAGGGGCTTCACAAACCCGCCGACGCAAGGAACGCTGGATTCCGATGGCATGGCGCAGTCCACATTTTCGCGGCTGCACTATATATCCGATTCAGATAACCCGGGACGTGGTCTTTTATTCATATCTTCATATGAATACAGGGCCTCGACCGTAGGCCAAAAAACGAAATCCCCACCGGGCGGCAATGCCGGGTGGGGATTTCGTGTGTCCGCAGGGCCCTAGCCCGTCACGGACGCCGCCCGGCTCAGGCCGGGGGCAGCGCTCAGTCAGCCGGGCGGATGTTCGCAGCCTGCAGACCCTTGGGGCCGGTCGCCACGTCGAACTCGACGCGCTGGCCTTCCTTCAGGGTCTTGAAGCCCTTCGCCTGGATGGCGGAGAAATGCGCGAACAGATCTTCACCGCCGCCATCGGGCGTGATGAAACCGAAACCCTTGGCGTCGTTGAACCACTTGACAATACCGGTAGCCATGTCTTGAACCTCGAAAAAAATGTTGAACCGCGAAACTCAAGACAGCCGGTGATGGAGGTGCCGCAAATCCTGCAAACTACCGTACAACAACGTCACATCCTGAAGCTCGCTGGGGCAGCACTCTGCACGGGTTTTTGCGACCTTGCAACGACTATTTTTTCATTGCACTGCAACAATCGGGCCTGCTTCAGTTCAAAGTTCATCCACATCAAGGCAGGGCCCTCCGGAAACAGCCCATACTGGGTTGTCCATCACGCCCCACGCCTGCATGTTCGCCCCATTCTTCCGCCACGTTCGTCATGCCGCCGCCTGCGCGGCCACTGTATTGACGGCATTGAGCGGCCCCGGCGCCCCGTCGGCCCACGCCGCCGACTGGCGCGTGCAGCCGGGCGACTCCATCCAGGCGGCGATCCAGCGCGCCGCCCCCGGCGACACGGTGCGCGTGGCCCGCGGCCGCTATGTGGAGAACCTGCGCATCGACAAGCCCTTGAACCTCCTCGGCGAAGGCCGTCCCACGGTGTCCGGCGGCCTGCGCGGCGACACGCTGCGGATCGCCGCGCCGGACGTGCGCGTCGACGGCTTCATCGTCACCGACTCCGGTGCCGACCTGGGCGAGCAGAACGCCGGCATCTACATCCAGCCCGGTGCGCACCGGGCGCGGGTGAGCCACTGCGACTTCAGCTACACCCTCTTCGGCCTGTGGATCGAAAAGGCCAACGACGTGGTGATCGAGCACAACCTCATTACCGGCAAGCGCGACCTGGATTCGTCCCAGCGCGGCAACGGCATCCAGCTCTACAACACCACCGGCGCGCAGATCCTGGCCAACAACATCAGCTTCGTGCGCGACGCCATCTACGTGGATGTCTCCCACCGGGCGGTCTTCCGCGGCAACCGCATGCACCACAGCCGCTACGGCACCCACTACATGAACTCCTACCACAACCTGTGGGAGGACAACGACACCTACTTCAACCGCGGCGGCCTGGCGCTGATGGAGGTGCGCGACCAGATCGTGCGCAACAACCGCGCCTGGGGCAATTCCGACCACGGCATCATGCTGCGCACCATCCAGGACGCCATCGTCGAGAACAACGTGGTCGCCGGCAACGCCCGCGGTTTCTTCATCTACGACGCCGAATACAACACCCTGCGGGGCAACCTGGTGGTGGACAACCAGGTCGGCGTGCATCTGTGGGCCGGCTCGGTGCGCAACATCGTCGAGCGCAACGACTTCATCTCCAACCGGGAACAGGTCAAGTACGTAGCCGCCCGGGACGAGACCTGGGGCGCGAAGGACGGCAACCACTGGAGCAACTACGTGGGCTGGGACCGCAATGGCGACGGCTTCGGCGACGTGCCCTACGAGGCCAACGACCTGGTGGACCGCCTGTCCTGGCGTCACCCCCTTGTCAAGCTGCTCCTCGCCAGCCCGGCGATCCAGACCCTGCGCCTGATCGCCCAGCAGTTCCCGCTGCTGCGCGCGCCCAGCATCGTTGACCCCCACCCGCGCATGCGCCCCGACCACCCCGACTGGAGACACTGGCTTGGCAAGCACTATCGTTGAAACCCGCGGCGTCACCCGGCACTTCGGCACCGTGCAGGCCGTCCAGGGCGTCGACCTCGCCGTGCAGGCGGGCGAGCTGTTCGGGCTCATCGGCCACAACGGTGCCGGCAAGAGCACCCTCTTCAAGATGATGCTGGGTCTGCTCCCCGTCACCGCCGGGGAGATCCTCATCGACGGCCGCCCGGTGAACGGCCCGGACTTCCGCGACACCCGCCGGCGCATCGGCTACCTGCCCGAGAACGTCGTCCTCTACGACAACCTCACCGGCCTTGAGACCCTGCATTTCTTCGCCGACCTGAAGGCCGTGCCGCGCCGCGACTGCGCACCGCTGCTCGACACCGTCGGCCTCGCCCCCGCCGCCGGGCGGCGCGTCCGCGAGTACTCCAAGGGCATGCGCCAGCGTCTCGGCTTCGCCCAGGCCCTGCTCGGCACGCCACGCCTGCTCTTCCTCGACGAGCCCACCACCGGCCTCGACCCCGCCGCCATCCGCGAGTTCTACCGCATCCTCAAGGACCTGCGCGAACAGGGCGTGACCATGATCCTCACCTCCCACATCCTGGCCGAGATCCAGGAACGGGTGGATCGCCTCGCCATCCTCGAAGACGGCCGCGTGCGCGCCGTCGGCACCGTGCAGGCCCTGCGCGAGGCCATGGACCTGCCCGTCACCCTGGAGATCGCCGGTGGCGCCGGCCTGCGCGAACAGGTCGCCCGCATCCTCGCCGGCCTGCCCGTCGAGCGCCTCGACGAGACCCACGACAGCCTGCACATCCGCCTGCCCCGCGAAGCCAAGATGCCCGCCCTCGCCCGCCTCGCCACCCTGGGCGAGACCCTGCGCGACCTCCACGTGCGCGAACCGTCCCTCGAAGACGTGTTCTTCGGCTACCGCGGCCAATGAACGCCCGCCGCTCCGTAACCTGCCTCCCGCCCCCGCCATGAGCATCGACTTCAGACAGATCGGCACCATCGCCGGCAAGGAATTCTGGGACCGCATCCGCAACCGCTGGGTGCTCGCGGTGGCCCTCGTGTTCACCGTCTTCGCCCTGGTCATCGCCTACTTCGGCGCCGCCCAGCAGGGCGCCGTGGGCTTCCGCTCCATCGACGTCACCATCGCCTCCCTGGTGAGCCTGGTGATCTACCTGATCCCGCTGATCGCCCTCATCCTCGGCTTCGACGCCATCGTCGGCGAACGGGAACGGGGCTCCCTCGACCTGCTCCTGACCCTGCCCATCACCCGCCTCGAACTGCTCCTCGGCAAATACGCCGGACTCGCCGCCGCCCTGGCCTTCTCCACCGTGGCCGGCTTCGGCGCGGTGGGCCTGATCCTGTCGCCGCAGCTCGATCTCAACGCCCTGTTCCACTACGGCGGCTTCATGCTCTCCGCCATCCTGCTCGGCTTCGCCTTCCTCAGCCTGGCGGTGATGCTCTCCGTCTTCGCGGCCGACCGCACCCGCGCCTCCGGGCTCGCCATCGGCACCTGGTTCTTCTTCGTGCTGGTGTTCGACCTGCTCCTCCTGGGCGCCTTGGTGGTCACCGCCGGCGACTACGGCGGCAGCATCTTCCCCTACCTCCTGCTGCTCAACCCGGCCGACGTCTTCCGCGTCCTCAACGTCTTCAGCCTGGACGAGGTGCGCACCCTCTACGGCCTCGCCACCGTCTTTCCCGAAGCCCTCAGCCATCCGGCCGTGCTGGGGAGCGTGATGTTCGCCTGGATCGTCGCGCCCCTCGCCCTTGCCCTGTGGAGATTCCAGCGATGAACATTCCCCGCCCCCTGCGTCGCCTCGGCCTCGCTGCCGGTCTCGGCGCCTGTGTCCTCCTTGCCGCCTGCGGCGATGCCGCCCGCAGCGGCGGCGCCACACCCGTCGAGATCACCCGCGACACCTATTGCGCCCTGGACGGCATGCTCCTCGCCGACTACCCCGGCCCCAAGGCCCAGATTCATTACGACGGCCAGCCCGAGCCGGAATTTTTCTGCGACACCACCGAGATGTTCGCGATCTACCTCAAGCCCGAGCAGGCCCGCAAGGTGCGCGCCGTGTTCGTGCAGGACCTGGACAAGACGCGTTGGGACGCGCCCCAGGGCGCCTGGATCGACGCCCGCACGGCCTACTACGTGGTCGGCAGCGGCAAGCGCGGCGCCATGGGCCCGACGATCCCCTCCTTCGGCAGCGAGGCCGGCGCGCGGAAGTTCGCCGAAGCCCAGGGCGGCCAGGTCCATCCCTTCGCCGCCATCACCCCCGACATGGCCCGCCTGGACGGCGGCGCCCTGCACGACCAGAAGATGTGAGCCCTGCCCGAGACCGACCATGGAACCCTTCTACGCCAACCTGCCCCCGGAACTCGCCCTGGACGTGGAGCAGCGCGCCCGCCTCCTCTACGCACTGCGCGGCGCCCGCGACGAAGTCCTTGCCCGCCTCGGCGCCGGCGATGCCGACCAGGCCCTCGCCTGCCTGCGCCGCGGCGAGCTGCCGGAACACCCGGCCTACGACGACATCCTCTCCGCCCGCATCCTCGCCGACCTGCACGCCCAGGTGCGAAGCGATCTGGCCACCCTGCTGGCCGACAGCCAACGCTGAAAACTCCGCCATGAGCCTCCACCCCGACCTCGCCGCCCGCCTCGACGAACGCTTCGGCACGCGCTTCGACGCCCCCGTCGAACTCAAGCTCGACGCCCTGCTCCTGCGCCTCGACAACGGCGTGATCCTCGAAGCCCGCATCGCCGCGCCCGACGCCTATGCCATCGCCTGGGTCTGGGGCGACGCCGAGCTGCGCATCGACACCGCCCCCGTCCATCCCGAACTCGCCACCTTTCCCCATCATGTCCACGGCGCCGACGGCCGCCTGCGTGCCGATCCGCTCACCGTCTGCGGCGCCGATCCCTTCGACAACCTCGTCCGCGTGGTGGACGCCCTGCTCGAAGATCCGCTGCTGGGCGCCCCGCCCGGAACTGCCCCATGATCCGCTCGCCCTTCGCCGCCCTGGGCATTGCCGCCTTTTTGGCCATCCTCCCGGCGTCGGCCGCCGATCCGGCGCCCCAGCCCGTCCCGCGCAACGCCCGCTGCGCCGTGTGCGGCATGTACCCGGCCCAGTATCCCCAGTGGAAGGCCCAGATCGTCTTCAACGACCAGAGCGCCGCCCAGTTCGACTCCCCCGCCGAGCTCTTCCGCTTCCTGCACAACATGCCCGCCTTTGACCGCCGCCACAGTGCCGCCGACGTGGGCGCCGTGTGGGTCTCGGATTACGCCAGCAAGGCCTGGGTGGACGCCCGAAAGGCCGTCTTCGTCGCCGGCTCGCGTGCCCGCGGCCCCATGAACGACGCCAACCTGCCCGCCTTCTCCACCCGCGAGGCCGCTGACGCCCACATCCGCAGCCAGGGTGGCCGTGCCCTGGCCTACGAGGAGATCACCCGCGAAGTCGTCCACCACCTCGCCGGCGGGCACGCCCACTGAACACCGCCCTTCCCGTCCGTATCGCCGCCAGGCCCGGCGGCAGGTGCATCACGCCCACTAACATTCAGCAACACAACAGTCCCGATCGGGCACGGTCCGGGGCCGATTTCGCGCAGCCCGCGTGCTAGCGTGAAGGTGGCGCCCGCGTCCCGGTGTTCCAGCGCGCGTGCCGGCCCTCCCCGTCCCGGAAAGGATGTGTCCCATGCCCGCCACCACCGTCAGCGCCAGCAACGTCATCGCCGATCCCACCAAGACCCTGCAGCGCTTCGACCTGCTCGATCTGGAGCAATACACCCAGGAAAAATCCTACGCTACAAACGCCAGCAAGGACTTCCACCTCTTCTACGTGGGCCGCGACGACGTGCACGAGATCCTCAAGCACATCCTCTCGCGGGTCAGCGTCTCCCTGTACATGAACATGTTCGGCTTCGATGACGAGGAGCTGAACGACATCCTCATGCAGCTCGCCAACGATCCGTCCGTCGTGATGATGATCACCCTCGACAAGAGCCAGGCCGGCGGCGTCCACGAAAAGCGCCTGCTCGATTCCGACGCTGCGAAGAACCCCCACGCCTTCAACACCTACTTCGTGATCGGCGAATCGGCCACCCACCAGATCAGCCACACCAAGGGCTTCGTGGCCGACGGCCGGGTCGGCGGCGAAGGCTCCACCAACTGGTCCGCATCCGGCGAAGGCACCTTCGTGGTTCAGGGCCATGCCGGCGGGCCCGGCTACAAGGCCCAGAACAACACCCAGACCATCTTCACCGATCCGGACACCCTGAGCCGCTTCCAGGCCGAGCTGATCGCCGAGCACCTCGCCGCCCGTGGCAAGGCCTGACCCCCGGAGACCCGCTACACGATGAAGCCCCAGCGCACCCTTGTCCTGCTCCTGAGCGTCGTCGCCCTGAGCGCCACGGCAGCCGTCGTCAACGGCGGAGGCTACGTGGCCGGCGACGGCTTCACCCTGTCCGAGGCCCTCGCCCAGGCCCGCCAGGAACATCCGCCCGGCAGCTTCCGGCCGTTCTGGCTGCTGGCCCTCGACGGCGCGGTCGGCGCCCTCGCCCGCCGCGGCGCCGGGCCGGACATGGCAACCGCCGTGGCCGACATCCAGCGGCGCGGCGGCACCGTCTACGTGTGCGAGCAGGACCTCCGCGCCGCCGGCCTGGACAGCGCCGAATTGCTCCCCGGCGTGCAGGCGGTACGGGGCTGGAGCGATGCGGAGAGTGGCATCCGCAACGAGGACGGCGCGTCGGACGCCGGCGCAGACGACGCAGAGCAGCCCCTCTCCCCGCTGCGGGCGGTCAATCGCCTGTGCGGCAGCCGACCGACGCCCGACGACTCACGCTGAAGGTGAGGCCGGGCTGCGCCGCGCCTCGAAGCCGTGCAGACGGTAGCCATCCCGCAGGGACCGCAGCAGCGTATTGAAGAGCCAGCGCGGAATCCCCAGGGTGCCATGTTCGACGGCGCGGGCCGGGATGGAGGCGACGCTGCGGGAGGCATAACCGAGGGATTCCACGAAGGCCGCCGGATCCGCCCGGTCCGGCGCGAAATCTCCGCCCAGGGCGCGGATCGCGCGACGCAGCCCACCACCATAGCGCCGCGCGAAACGGGCATCCATCAGGTCACAGAGCAGCGTGTGTCCTGGCAGCACGGCGTGCAGGGCCCGCGCCGTGGCGGCGAAGGCCGCATCCGTGAGGTACATGCTGACGCCTTCCAGCACCACGACGGCCGTTTCATGGCCGGCCCAGGGGGCCAGAACCCCGGCCAGATCCTGCGTGGCGAAATCGATGCCGACGCGCTGCAGCGGCGACGGCGCGGTGTCGGCCGGCAGCGCGTGTTCCTTGCGGGCCAGCAGCGCGGGCTGGTCCAGTTCCACCCAGCGTCCGCCTGGCAGACGGAAGGCGCGGGTGTCGAAGCCCGCTCCGAGGAGCACGATCAGCCCATCGGGATGCCGGGCGAGGTGCGCACGCAGAAAATCATCCACCAGCCGGTGCCGCGCGGCGTTCGAGAGGTTCGGGCCCCGGAAACGGGCGAAACGGGCAAATACCGCGCGGGCCTCATCGTCCATGAAGCGGGCGGCCAGGTGGTCACCGCAAATCGGGCGGGGCGACGCCGCGTCGGCGGCACGCACACCACAGCAGTAGAAGGCAGTCCGGGCGATGGGGTCCATGGCAAGGTCTCCCTTAAAAATGCCGGTGCGGACAGACAGTCTACGCACACGGGCCGACGCTGGAGGCATGACGTCCGCGCGGGGCATAAAAAAACCCGGCCATCACTGACCGGGTCTTGGCGCAGGGGGGTCTGCGCCGAGGTGAACAGTGACGCCGCGCCTATTCGGCCTTGGACACCATGAAGTCCACGATGGTCTTGATCTCGTCGTCGGTGAAGGCCGGGTTGCCGCCCTTGGCCGGCATGGCGCCCTTGTTGCCGTTGAAGCCTTCGATGGCGTGCTTGTAGAGGGTGTCCTTGCCCTGGGCAATGCGCGGGCCCCAGTCGGCCTTGTCGCCCAGCTTGGGGGCGCCCGCCACACCGGTCTGGTGGCACATGGCGCAGGTCTTTTTGAAGAGTTCGGCGCCCTTGCCGCCATCGGCGGTGTCGGCGGCCGGGGCCGCAGCCTGGGGCGCCGGGGCGGCAGCAGCGGGTGCCGGCGGCGGCGCTTCGGTCTTGGGGGCTTCGGACTTGCCGCAGGCAGCAAGCAGTGCCACCAGCAGCACGGGGAGAATACGGATTGCGGTCATGGAAGTTCTCTCGGTTGGGGAATGCGGAGTCATGCCGTTTGGCAGGGTGCATCCTAGCCAAGCGCCGGCGGGCGCCTCATTGACCGGCGTCAAGTGCCGCCCGACGTGCCGTCCAAGCCGTGCCGGCGCGCGGTTCAGAAGCGCAGGGTTACTCCCGCGGTGGCCGTGCGCGGCATCGAGAGCGTGCGGTTGTAGGGCTGATTGATGGTGTAGGCGTTCTCGGAATATTCCCGGTCGAGGAGATTGACCAGGCTCACGAACAGGTCGGTACGCCGGTCCCAGGCGTAACGGACGCTGGCATTGACGAGGGGAATGGCGCCCTGCTGGAGGCGTGCCGTGGCGCCATTGCTGGTGGTATCCAGGTACATGCTGCCGATGTAGCGCAGCTCGGTGTAGGTGCTGAGACGCTCGACGGGCTGCCAGGTGGTGCCTACAGCGGCCACGTCCCGCGGGGTGGCGACCAGTTGGACGTTGAGGGGATCGGTGACGATGCTGCCGTGGCGGGTCAGGAAGGTCTCGGTGTGGGTGTAGGAGGCGTCTACGCTGAGGGTGGGACGCACCTGCCAGCCGGCCACCAGCTCGATGCCGTAGGCGCGGCCGTCCTGGTCGTTGGTGTAGTACTTGGCGGAGCCGCCGCAGCCGGGCAGGGTCGGCCCGCCGCAGATCACCTGCACCTGGGCCGGCGCGCTGGCGGCGGTGGCCGTGTAGGTGGCGATCATGTTCTTGATGTTGTAGTGGAACCAGGTGGCGCCCAGGTTGAAGGGGCCGCGCCGGAAGTCCGCGCCCGCCTCCCAGCCGGTGAGGGTTTCCGGCGCCAGGTCCGGGTTGGCGATGGTGGTGCTGGTGCCGGTGCCAAAGGTGCGCGTGAGGTTGTTGAAGCCGGGCGCGCGGAAGGCGCGATACACGGCGCTGCGCAGGGACAGGGCGTCGGACAGCTCCCAGCGCAGGGCCAGGCTCGGGTTGAAGGCGTTCTTGGAGCCGTCCTGCAGCGCGCCACCGGACGCCACGCCCGCGGCCGTGGTGCGCAGGTTGGCACGCTCGTCGATGCGCCAGGTGTCGTAGCGGGCCGACAGGGTCACCTCCAGCGGATCGACCGGGAAGAACTTGCCCTGGCCGAAGAGGCCGGCGAAGGTCTGGCGGCCCTTGCCCCAGGTGGTGCTGTTGAGGTTACCCTGAGGTGCCGTCGGGCTGGTCGGCGTGGTGTAGAACCACTCGGCGTCCTCGGCGCGCAGGGCGCGGTAATCCACGCCGAGCTGGTAGCTGCTGAAGCGCCCCGCCAGATCCTGGCTGAACACCACCGAGGTGCCCTGCTCGCGATAGCGCTGGGAGCCGTACTGGGTGTAGAACTCGACGACCTGGTCATTGACCTTGGCCGGCGTCAGGGTGGCGCTGTTGCTGTTGAGGCAACTCGTGCCGCCCTGGTAATAACAGGTGCTGCCGTTGTACTTCTCGAACTTCACCTGCTGGGCCCAGGCGCTGGCTGTCAGGCGCGTCTTGTCGTCGAAGCGCCGGGTCAGGCTCCCCGCCAGGTCCGGGCTCTTCTGCACGTTGCTGCCGTACTGGTAGCTGATGTCCTGGTCCTGGATGTGGTAACCCAGGCGCAGCCAGCCGTTCAGATCGGCGGACGGACGGAAGTAGGCAGTGAGCTGGACGTTCCTGTTCTCCACGGCCACCGGCTGCTTGTGGGGAAAGCGCCACATGAATTCCGCCGGGGTGGTCTGGTAGCCGTTGGACTGATAGTCGTCCACCGTCAGATTGAAGCCCAGGGCCTCGGATACGGCGACGTTCTTGCTCAATGCCACATTCCAGGTGCCGTAGCTGCCCGCCGACAGGCTCACCTCGCCGGCGTCGTCCTGGACGCGGCGGGTCACGATGTTCACCACGCCGGCCACCGCCATGTTGCCCCACAGGCTGGAATTGCCGCCGCGCACGATTTCCACCCGCTCCACATTGGACAGGGGCACCTTGAACCACTGGGTGGTCATGTAGAAAGGATCGTGGATCGGTACGCCGTCCAGCAGCACCAGCACCTTGGCATTGCCCAGGCCGCGCATTCTGGTCTGGTGGCCGGTGGGATCGGACTGGCTCGCCGGCACGCCGGTGAAGTTCATGCCCGGCACGCTGCGCAGGAGCTGGTCCAGACTGCGGGCCGGCGAGCGCTCGATGTCCTCGCGGGCGATCACCGTGGTGTGCAGGGGCATCTCCTCCACGCGGGTCTCGCTGCGGCTGGCGGTGATCACGACGGGGGCCAGCTCTACGCTGTCAGCCGCCGCCCGGGCCGACAGCGCCGCCGGCAGAAGCGTCATCAGCATGAGGGCCGCAGGCAGCGGGCGCAGGCGTGTCTTCACAATCAATTCCTTATTTTCTTATTCGGGGCCAATTCCCCTCCCAATTCGGAGAATTATCCGGAGATTGATCTGCGACCGCCCTGCGACCAATTGTCGCAGCGCGCCGCGCGGCGCGTACCTAGCAATTACAAGACACTGTTTTTTTGCATAAAATCCAACAAAATGGCGACGCCTACCCGAGCACGACATTGCGCGCACCGCAAATAGGCCGGTACCATGATCGGCCCGGCGAGAACATCCCCACGCAATAAAGAGACACCCGCCGGAAATTGACGGATCCAAATTGATTCAGCACAAGAAATGAAAAAAATCCTGCCGATCCTATTTCCGTTGCTGGCTGCCCTGACTCTTCCGGCCGCGGCCCACGAAGGCCACGATCAGGGCCCCGCGGCGCGGCCCGCCCGCATCGAACTGGCTACCGCCGCCGCCTTTGGCCCCGACGGCCAGCTCCATATCGTCGCCAAGGATGGCGCCCACCTCGTCTGGCGCCACAGCCCGGATCTGGGCGCCACCTGGTCCGCCCCGCAGCACGTCAATATGCAAGCCGAGTCCATCGCCGCCGACGGCGACAGCCAGCCACGCATCGCCTTCAACCGGGACGGCGAGCTCCTCGTCACCTGGACGAAGCCCCTGCCCAAGCCCTACACCGGCGAGATCCGCCTCGCCCGCCTGCCCCGCGACGGCAGCGCCTTCGACGCGCCGATCACGGTCCATCGTGACCAGGCCGAGATCACCCATCGCTTCCAGAACCTCATCGTCGCCCCGGACGGACGCGTCACCGTGGTGTGGATCGACAAGCGCGACCAGGAAGCCGCCCGCCTCGCCCAGAAACCCTGGCGCGGCGCCGGCGTGTACAGCGCAATCTCCGACGATGGCGGACGCAGCTTCCAGCCCGAGCGCAAGCTCGCCGAACACAGCTGCGAATGCTGCCGCATCGCCCTCGCCCTCGACCCGGACGGCACACCCGTGGCCCTGTGGCGCCACGTCTTCGCCCCCAACGAGCGCGACCACGCCCTCGCCCGCCTGAAGGCCGACGGCACGCCCGAGGCCGTGCAGCGCGCCACCTTCGACCGCTGGCGGGTGGACGCCTGCCCGCACCAGGGGCCGGCCCTCGCCATCGCTGCCGACGGCGTCCGCCACGCCGTGTGGTTCAACCAGCGCGATGGCGAAGGGCGGGTCTTTTACGGCCGCCCGACGTCCGCCGGCGTGAACGGCCAGAGGCCTGTCGGCGGCCCCGCCGCCGCCCACGCCGACATCGCCGTCCTCGGCCGTCGCGTGGTGCTTCTGTGGAAGGAATTCGACGGCGAACGCACACGCCTGCGCGCCCAGCGCTCCGACGACGACGGCCGCCACTTCGACCCGCCCCAGGAGCTGGACGCCACCGCCGGCGCCTCCGACCAGCCCCGCCTCCTCACCCGCGACGGCCGCGCCTACGCCTTCTGGCGCACCGCCGACGCCTTCCGCGTGGTCCCGCTGCCATGATCCGTGCCACCCTGGCGCTCCGCGCCGCCCTCGCCGCCCTCTTCATCGCCGCGGCGCCCCTGCCCGGCCACGCCGCGACAGAGCTCCAGCCCCTCGACCGACACGCCGCCCGCAGCCTCACGGACCCGCGCAGCCACACGCGCCCCACCGCCATCGCCCTGTGGTCGGCAGAATGCGAGCATTGCAAGAAGAATCTCGCGGCCCTGGCCGAACTGGCCCGCCGCCACCCACAGCTGCGCATCGTCACCGTCGAGGCCGAACCCGCGACGGCCGACAGCGCCCCCCTGCTGGCCCGCACCGGCCTGACCCGTGACGAGCGCTACGCCTATGGCGACGAATCCCCGGAGGCCCTCGCCCACGCCCTCGATCCCCGCTGGCGCGGCGAGCTTCCGCGCACCTACCTGTTCGACGGCCAGGGCGGCTCGCTGACGCGCTCCGGCGTCCTCACCGCGGCGGACATGCGCAGCGCGCTCAAGCTGAAGTAATCCGGCGGCGCGGAAGGGCGGCCGCCCGGATTCCGCAGAAACCGCCTCAATCCTTCGACGCGGCCTCCCGTGCCTCCAGTTCGGCAAGGCGATGCGAGACCTCGACCATCGCGTCGAACACCGGCTCGAAGATCCGCCCCCGTTCGGTGAGCGCGTACGCCACCTGACGCGTCTGGCCCCGGGTCTCGGTCCGCGCCACCAGCCCCGCCCCTTCCAGGTCGCGCAGCTTGGCGGTCAGCACCTTGGCCGAGATGTTTCCGATGTCGCGCCGCAGCTCACCGAAGCGTCGCGGACCGAACGACAGGAACCACAGGATCCGGGGCACCCACGCCCCCGACACCACGTGCAGGTAGCGCTCCAGCGGGCAGCCTTCGGGGGGCTGCGGAACGGGCTCGGCATGTTCTCGTTTCATCGCGTCCTGACTCGTTGAAGATCACCGGCTGGTGCTGATTACCAAGCGGTAACTACTTGTTTTACATAGAGGGTGCTCCCATACTGCGGCCGCCCTGACGCCCGTCGAGCCGCGCTCGACGGGCCGGGGCAGAACAGCAAACCCGGCGCCCGACCGTCGGGACGACCCATGAACGATGCGGAGAACATCATGCACAGCACCCTGCGCCTCACCCTCCTGACCCTGGCCCTCGCCACGGGCGGCAGCGCCGTCGCGTCCGACGGCCCGACCACTGCCGACTTCAACGCGGCTGCGGACGATACCAGCAATTGGCTGTACGCGACGCACGACTACAGCGGCCAGCGCTATTCCAGGCTGCGCCAGATCAACCGCAGCAACGCCGCCCGGCTGCAGGCCGTGTGCATGTACCGTTCGGCCGACGCCGGCCCGGCCCAGACCAACCCGGTCGTGTACGACGGCACGATGTACCTGTCCATCGCCCGCTCCATCGTCGCGATCGACGCCGCCACCTGCCGCGAAAAATGGAAGTACACCTGGGAACCGAAGGGCAACGAACTGTCGCCCACCAACCGGGGCGTGGCGATCAAGGACGGCAAGGTCATCCGCGGCACCGCCGACGGCTACCTGATCGCCGTGAATGCCCGCGACGGCAGCCTGGCATGGAGCCGCCAGATCGCCAGCTCTACGGGTCAGCAATACCTCAGCATGCCGCCGCTGATCTTCGAGGACATGGTGATCTACGGTCCTGCCGGTGCCGATTTCGGCCAGAAGGGCTGGGTCGGCGCATTCAACCTGAGCGACGGCACCGAACGCTGGCGCCTGCCCTTCATCCCCGATCCGGGCCAGCCGGGTGCCGAGACCTGGTCGAATCCCGAGGCGCTCAAGTACGGCGGCGGCAGCCTGTGGACGCCGGTCACGCTGGATGCGAAGGCCGGCACCCTCTACGTGGCGGTTGGCAATCCGGCACCCGACTTCTACGGTGACGCACGGCCGGGCAACAACCTGTTCACGAACTCCCTGCTTGCGGTGGATGTGCGGTCGGGCAAGATGCTCTGGTACCACCAGGCCGTTCCCCACGACATCCGTGACTGGGACCTGACCCACGCCGGGCCCCTGTTCTCCACCACCGTGGAGGGCGTGCGCCGCAACGTCATCGCCGCCAGCGGCAAGGATGGCCTGCTCCGCCTGATCGACCGGGACAGCCACGAAGTCCTGTACACGGTCGCCTTCACCACCCAGGAAAACGTGGACGTCCCGCTCACGGTCGAAGGCACGCGCTCCTGTCCGGGCCTGCTGGGCGGCCAGGAATGGAACGGATCGGCCTACAGCCCGCGCACCAACACCCTGTTCGTGCCCGCCGTCGACTGGTGCACCACCTTCAAGAAGGCCGCCACCACGCCCGAGTTCAAACGTGAGGAGCACTATTACGGCGGCAGCATCGTCATGGACCCGTTCGACAAGGCCCGCGGCTGGCTCACCGCCCTCGACGCCTCCACGGGCAAGGTCCGCTGGCGCTACGCCTCGGGCACGCCGATGCTCGCCGCAGTCACCGCCACCGCTGGCGACGTGCTCTTCACCGGCGACTTCAACCGGGACTTCCTGGCCCTCGACGCCACCAGCGGCAAGGTGCTCTACCGCTTCAACACGGGCGGTGAAGTGGCCGGCGGCATCGTGACCTACGCCGTGGGCGGCCGGCAGTATGTGGCCGCCGTGTCGGGCTATGTGTCGGCCTTCTTCAAGGGCTCCGGCCCGGCCGGCGTGACGGTGTTCGCGCTGCGCTGAGGGCCCCCGCCCTGCGCGGGGGCGGCCGCCTCCGCGCGCACCGCGCCCAGATGATGGAGCAGCTCCCGCAGTAGCAGCGCCGCGGCGAAGTAGGCCGGATCCGCCGGCAGCCCTTCGCTCGCGGCCGGGCGGCCGTGGGCGATGGCCGCCAGGCGGCTGAAGAGCCCCTCCACCGCATCCCGGTGCAGTCCCGGCGCCGGCCGCTGGAGATCCGCCGGCCAGTCGCCCGACAGACGCAGGACGGCGCCCGCAGGCAGATGCAGGCCGAGGGCCATGATCTGCGGCTCGATGAGGTCGATGGCCGCCTCCAGTTCGCCGGCCGTCGGTGGCGTGTGGTGCAGGCAGCGACGCACCAGCGTTGCCGGGCCGAGCGCCAGGCTGCGGACCTCCTCCCCGCCCTGGGCGGCCGGCCGCGACACGATCGCCTGCTCCGCCTCCAGGCGGATTGCCAGCGCACTCACGGAACCGACCTCGCCGGCCGGCGCACCATCGCCCAGCAGCCGCGCCACCAGACCGGCGGCGAGCGCCTCCGAGATCCCATGCCCGAGCCCGGGAAAACGGTCGAAGCTCACTCGCGCCCCCAGCTGCGCCAGCCGCGCCACCGCGGCCTCCGCCAGACCGATGGGCATCACGGGGTCCGCCTCGCCGTGCAGCACGTGCACGGTCGTGGCCGGGGCCACCTGTGCGGGCGGTTCGGCAAGGCGCCCGGCAATCGCCACCACGGTACGGGCCGGCGCGTCTGCCCGCGCGAGGGTCGCGAGGGCCATGATCGCCCCCTGGGAGAAGCCCACCAGCACCGTGGCCTCGGCCGCCACGCCGGTCCGCCGCTGCCATTCGGCGACCGCGTCCAGCAGCGTCGGCAGAGCCTCGGCGACGCGGCCCGGCCGGTTGGCGTCGGTCACGCCTGCCACCGAGAACCATTCCCGGCCGCCCGCCGTCCCGGACGGCTGCGGCCCGGCGACCGCCACCACCGCCGCCGCCGGCAGGGCCCGGGCGATCCGCTCGCCCAGCGGCACCATCGCCGCCGGCTGACTGCCGACACCATGGAAGAGCAACACCAGCCGGTCGGCGTGCGCCGGCAGCGCGACGGGGATGCTTGAAGACGGAAGCATGGCGGACCTCTCGAGTGAAGGCGGCATCGGAGTTGCCGCGGGACCAGTAAACCGTGTCCGGGATCTGCCGGCAAGGGCCTCACCGGGCGAACGCGCGCGCCTGTCGCCGTTTCGGAAGACCTGCCGACATGCCCTGCCACACGCTCATCGGGCAAAGCCCCGCCGCGGCAGGCCGGTGAGCGGCACCCCGGCCCCTCGTCTGCGGGTCGCCCGGGGCGCCGGCGCACGGCGAGCGGATCGCGGTTTAAGATGGCGCGTCCGATCCTGGAGCACACCATGGCCCTGCCCCGTCCCGCCCCTGTCCTCCGCCTGGCAGCCCTACTGCCGCTGGCTGTCCTGTGTGGACCGACCCTGGCCCCGGCACAGGACGCGGCCCCCTGTTCGCCGGCGCGTCTCGCAGCCATCGAACGCCAGAGCCAGCCCCTTGACCGCAGCGGCCACGGCCCGGACCGCGGCTCGGCGGAATGGGCCTCCGCGGTGGAATGGCGCCTCGGCCTGCGCGGCCGGGACGACCTGCCCGCCCGCGGCAGCCGCGCCTGGTGCGAACGCATCGAAGCGGCCCTGCGCCAGCGGGACGAGCAGGCCCGCCTGTACGCCTCCCGCCCCGGCCCGACCTTTTCCTGCCGCGGCGTGCAGCCGGGCAGCATTCCGGATCTGGTCTGCGCCGACACAGCCCTGGGCACCCTCGACCGCGACCTGCAGCGGGTGTATGCCCAGGCCGCCCGCACCGCAGCGCACGAACGTCCGCCCGTGCTCAAGGCCGAGCAGCGCGGCTGGGTCCGGGGACGCGACGATTGCTGGAAGTCCGACGACCGGCGCGCCTGCGTGGCCGATGCCTACGTCACCCGGATCGCCGAACTGCAGGCCCGCTACCGGCTCGTTGCCCATCGCGGCCCCTTCCGTTTCAGCTGTAACGGCCAGCCCGCGGACGAAGTGCTCATCACCCATTTCCAGACCGATCCGCCCACCCTCATCGCCGAGCGCGGAGACCAGACGTCCCTGATGTTCCTGCAGCCCGCCGCCAGCGGCACCCGCTACGTGGGCCGCAATGAAAGCTTCTGGGAACACCAGGGCGAGGCCACGGTGGTGTGGGGCCATGGCGCCCCGGAGATGCGCTGCATCCTCGACCGCTGACGCCGGGCGTGTTCCCGGCGGGAACCGGCTACCGCCTCCCCCTGCTCAGGGGCGGATCAGGCGCACCTCGCCACTGCGCCCGTCCACCTCCACCTCATCCCCGTCCTGCAGCCCGTCCAGGATGCCCGGCAGATTGACCACCGCCGGCAGGGCAAACTCCCGCGCGACGATGGCGCCGTGGGACATGTAGCCGCCGGTCTCCACCACCAGCCCGGCGGCCTTGAGGAACAGGGGCGTCCAGCCCGGATCGGTGGATGGCGCGACGAGGATCTCGCCGGCCTGCAGGCGACTGCCCTCTGACGGGTGGCGCAGGATGCGCGCCCGCCCGCGGGCCCGCCCGGTGCCGGTGGCCACGCCCCGCCAGCCTTCGCCCGGCCGGTGCGGCGGCGCGGGCCAGGCCGGGGCCGCCAGCCATTCACCGGCCGGGGCGATGCACAGGTATTCGGGCGGCGTCACCGCCTGCCACGCTTCGTAAAGCGCCTTGCGTGCCGCCACCCGGGCGCGCAGGCCGGCCGGTGGAACAAGGCCATCCACGGCCCGCTCCGCCTCGCTGGGCAGCACGAAGAACACATCGTCCCGCTCTGCCAGCGCCCCGTCCGCCCGCAGCAGGTCCGCCGCGAGGCGCCACGCCATTCGACACACCTCCAGCAGGGCGATCAGGCCGCTGCGGGCCGCCTCCCGCTGGTTGCATTCCCGGCGGGCCGCCTTCACCAGGGAGCGGAGCAGGGGCCGATGCCAGAACGGGACCTCCCGCCGGACGCGCTGCCAGGCTGCCGCCGCCGCGTCCTGCTGGCGCGCGCGCAGGGCCGCCTCGTCCACCTCGGCGAGGGCCGGCAGCTGTTCGAGCAGACGCTCCGGCCGCTCCCGCCAGGACGCGCTGTGCATGTAGGTCTCGTAGTGCCCGCGGTGCCCGTGGACCTCCATGAACTCGGCGAAGGCCCGCGCATAGTCGCCCTGCGCCGGCACCTGTGCGGGGAAGCCGGCCGCCCGGGCCAGACGCGCCAGGCGGAGCAGATCGTATCCCTGCTGCGCCGTGACGCTGGGCGTCCCCCCGGTCAGCAGGGCCGCCCCCAGGGCCTCGCCCTCGCCGGGGAAGAAGTGTTCCAGGCGCTCCACCAGGAAGGACAGGCTGGCACCGCCGGATCCTTGCAGGAAGAAGGCGCCGATGGACGTCCGCCCGGGCCGCGACACGGTGTACAGCAGCCGCCGCAGGGCGTCCCGGTCCCGCGGCGGCGGTCCCTGACGGACCTGCCGCGCAAGGGCATGCATGGCTGCGATCTCCGCCTCGCCGCGGCGCCGCAGGGCCGGCGCCCGCACCAGGTAGCGCAGGGTCGTGAGGGCGCGGCGCAGGCGCTCGCGCCCGCCGGGCGGCGTCACGTCGATGGCCGGCTGATGGCCGCCCATCAACGCGTTCAGGCGCTCCGGCTTCATCCCGATGGCGTCCCAGGCTTCCCACTGGAGCAGCGACGCCTCCAGGTACAGCCGCCCCTCGAAGAGCCCCGCCCGCTGGGCCCCCGCCAGCACAGGAAAGCCGGCCAGCACGTAACCCTGCACGAGCAGATCGTTCACACCCCGCCGGGAGAAGTTCCAGTCCGCCGGCTGGAGCGGCTCGGGCATCACCTCGCAGGTGTTGCCGCGGGTCCAGATGGCCGGCTGGGCCTGCAGCGGGCCATACGCGTGACGTGGCCGGCGCGTCACCGGGCGGGCCTGGGTGAGCCAGAAGCGGGCCCCGTCCCACACCCATTCCAGATCGTAGAAGGGCGCCACGAAATCCATCGCCACCGCCGCGTCCCGCAGCAGCGCCGCCAGCGCCTCGGCCCGCTCCGTGTCAAAGAGGGGCGCCGCCGCCGCATCCGGCAGCGCCACGCGCCGCGTGCCGCCTCCTGGGGCCGGTACGCTCATGCAGGTCTTGGGACCCGGCCGGCACTCGATCAGCCGCCAGGCGTCCTCCACGTCCTCGGCAAACACATACTCGTCGCCGGCCGTCTCGCCCCCCACCAGGGTCTCGCCCAGGCCCCGGTTGGCGTGGATCACGAGGCGGTCCTCGCGCCCCGTCAGTGGATCGCAGGTAAAGCCGATGCCCGACGCCTCGGCCGCCAGCAGGGGCATCACGATCACTCCCATGCGCGCGGGCCCCGCGTGCCCCATGCGCGCGCGATAGGCCCGCGCGGTGTCGCTGTCCAGGGACGCCCACACCGTCTGCACCGCCGCGACCACCCCGTCGAGCCCCTGCACGTTCAGGCAGGATGTGTAGATCCCGGCGAAGGACGCCGCCGCGGAGTCCTCGCCGACGGCCGACGAACGCACCGCCAGGGGCTGCTCCAGCCAGCCGCGCGCCGCCAGACCGTCGTGCAGGGCCGTCACCAGCGCAGCAGGGAAGGCCTCGCCGCGGCCCTCGCTCCAGGCTGCGGGCAGCACCGCGAAATCCGGCACCGGCAGACCGAAGTGGCGCAGTTGGGCCAGTTGCCGGCCCTTCCCGCCGGTCACCGTGGCGTCGGTCACCCGCACCTCCTCGGGATTCAGCAAGGCGCCGTTCATGAACGCACCTCCAGCCCGCCCAGGAAGACCGCCAGCATCCGCTCGAACTCCGCCTGCAGCACCGGGGTGGCGCCGGTCAGCCAGCGCAACAGCGACGCCAGATAGAGGAATTCCAGGTAATTCGCCAGCACCTCCGCCCCGATGTCGGTGCGAAATCCGCCGGCGCCCTGACCGTCCGCGATCAGCCCGGTAAACACCTGCGCCAGCCCGCTGCGCTGCGAATCGTCCCCGTGGCAGGGCTCCGCAAGACGAAAACGCACATAGGGCAGGAGCGTTTCCCGATGCCGCTCGCTCCACTGCGCACTCAGATCGAAGAAACGCCTCAATCGGGCCGCCCCCGGCGCCTCGGCGAGCACCACCGGCTGCAGGCGCTCCAGCCCCTCACGCAGTTCCCGGTGGAAACGATGACGCAGCAAGGCCTCCTTGACCGGGAAGTGCTTGTACAGCGTGCCCTTGGCCACGTCCGCCACCGCCGCGATGCGCTCCATCGTCACGGCCTCATAACCTTCCGCGTCAAACAGCGCCCAGGCCGTGTCGGCGAGATGGTCGAGCTGCAGGAGCCGCTTGCGCTCACGGCGGCCTGGATCGGAACGGGGGGGCGTGGACATGGATGACAGACCTCAGTGATCGATGCCCGGCCGCAGGCGGAGGGCAAGGCTTGAAATTGATACGAAGGTCAATAAATTACCATGTTTATTTTTGTACGTCGTTCACTATTTTAACGACCGCGCCACGCCGTGGAAGGTGCCGGGGCCCGGCAGCGCGGCGCAATCCTTCGAAATACCCCGCCGCGCGCGGCGCGGGGTTCCGCCGCAGCGCGCCGTATGCGCCCGTGGCGCGGGTCTGACGGAGCGCTGGCCGACACGCCCTCCCGACGCTGCCGCAAGGCGGCTCAGCTTGCACGACCGTCCCCGCGACACGGCACGCCTTTAGCGAGCACCCTCAGCCCGCGCCCCCCAGCGCCTGCCGCCACGCCGCCACCATCCCCGGATGGAAGGCCGCGTGCCCGCAGCCATCCACCCACACCAGCCGACTGCCGGGAATGCGGGCGTGCACGCGACGGGCGTTGTCCGGCGGGCAGACCCGGTCGAGGCGGCCGTGGATCAGGGTCACCGGCACTCCGGGCAGGCTCGCACAGGCATCCAGAAAGCCGGCCTCGGTGACGAAGGCGCCCGCTTGCAGGTAGTGGGCCTGCACCCGGTACTTGCGCACCAGGCACTCCGCCGCAGCGGCGTCCAGGTCGGCCTGCGGCGGCGCCTCGGGTTCCGCCAGGGCGCGTTCGTAGGCCGCCCAGGCCACGGCCGCGCGCACGGCGCGGGCCGGCTCGGGATCGTCCAGACGTCGGGCCAGCGCGGCCAGCACATCGCCACCGGCCGGGCAGCCGGCCGCGTCGGCCAGGGCGACCCGCTCGGCCGGAACGTCGCCCCCGGCGGCGAAGAAAGCCGCCACGTTGCCGGCACCCGGCAGGAAGACGCTGCGCGCAACGACACCGCTGACCGCCGCGGGATGGGCCGCGGCGTAGAGCAGCGCGAGGGTCGCGCCCCAGGATCCGCCCGTCACCCGCCAGCGGGCGATGCCCAGGTGGCGGCGCAGGCGCTCCAGGTCGGCGATAAGGTGGGCGGTCGTGTTGGCATGGCAGGCGCCTGCCGGCGCGGAGCGGCCGGCGCCGCGCTGGTCGGGCATCACCAGCCAGTGGCGGGCGGGATCGTAGAGCTCCGCCAGGCGCGGCGAACAGCCGCTGCCGGGGCCGCCGTGGAGCACCAGCACCGGCTCGCCGCCGGGCGCACCGGCAGTCGCCACGAAGAGACGATGGCCGTCGGAGACGTCCAGATAAAACGCCGCAGGCACGGCACAGGCGGGTGACGGGGACATGGAGAGGGATCGACGGAACCGCGGCGCACCGGCCGCACCCTGCCAGTGTCGCCACCCTCGCCGGACACCGCCAGCCCACCGCCGCAAATTCATGATTTTCGTGAGGCGGGCCGCGCGGGCCGTCCCCACACTACGCTCCACGGATCGGCAAGCGCCGGCCGTTTCATCCACCCCTCAAGAGGAGACACGTCATGACCTGGACCACCCCGCACGCCTGCGACCTGCGTTTCGGCTTCGAAATCACGATGTACATCGCCGCCAAGTAACGCCCTGGCGCCGCGATCGGCCGCTTCAGCCCCCCTGGGCGGCCGTCCCGCCTTCACCAACCCACGCCAATCTCGACCCATGCGCGTTCATGTGCTCGGCGCCGCTGCCGGCGGCGGATTTCCCCAGTGGAACTGCAACTGCCGCAATTGCCGCGGCCTGCGCGACGGCAGCCTGTCGGCCCGCCGCCGCACCCAGTCGTCCATCGCCGTGAGCGCCGACGGCGCCCGCTGGACCCTGGTCAATGCCTCACCGGACATCCTCCAGCAGTTCCAGGCCTTTGCCGGCACCTGGCCCACCGACGGCCTGCGCGGCTGCGGCGTGGAATCCATCGTGCTGGTGGACGCCCAGATCGACCACACCACCGGCCTCTACATGCTGCGCGAGAAGGGCAGCCCGTGGCCGGTGTGGACCACCGACCCGGTCTATGAAGACCTCACCCGCGGCAACCCCATCCTGCACCTGCTCGACCACTACTGCGGCATCGACCGCCGCGCCATCCCCCTCGACGGCCGCGTGTTCCGGCCCCAGGGCGCCGAGGCACTGGAGTGGCGCGCGATGCCCCTGCTCTCCGCCGCGCCGCCCTACTCGCCCCACCGCGGCCAGCCTGTGCCCGGCGACAACATCGGCCTCACCATCCGCGACCCCGCCAGCGGCCGCCGGGTGTTCTACGCACCGGGCCTGGCCGAGGTGGACGACGCCGTCTTCGACGCCATGGCCGGCGCCGACTGCGTGCTGGTGGACGGCACCTTCTGGACCGACGACGAGATGATCCGCCTGGGCCTGTCGACCAAGCGCGCCCGCGACATCGGCCACCTGGCCCAGAGCGGCCCCGGCGGCATGATCGAACAGCTCGCCCGCCTGCCGCGCCACGTCCGGCGCGTCCTCATCCACATCAACAACACCAACCCGATCCTCGACGAAGACTCGCCGGAGCGGGCCACCCTCACCGCCGCCGGCATCGAAGTGGCCTGCGACGGCATGGAGATCGCCCTGTGAACACCCCCGTGAAGCCCGCCCCCTGGACGCCTGCCGAATTCGAAGCGCAGCTGCGCGACAAGGGCGCGGCCTACCACATCCACCACCCCTTCAACGTCCTGCTCAACACGGGTGGAGCGCGCCCGGAGCAGATCCGTGGCTGGGTGGCCAACCGCTTCTACTACCAGATCATCATTCCCCAGAAGGACGCCGCGATCCTCGCCAACTGCCCGGACCGGGGGGTCCGCCGCGAATGGATCCAGCGCATCCACGACCACGACGGCCACGGCGACGACGCCGGCGGTATCGAGGCCTGGCTGCGCCTGGGCCAGGCCGTCGGCCTCGCCCGGGACGAGATCACCGACCTGCGCCACGTCCTCCCCGCCGTGCGCTTCGCCTGCGACGCCTACCTCAACTTCTGCCGCCAGCGACCCTGGCAGGAAGCCGTGTGCGCCTCCCTCACCGAGCTCTTCGCCCCCACCATCCACAAGCAGCGCCTGGCCAACTGGCCCGAGCATTACCCGTGGATCGAATCCGACGGGCTGCAGTACTTCCGCAACCGGGTCACCCAGGCCCGCCGCGACGTGGAACAGGGCCTCGCCATCACCCTCGCCTACTTCGACACCCGCGCCGCCCAGCAACGCGCCCTGGACATCCTCAAGTTCAAGCTCGACATCCTGTGGACCATGAACGACGCCATGGCCCAGCACTACGGCCTCGCCGGCGGCCGCCCGGCCTGAACCCACGGAAAGCCCCCGCCATGCATTCCACGCCCGCCCCATCCAGCCATCCGCGCATCGGCCGCCTGTTCCGCTTCCAGTGGGAACCCGCCCAGCAGGCCCACGTCCTGCTCTACCCGGAAGGCATGGTCAAGCTCAACCGCAGCGCCGGCGAGATCCTCGCCCGCTGCGATGGCACCCGCAGCGTCGCCGAGATCGTCGCCGAGCTGGAGGCCGCTTTCCAGGCCAGCAGCCTCACCGCCGACGTGGAGGCCTTCCTGCGCCTCGCCGAAGAGCGCAGCTGGATCGACTGGACCCCGACCTGAAAGCCCCGCGATGGAAGCGCTCCTCATCCCGCCGCGCCCCGGCCCCCTGTGGCTGCTCGCCGAGGTCACCTACCGCTGCCCGCTGCACTGCCCCTTCTGCTACAACCCGGTGGATTTCGCCCAGGCCGGGCCGGAGCTCTCCACCGACGACTGGCTGCACGTGATCCGCCAGGCCCGCGCCCTCGGCGCCGCCCAGTTCGGCCTCTCCGGCGGCGAGCCCCTGCTGCGGGACGACATCGAGATCCTCGTCGCCGAAGCCCGCCGCCTGGGCTTCTACACCAACCTCATCACCTCCGGCGTGGGCCTCACCGAAGCGCGCCTCGCGGCCCTCAAGGACGCCGGTCTGGACCACATCCAGCTTTCCTTCCAGGACGCCACCCGCGAGGCCAACGACCTCATCACGAACACCCGCACCTTTGATCTGAAGCGCCGCGTCGCGGCCCTCACCAAGGCCGCCGGCTACCCCACGGTGATCAACTGCGTGCTCCACCGGGGCAACATCGAGCACCTGGACCGCATCATCGAGATGGCCGCGGAGATCGGCGCCGAATACCTGGAGCTGGCCAACACCCAGTACCACGGCTGGGCCTACCTCAACCGCGCCGCCCTCATGCCGACCGCCGCCCAGCTCGCCGAAGCCGAGCGGGTCACCGAACGCTGGCGCGTCCGCCTCGGCAAGGCCATGCGCATCCTCTTCGTCACGCCGGACTACGCCTCCACGGCCCCCAAGAAGTGCATGAACGGCTGGGGCGAAGTCTTCCTTGCCATCACGCCGGACGGCCTCGCCCTGCCCTGCCACACCGCGCGCATGCTGCCCGGACTGGATTTCCCCGACGTCCGCGCCCACGACCTGGCGTGGATCTGGCACGACTCACCCCTCTTCAACCGCTACCGGGGCACCGCCTGGCTGCCCGACCCGTGCCGGAGCTGCCCCGACAAGGAAGCCGACCACGGCGGCTGCCGCTGCCAGGCCTTCATGCTCACCGGCAACCCGGACGCCACCGACCCGGTGTGTCCCAAGTCGCCGGACCACGCCCTCATCCAGACCGCCCTGCAGGCCGCCGAGCAGCCGACTGCCCAGCCGCTGGTGTTCCGCGACCCGAAGCAGTCCGCGGCCCTCGCCCGCCCCTTCTGACCCGCCCGGCCCCGGCCGCGCAAGCGCCTCCTCAAAACACCGCGGCCGCCGGAAGCTCATCGCTTCGGGCGGCCGCGGCGGACGGGCGATGCACTCAGACGCGGAAGCGCGCCACGTTTGACTTGAGGGCGTCCGACACCGACGACAGACGATGGGCCGTCTCGGCCACCGACCCCACGGCCGCCGCATTCTCCTCGGACATCTGGGCGATGGATTCCACGTTGCGGGCCAGCTCGGTGGACGCCGCCCGTTGTTCCTGCAAGGCATCGGAGATGCTCTCGATCACGCCGCTCATGGTGGACGCGGATTCGCGGATCTCGCTCATGGATTCGCTCGCCGTCCGCGCCGAGCCCACCACCGCCGCCACCAGATCGCGGCTCACCTGCATGCTGTTCACCGCGCCCACCGCGCCCTGCTGGATCGCGCCCACCACGTTGCTGATTTCCTGCACCGAACTGGTGGTGCGTTCCGCCAGCTTGCGCACCTCGTCGGCCACCACCGCAAAGCCGCGGCCCTGCTCGCCGGCCCGGGCCGCCTCGATGGCCGCATTGAGCGCCAGCAGATTGGTCTGATCCGCCACTTCACGGATCACCGTCGTGATCTTGTCGATCTGCTGCACCTGCTGGGACAGGGTCTGGATCTGCTGCGAGGTGGTCTCCACCTGGTTCGCCACCTGCCCCACCTTGTCGGCCGCGGTATCCACGCCCCGGGCACTGTCCACCGCCTTGCTGCCCGCATCGGCCGCCCGCACGCGGGCATCGCCGGCGCTGGAACCCACGTGGTCGATGCTCACCGTCAGTTCTTCCACCGCCGCCGCCGCCGCCGCCGTGTTGCGCGACTGCTGTTCGGTGCTCACCGACACCTGCTGGGCCGCCGACGACAGCTGGGCCGCGTAGCCCACCACGTTCTCCGCATTCGTGGCGATGCCCGAAATCGTCTGGGCCAGATCCACTCGCATCGCGTCCAGGGAGGCCAGCAGCTGGCCGATCTCGTCCGAACCGCTGTTCGGTGACGCCTTGCCGCCTGTCAGGTCGCCGGCCGCCACACGGGCTGCCAGGGCGTTGGCCTCCTCGAGCCGGCCGGCGATGGCGCGGATCGTCATCAGGCTGATCACCCCCATCGCAGCACAGGCCACCACCAGGATGCCCACCGCAAACCAGGTGGCCGAATCCCGTGC
>DAOQMM010000006.1:0-3758 GCA_035335645.1 Rhodocyclaceae bacterium | reverse complement strand
TGCGAGCAGACTGATGAGGGCGGCTCCCACGAGCAGGAGCAGGCGTTTAACGATGGTCATGGCAGTACGTCCAAAATGTGGATCGGCAGTCGCTGAAGCAGGCGGTGACATTTTCCTGTCGGTGGCGACCCATACGGGGAGGCCGCTCTGGCGTCACCAACGGCCGCCGTCCGCTATAACTTTAGGCAGAGCCGTCGGCGACACATCTTTTTGCCGGACGCGCCCCGCCGGGCGCTCCATCCGGCCTGCCCGCCACAGCCACACGGCTGCAACATGGTGCGGTTCCAATGGCCGGATGAAAGCCCGCGCCCGCCTTGCCTCCGACCTGCCCGACGGGGTCGTCATCACCCCCCTCGACGACGGCCCCGGCCCCCTGCGTGAGGCCGCCGCCGCCATCCTGCTGGCCAGCTTCGACGACCCGGAACGCTACGGCCCGGCGCGCATCCAGTCCCAGCTCGACAGCGCCCCGCTGCCCTATTACCGGCGCTTCTTCATCGCCCGGCGCGACGATGAAGTGCTCGGCGTGGGCGGCATCAAGGCCGCCGACTGGGCCAGCGACACCCACCTGCTCTACCTCTCGGCGGTCGCCGAACACGCCCGTGGCCAGGGCATCGCGCGGGCCCTGGTAATGACCCGCGTCGCCTGGGTGATGGAGACCTTCGAGCACGGCCGCGTGCTCGTCTCCACCCCACGCCCGCGGCGCTTCGCCCGCTTCGGCTTTCGCGCCGCCGGCAGGCTGGAAAGCGCCGGCCGGCGCCTGATGCTGCTGGAGTTCTGAACACGCCGCAGCACGCATGCGCCCGAAGCGCGGAGAAGACACGGGGCCCGCGGCGCAAGGGCTTGTATAATCGCGGACTTTTCTGCCTTTCCCGCACCGCACCATGTCCGCCGCCCACGAAATTGCCCGCCGCCGCACCTTCGCGATCATTTCCCACCCCGACGCGGGCAAGACCACCCTCACCGAAAAGCTCCTGTGGTTCGGCGGCGCCATCCAGGTGGCCGGCGAGATCCGCGCCCGCAAGGCCGCGCGCCACGCCACCTCCGACTGGATGGAGCTGGAAAAGCAGCGCGGCATCTCCGTCACCTCGTCGGTGATGCAGTTTCCCTACCGCGACTGCGTCATCAACCTGCTCGACACCCCGGGCCACGAGGACTTCTCGGAAGACACCTACCGCACCCTCACCGCGGTGGACTCGGCGGTCATGGTCATCGACTCGGTGAACGGCGTCGAAGCCCAGACCATCAAGCTCCTCAACGTCTGCCGCCTGCGCGACACCCCCATCGTCACCTTCATCAACAAGCTCGACCGGGAAGGCCGCGAGCCCATCGAGCTGCTGGACGAGATCGAATCCGTGCTGGGCATCCAGTGCGCCCCCATGACCTGGCCCATCGGCATGGGCAAACGCTTCCGCGGCGTCTATCACCTCTACAACGACACCGTCCAGTTCTTCGACCCCCAGGCCGAAAAGGGCACCTCCGAGATCATCGAAGGCCTCGACAACCCGCGCCTCGACGCCCTCATCGGCGACCAGGCCGACGAGCTGCGCCTCGACATCGAGCTCGTCCGCGGCGCCTCCCACAGCTTCGACCGGGACGCCTACCTGGGCGGCAAGCAGTGCCCCGTGTTCTTCGGCTCGGCGGTCAACAACTTCGGCGTGCAGAGCCTCCTGGATGCCGTGGTGGATCTCTCCCCCGCGCCCCTCGCCCGCCCCGCCAAGACCCGCCAGGTGCAGCCCGACGAAGACAAGTTCTCCGGCTTCGTCTTCAAGATCCAGGCCAACATGGACCCCAAGCACCGTGACCGCATCGCCTTCATCCGCGTGTGCGCCGGGCGCTTCGAGCGCGGCGGCAAGCTCAAGCAGGTGTCCACCGGCAAGTCCCTCGCCATCAACAACGCCATCACCTTCATGGCCCAGGACCGCAACACCACCGACGAAGCCTGGGCCGGCGACATCATCGGCATCCCCAACCACGGCACCATCCACCTGGGCGACACCTTCACCGAAGGCGAAGACCTGCAATTCACCGGCATCCCCAGCTTCGCCCCGGAACACTTCCGCCGCGCCCAGATCAAGAACCCCCTCAAGATGAAGCAGCTCCAGAAAGGCCTGGAACAGCTCGCCCAGGAAGGCGCCACCCAGCTCTTCCGCCCCACCACCACCAACGAACTCATCCTCGGCGCCGTCGGCACCCTGCAGTTCGACGTGGTCGCCCACCGCCTCGAATTCGAATACGGCGTGGACGTCATGTTCGAATCCTGCGCCTACGCCACCGCCCGCTGGCTGCGCGGCAGCGACGCCGACCTCAAGGCCCTCGCCGACAAATCCCCCGCCAACATGGCCCTGGACGGCAACGGCGACTACGTCTACCTCGCCCCCAACCGGGTCAACCTGCAGATGGCCCAGGAACGCTTTCCGAACATCCGCTTCCTGGAAACACGCGAGATCTATTGAGCGTTACGGACGGGCGCCGGCACACGGCGTCCGGCCCACCCTCCCGGGGATGACGCCCCTGCGGCCCCCTTCACGGGAAGGGAGCGCCTGAACTTGCCCGCCGCGTCCCGACTCAAACTCCCTCTCAAATCGGACACCGCCTCGATCGCCCCGGCTCAGGTCCACGGCAGCTCAGCCGTCATTGAAGGGGTTTCGATGATTTTTTGAGGAACAGACCCGCCTGGCCTCCTTGAACCGCGAGGAGCCAGACGCCACCACTGAAAGGGGAACATCTTGAAGGTCAAATTCGCGTGCGTGCTAGCGATGCTTTCTTTTGAAGTCATCAACGCCCAGGCCGCCGACATCGGGGTCTCGATCAGCGTCGGACAGCCGGGCTTCTACGGGCAACTGAATATCGGCGACTTCCCCCGCCCGGCACTGATCAATGCCCGCCCCATCATCATCGAAAGCGGCCCCGGATACATGGAACCGGTCTATCTGCGGGTACCGCCCGGCCACCAGAAAAACTGGTCGCGATACTGTCGCAATTACGGCGCCTGCGGCCGGCCGGTGTATTTCGTGACGGACCGTTGGTACAACAACGTGTACGTCCCGGCGTATCGCGAACGCCAGGGCTATCCCGAACCGCGTGATCGGGGATATGACCCACATCCTGACCACGATCACCGCGATCACGGCTGGCGCGACGACGACCGCCGCGGCGGCGGCCGGGACGATCACGGCGGCGGCCACGGTCACGGCCATGGCCGCGGACGGGATTGACGCGCGGCACCTGACATCAGCAGTTTTCCCCGCGGGCCTCGCCGCCCGCGGCCTCGATCCGGCGGCCGGCCCCAGATCGACACGCCCCCCCGCTCAAGGAATCGCAGCAGGCAGAATGTGATGTGGACCGCTCCGAATTGAAATCGGAGCGGTCCATATTCGATTCAGAGCCGTCCACATACGAATCGGAGCCGTCCACATCGCATTCAGCCGGGTCCGAATTCGATTCGGAGGCGTCCACATCGAATTCGGAGGGCGCCATGTATCAATCGGAGCGGTCCGAATCGAATTCGGACGGGGCAACATACGATTCAGCACCGTCCGAACCGGATCGGGGCCACGGTACCAGGTCGGGTCGGCCGGCCCTCTCCATCACGGCTTGCGGCCCCCTCAAGCCGGGCCGTGCCCTGAATCATCTGCCCCCCGCGCATCCTTGTCGGCCCCATCGACAGACGATGTGCACCGGCGCTCAAAGCCTGTTCATGGGCGCAAAGATCATGATGACCCGTGCTCAGACCTTGTCGACGAGCGCTCACAGTCTGT
>DAOQMM010000005.1:28096-75163 GCA_035335645.1 Rhodocyclaceae bacterium | reverse complement strand
TCAGCGCGGTGCCCGAGATCCTCGGCCAGGCGCCGTCCATGCAGGAAGTCTTCCGCGCCATCGGGCGGCTGTCCCAGTCCCACGCCACCGTGCTCATCAACGGCGAGTCCGGTACCGGCAAGGAGCTCGTGGCGCGCGCCCTGCATCGTCACAGCCCGCGACGCGACGCGCCCTTCATCGCCATCAACACCGCGGCGATTCCCCGCGACCTCCTCGAATCCGAGCTGTTCGGCCACGAGCGCGGCGCCTTCACCGGTGCCCAGACCATGCGCCGCGGCCGCTTCGAGCAGGCCGAGGGTGGCACCCTGTTCCTCGACGAAATCGGCGACATGCCGGCCGAGCTCCAGACGCGCCTGCTGCGGGTGCTGTCCGATGGCAACTTCTACCGGGTTGGCGGTCATCAGCCCATCAAGGCCAACGTGCGCGTCATCGCCGCCACCCACCAAAACATGGAGGAGCGGGTGCGTCAGGGCCTGTTCCGGGAAGACCTGTTCCATCGGCTCAACGTGATCCGCCTGCGTCTGCCGCCGATCCGCGAGCGGCGCGAGGACATCCCGATGCTGGCCAAGCACTTCATCGCCCTGTCGGCGCAGGAGCTCGGCGTGGAGCCCAAGCGCCTCTCGGATGCCACCCTCAAGTACCTGCAGAGCCTGGATTTCCCGGGCAATGTGCGCCAACTCGAAAACCTGTGCCACTGGCTCACCGTCATGGCGCCGGGGCAGACGGTGGAAGTCGCCGACCTGCCGCCGGAGTTGAAGGAGCAGCCCACCCGCGAGCAGCCGGCCAACTGGGTGGACGCCCTGACCGCGGAAGCGGATCGGGCCCTGGTGCAGAATCCGGGAGAAGTGTTCGACCGCCTGTCGCGGGACTTCGAGCGCATCCTCATCCGGCGCGCCCTCAACGCCACCGGGGGCCGGCGCATCGAGGCGGCACAGCTGCTCGGTATCGGCCGCAACACCATCACCCGCAAGATCCAGGAACTGGGACTGGAAGAGGGCGAGCACGCCTGAGCGGCAGGGGCGCGGCTGTCCGCGGGTGCCCGTCACCCGCGGACAGCGGTCCCGAGGCTTGTCCGCATGGTCGGTCGACCGAATTCTGTCGCGACGCCTGAGTCGATCCGGCCCCGCCAGACTGCCGCCCGTCGGCGGCAGACCACAGCCGGTCCGTCCGGCCATCAAGTTGCGGCAAGGAAATCCGTGATAATGGCGAATCGATCATGCCTGCCGGGTGACCCTTGCATTCCTTGTCCTGCGAACCCCTCGACCGCGACGCGGTGCTCGCCGTCCTGGGCGACCACGCCGCGGCCTTTTCCGTGGTCGTGGTGCCCGAGTGCGCCTCCACCAATTCCGTCCTCCTCGATGACCCGCCGGCGGACGACGGACGCATCCATGTCCTCGTCACGGACCGCCAGACGGCGGGTCGCGGACGCCGTGGGCGCAACTGGCTGTCGTGGCCGGGCGCGGGTCTGACCTTCTCGGTGCTGTGGCGGTTCGAACCGGGCGCGCCGGTGCCGGCCGGGCTGTCCCTGGTGGCCGGACTGGCAGTGGCGCGGGCGCTCGAAGAGTTGGGGGTCGAAGGGGTGCAGCTCAAGTGGCCCAACGATGTCCTGATCCACGGACGCAAGCTCGCGGGCATCCTGGTGGAGCTCATTCCGGGGCGCGGACGGACCCCCGCCGCGGTCATCGGCGTGGGGCTCAACCTGCGCCTGCCGCCGGAGGCCGACATCCCCCACGCAGGCGGCGTCACCGATCTGGCCGCCTGCCTGACGGCGCCGCCGACGCGGGCGCGGCTCCTCGGGTGTCTGCTTGACCAATTCCGCGGTCTGCTTGAACTGTATGCCGCGGCGGGTTTTCCGGCGTTGCGCGGGGCCTGGCAGCAACGCAACGCCCACGCCGGTCTGCCGGTGCGCATTCTCGGCGAAACCGTCTCGCAGGAAGGGACGTGCGTCGGCGTGGACGAGGATGGCGCCCTGCTGCTGAATACGGGTTCCGGTCTTCAAAGGGTGCTCTCCGGAGAAGTGAGCCTGCGGAGCGTCGCATGAACCTGCTCATCGATGCGGGCAATACGCGTGTCAAGTGGGGGCTGCATGATGGCGCTGTCTGGCACGCGCGGGGCGCCGTTCCGACCGCCACGCCGGAAGCGCTGGAGGCGGCCCTGGCTGTTCAGCCGGTGCCTGCACGGGTGATGGGCGCCAATGTGGCCGGGGCGTCTGTCGCCCTCGCGGTGGGGCGCCTGTGTGCCGCGTGGAAGCGGACGCCCGGATGGCTGGTGCCGGGCATTGAAGCCGGCGGGGTACGCAACGCCTATCTGGATCCGACCCAACTGGGCCCGGATCGCTGGGCCGCCCTGATCGGTGCCCGCACCCTGCATGCCGGTGCCGCGCTGGTGGTGACGGCTGGTACCGCGACGACGGTGGATGTGCTGACGGCCGAAGGCGTGTTCCGCGGCGGGATCATCCTGCCCGGGCTGGAATTGATGCGGCGGGCGCTGGCCCGCGACACGGCCCGCCTGCCCTTCGCCGACGGGCGCTTCGACGCGACGCCACGGCGTACCGCCGACGCGATCGTCAGTGGCTGCCTGCATGCCCAGGCAGGGGCCATCGAACGCATGTTCCGGCTGGTGGCCGATGCGCCTGACGCGGTCTGTCTGCTCAACGGCGGTGCCGCGGCCGATCTGGGCCCGCAGCTCGGCTGTCCCGTCCGTCAGGTCGACAATCTGGTGCTGGAAGGCCTGGCCCGCCTGACATCGGGCAAATGATGCAAGTTGAGTCCGATGCTTCTCCGTGCCGCACCGTTACGTTAGGCTTGTGTCCATGGTTCCCCTGCGTGTCGCCGTCATTGTCCTGATCTTCGCCAACCTGCTGGCGCTCGCCTTGTGGAAGGGCTGGCTGGGCGGAGGCGATTCCGATGGCCAGCCTGAACGGCTCAGCAACCAGCTGAACGCGGAGCGCCTCAAGCTCGCGGTGGATGCCCGTCCGCCAGCGCCCCGGCCGCGGGAAGCGATCGCCGAGGCACCCCGGACTTCGCCTGAGCCGCCTGTTCCGACCCCGGCCGCGCCGGCGCAGCGCGAATCCGCGCCTGCCACGGACACCTCTGCGCCGCCCGCCTGTGTGGCCTTTGCCGGGCTGGGTGTGGATCAGGCCCAGGAACTGGCGGCACGCATCGGCAAGGTCGGCGGCGGGCTCAAATTGAACGAAAGCCGCAGCGAGCAGCCGTCGTCCTGGTGGGTCTACATTCCATCCCCGGGCAGCAAGGATGGCGCCGATCGCAAGGCCGCGGAGGTGCGCAAGCTTGGCGTGGATGACCTCTACATCGTGCCCGACGCCGGGCCTAATCAGTTCGCCATCTCCCTCGGGCTGTTCAAGAGCGAGGTCGCTGCCAACCGCCAGCTCGAAGTCCTGCGGGCCAAGGGTGTGCGCAGTGCCCAGATCGCCACCCGTGGCAGCGCCCTGGTGCGTCTCGAGGTGCGGGGACCCAGCGACAGCCTGGCGACCCTCGTCAGCGATCTGTCCGATCACGTCAAGGGTGTCAGTCGTCAGGGGTGCAAGCCATGAGCAGTGGGCCGTTCGTTGTCGGGCTGACCGGGGGGATCGGCAGCGGGAAGTCCGCGGTGGCTGACCGCTTCGCCACGCTGGGGGCGGCCGTCGTGGATACCGACCGCATTGCCCATGCCCTCACGGCGCCCGAGGGTGCGGCGATGCCCGCCCTGCGTGCTGCTTTCGGTGAGGGCATCGTCGCCGCGGACGGCGCCCTCAACCGGGCTGCCATGCGCGCCCTGGCGTTCGAGGATGCTTCCGTGCGCAAGCGCCTGGAGGCCATCCTGCATCCCCTGATCCGCGACGAAAGCGCGCGTCAGTGTGCCGTGGCGGTCGCACCCTACGTGGTGCTCGTGGTGCCGCTGCTGATCGAGTCGGGCACCTATCGGGAGCGCGTGCAGCGTCTGTGCGTGGTGGATTGCCCCGAAGCACTGCAGGTGGAACGGGTGATGTGCCGCAGCGGGCTGGACGAACGCCAGGTCCGCGCCATCATGGCGGCCCAGGCCACGCGTGCGGCGCGCCTCGCCGCTGCGGACGACGTGGTGGACAACGCCGGCTCGCTGGAGGCCCTGCAGGCGCGGGTCGCGGCGCTCCACGGTGAATATGTCCAGTGCGCCGCGCGGGGTCGGGTGCTGTGATATGATCCGTGCCGGTCAGACTGCCCAATTCCTCCAATCTTTCAGGCGCGCGCGTGATCTCCTACGAATATCCGCTCAACGAGAGGATCCGCACGCTCCTCCGTCTGGAGGATCTCTTCGACAAGGTGATGCACTTCGTGCGGGCCGACGGCTCCCTTGAGCACCACGTCGCCCTCGTCACCCTGTTCGAAATCCTCGAAGTCGCCAGCCGCGCCGACCTGAAGGTTGATCTGGTGCAGGAACTGGAGCGCCAGCGCCAGATCCTCCTGTCCTTCCGCAACAATCCGCAGATCTCCGAAGAGGCCCTCTCCGGCGCCCTCTACGAGATCGAGCAGGCCTCTGCGTCCCTGCTCGCCATGGCCGGCAAGACCGGCCAGTACCTGCGCGAGAACGAATGGCTGATGAACATCCGCAGTCGTGCGGCGATTCCCGGCGGCGCCTGTGAGTTCGACCTGCCCTCGTATCACCATTGGCTCAACCGCGACGTGGAGTTCCGTCGTCGCGATCTGGTGGCCTGGGTCCAGCCCCTGCTGCCCATCCGCGACGGCCTGGCCATCGTGTTGCGTCTGCTGCGCGCCAGCGGCCGACCCGAAGAGCTTGTGGCCGCGCGCGGAGCGTATCAGCAGACCATGGGCGGGCGCACCGTGCAGATGATCCGCATCCGCCTGAGTTCCGGCGATCCCTACGTGCCGGAAACCAGCGCCAACAAGTACGCCCTCAACATTCGCTTCATGCACGCCGAAACCGTCGTCCGTCCGCGTCAGTCCGAGGCGGACGTGCGCTTCGAACTGACGTTCTGCAATCTGTGAGCACACCGGTCCGTTCCCGTGAAGTCAAATGCCCGACCTGCGGCAAGGCCGTCCTGTGGGTGCCGGAGAACGCCTTCCGGCCGTTCTGTTCCGAGCGGTGCCGCAAGATCGACCTCGGGGCGTGGGCGTCCGACACCTACCGGGTGGCGGGTGAGACGCCGCTCGACGACGGCGCCGATCCCCTCACGCGCACCTGACGCGGCGCGGGCCCGGCAGCGCGGCCGCGTCCCCGGGTTTCAGGTGTCCCAGGCAGCACGGATGGCTGCGATGCCATGGGCACCGGCGGCGCGGGCCGTTTCCAGGTCATCCCGCTGCACGCCCCCCAGTGCGAAGACCGGCAGCGGCAGCCCGGCGGCGAGCGTCGTGAAGCCGCTCCAGCCCAGGGGCTTCCGCTCCGGGTGGGTCGCCGTGGCCTGCACTGCGCCGAGCACGGCGTAGTCGAGCCCGAGGGCGGCCGCCCGTTCCAGTTCGGCGCGGGTGTGGCAGGACGCGCCGACCCAATCCAGATCCGGCCGGGCCGCCAGGCTCATCAGACACCGGGCGGGCAGATGGACACCATCGGCGCCCAGCGTGTGGGCGAGTTCCGCGTCGCCGTTCAACACCGCGAGGGCGCCGACGGCGTGACAACGGGCCACGACCTCGCGGGCAAAGCAGGCGAGCATCTCGGCGTCCAGCTCCGGTTCGCGGATCTGTACCAGGCGCAGGCCCGCGGCGAGGGCCGCGTCCACACGCTTCAGCTGACGTTCGACGCCCACTGCGCCGGCCTGGGTGATGCCCATCCGGCGGGGCAGGCGCAGGCCCTTGAGGATGGGGCCGTTGGCGGGCAGCACAGGGGTCACGTCAACGGCGTCCGGGTGTTGCCAGGCGAGGGCGCTGTGCACCTTGTCCGTCAGCTCGCCGTGCCAGGCAGGGACCTCGAAGAAGTGCAGGGACACGTGGGCGTGTTCGTAGACGTGCTCGCGCACGATCCACGGCCACGCGGTCTCCACGGTGATGCCCAGTTCCTCGGCGAGTTCGCGGACCAATGCGTCGCGGGGCGTTTCGCCGGCCTCCACCTTGCCGCCCGGGAATTCCCAGTAGCCGGGGTAGAAGGTGCCGGGCGCACGCTGGCCGAGGAGGTAGGAGCCGTCCGGGCGGGTGATGACCGCAGCGGCCACGTGGACGATCTTGCGCGGGGGCGAGGCGCTCATGCGTCGAAGCGTCCGGCGTAGTCGCGGGCGAACTGCCAGGCCACCCGGCCGCTGCGGGAGCCGCGCAGCAGCGCCCATTGCAGGGCTTCGCCGCGGGCGTCGGCGACGGCCTCGGCGGGCACGCCGAACTCCCGCAGCCAGTGATTCACCACCGCCAGGTACTCGTCCTGGCTGAAGGGGTAGAAGGAGATCCACAGGCCGAAGCGCTCCGACAGGGAGATCTTCTCCTCGACCGCTTCGGCGGGATGCACCTCGCCGTCCTTGTGCTTCGTCGCCGCGTTTTCGGCAAAGTACTCGGGCATCAGGTGGCGGCGGTTGGAGGTGGCGTAGATCAGCACGTTGTCCGGCACCGCGGCGACGGAGCCGTCGAGCACGCTCTTGAGGGCCTTGTACGCGGGCTCGCCGTCCTCGAAGGAGAGGTCGTCGGTGAACAGGATGAAGCGCTCGGGGCGGCCCTGCACCAGTTCGACGATGTCCGGCAGGTCGATCAGGTCGTCCTTGTCCACCTCGATGAGGCGCAGGCCGGCGTCGGCGAATTCGTTGAGCACGGCCTTCACCAGGGACGACTTGCCGGTGCCGCGGGCGCCGGTGAGCAGCACGTTGTTGGCCCGCTTGCCGGCCAGGAACTGGCGCGTGTTGGCGACGATGCGGGCCTTCTTGTCGTCGATGTCCTGCAGGTCGTCGAGGCGGATCGCGTGGGGGCGCAGCACCGGCTGGAGGGTGGCGGCGCTGCGGCTGCGGCGCCAGCGGAAGGCCACGGCGGCGTGCCAGTCGGGAGCAGTCGGCGCGGCCGGGAGCAGGCCTTCGAGGCGGTCGAGCAACTGCCCGGCGCGGGCGATGAGATCGTTCAGGTCAGTCATGGGGAGGCGGGTCGTCGTTTTTGTCCTTGGGCGCGCGCAGGGCCAGGGCGACGATCAGGAGCAGGACGGCGACAACGCCGAGTTCGAGGCCGATCAACCACATGGAGCGTCCTGGGGAGTGAGCTTATATACTCGGGCAGCCCGAATATCCGGATCGCGAGTGTACCCCATCCATGGACCGAGCTTCCCTGTCCCGCCTCCTGGCACCCGCCTCGGCAGTCCTGCTGCTGGCGGCGTGCGCGAGCGCCCCCAAGTCCGTCGAAGCGCCCCGGCCCGCGCCGCCGTCCGTGCCGGCGGCCCCTGCCGTCCCGGCTCCACCCGGGGCGGCCGCGGCGCCCACCACGCCCCTGGCGCGCCCGCTGCTGGCGGCAGACTGGCGCGATCTGCCCGGCTGGGGCAGCGACGCCCACGACGAGGCCTGGCCGGCCTTTCTCCAGTCGTGCCGCAGTCTCGGTCGGCAGGCCACCTGGCAAGGGGTCTGCGACGCGGCGAAGGGGCTCGGTGAAAAGCCCTCGGCGTCGGCCGCGCGCAGCTTCTTCGAGAGCCGCCTGACGCCCTGGCGGGTCACCAATCCGGATGGTACGAAGGAAGGCCTCATCACCGGCTATTACGAACCGCTGATCCAGGGCTGCAGGACCCGCACAGCCGTTTGCGCCTGGCCGATTCACGCGACACCGGACGACCTGATCACCGTGGACCTGGCCGACGCCTATCCCGATCTCAAGCCCTATCGCCTGCGCGGGCGCCTGGTGGGGCGCAAGGTGGTGCCTTATTACTCCCGCGCCGAGCTGGACCGCCAGCCGGAAAAGCTGGCCGGCAAGGTGCTGCTCTACGCGGCCGATCCGGTGGATCTGTTCTTCATGCAGGTGCAGGGCTCGGGGCGGGTGCAGCTGCCCGACGGGGGGCTGGTGCGGCTGGCCTACGCCGACACCAACGGTCATCCCTATCAGTCCATCGGCCGCTGGCTGGCGGACAAGGGCGAGCTACGCCTTGATCAGGCGTCGATGGATGGCATCAAGGGCTGGGCCAGGGCCAATCCCGGACGGCTGAAGGAGATGCTCGGCGCCAATCCGAGCTACATCTTCTTCCGCGAGGTGCCCAACACGCCGGGCGGTCCGGCCGGAGCGCTGGGCCTGCCCCTCACGGACGGTCGCAGCATCGCCATCGACCCGCGCAGTGTGCCCTTGGGGGCGCCGGTGTTCCTGGCCACCACCCACCCGCGCAGCGCCCAGCCCCTGCAGCGCCTGGTACTGGCCCAGGACACGGGCACGGCGATCAAGGGCGGGGTGCGTGCGGACTTCTTCTGGGGCTTCGGCGCCGAGGCCGGTGCCCTGGCCGGCCGGATGAAGCAGAAGGGCGAAATGTGGGTGCTGTGGCCCCGGGATCAGGTGCCGCGGGCAGCGAACGGATCGCTGTAACATCCTTTTCGTAAATTGATGGTTCTGCCGCGATCCGGCGTCATGGCCGGAGAGTAGGCTCGTGCCCGTGTCATCAGCCGGCCTTCACGGAGACCTTCATGCCCCTCACCGAACTCGTCCGCCATCTCAACCACCGTCACGCCCTGCGCGGGGGCGAAGGTCGGCTCGATCTTGTGGAGGGGCGCGCCGTGCTGCGTGTGGGCGACTGGCTGCTGGGATCGGAATTCCAGCCGGTGGTGGATGCACGCAGTGGCCACGCCATTGGTCACGAGGCGCGCCTCGCCGTGCAGGCCGGGCCAGCGGGGCTGCCGTCCCAGGCCCTGTTCCTGGCGTTGGAGCATGTGGAGGCGGTGATCCAGGTGGATCGCCTGTGCCGTCACCTGCATGCCCTCAACTTTCTGGTAGAGCCGGCGCGCAGGGGCTTCCTGTCCCTCAACGTCCATCCGTGCACGGCGGCGCACTGGGGCGTTCATCCGGTGACGGTGCTCGATCCCGTGCTGATGCGTTGCGGACTGCTGGCGGATCAGCTGGTACTGGAATTCCCGGATGACGGCTTCGGCAGCGCGCTGCCGCTGGCGGCGGCGATTGACGCGTGCCGGCGGGAAGGCCATCGCGTGGCCTTGGACAATTTCGGGCGCCACTCGGCCGACCTGCGTCGCGTCGAAGCGCTGATGCCCGACATCGTCAAGCTCGACAGCAGCATCATCGGCCACTCCGGCCACCTGAGCCTGGCGCGGCGCGTGCTGATGGGGCTGGCGGCGGAGTTCCGCCGCATGGGCGTGGTGGCGGTGTGCCAGTGGATCGAGAATCCGCTGCAGCTCCAGGTGGCGCGGGACGTGGGTGTGGACTGGCTGCAAGGCCGCCTGCTCGGTCGGCCGACGGGCCGCTGCGTACCGGTGATGCCGGAGATCCCGCTGCGCGAGCCGGCCGCCGCCTGATCGAGGCGTCGGCCTGCCGAGCGGGCGTTTGCCGGATCAGCGCTTGCCGGTAGCGGCCTGATCCATGGCCTTGTCGAGCTGGGCGAGGGGTACCGCGCCCGGCAGGCGGTTGCCATCCACGGTGAAGATGGTGGGCGTGCCGCTCACCCGCATCTTCTGGCCCAGGGCCACATTCTTGTCGAGTACGGCGGTGTCGCAGGAGCCCGCGGCGGGGGCCTTGCCGGCGGTCATCCAGTCGGTCCATGCCGCGGCACGATCCTTGGCGCACCAGATGCCTTTGGACTTCTCGAGGGAATCGGGCCCGAGGATGGGGTACAGGAAGGTGTAGATGGTCGCATCCTTGAGATTGACCATGTCCTTGGCCAGGCGCTTGCAATAGCCGCAGTTGGGATCCTCGAAGGTGGCGATGACGCGCTTGCCGGTGCCGCGGACCTGCTTGATGGCCTGGTCGAGGGGCAGGGTGGCGAAGTCGATCTTCATCAGCTGGGCCATGCGCGCCTGGGTGACGTTCTGCTTGGTCTTGGTGTCGATGACATTGCCGTCCAGCAGAAAGCTCACCGCCGCGTCGGTGTAGACCAGTTCGCCGGACTTGAGCACGACTTCGTAGAGGCCGCCGTAGGGCGTCTTCTTGACCGTGTCGACGGCCTGACCGCCGAAAAAGGTGTCCAGATTCTTCCTGACGGCGGCCTCGTCGTTGGCGAGGGCGCTGCCGGTGACGAGCAGCAGGGCGAGGGCGAGGGGGCGGAACGAGGCAGACTTCATCCAGGGAATCTCCGGGTAAGGGCGGACGACCGTCAGAAACGGCCGGCGATGGCGTAGCGGACCAGCGCGTTGCGTAGGACCGGCAGACGGTTGGTCAGGTTCAGTCCCAGGTTGCGCAGACCGGACAGGAGCGGGTTGGCGGGCTTGAACAGGCGGTTGAGGCCGTGGGTGGTGTACTGGAGCAGGGCGGCTTCCTCGGCGCGGGCGCGGGCGTAGGGGCGCAGTACGGCCAGTTCGCCGGGGTCGCGCCAGGCCGGCAGGGCCGCCAGCTGTTCGGCCAGCACGCGGGCGTCCTGGTAGCCCAGGTTGATGCCGTGGCCGGACAGCGGATGGATGGCGTGGGCGGCGTCGCCAATGAGGGCCAGACGCGGCTGCACGACGCGCTCCACGCGCATCAGGCGTAGCGGGAAGGCGGCGGCCGGGGTGAGGGTCTCGAGGGCGCCGAGGCGCGCGTCGGTGGCTTCGGCCACGCGCACGGCGAGGGCTTCCGGCGACAGGGCGACGAGCTGGTCGGCGAGGTCGTCCGGGGCGGACCACACGATGGAGATCTGCTGCGCCGGCAGGGGCAGGTAGGCGAGCACGCCGTCCTTGCGGAACCACTGGAAGGCGGTGTTGCGGTGGGGCTTTTCGCAGCGGAAGTTGGCGACGACGCCTTTTTCTTCATAGGGCGTGTTGCGGACGTCGATGCCGGCGGCCTGGCGCACCCAGGAGTCGCGCCCGTCGGCTGCGACGATGAGGCGCGCCTCGATGCGGCGGCCATCCGCCAGGGTGAGGCAGGCGGCGTCCTCGTCCAGGGCCAGGGCCGCCGGCGCGGCCGGGCACAGCAGGGTGACGTTGTGCTGGCGCTTGATGGTTTCCCACAGTTCAAGCTGCATCAGGCTGGATTCGACGATCCAGGCCAGTTCGCCGAGGCCGCAGTCGTAGGCGGAGAAGTCGAGGCGTCCGCCGGCGTCGCCGTGGATCTCCATGTCGTGGATCGGCGCCATGCGCGCAGCGTCGAGGTGCCCCCAGATGCCGATGGAGGTGAGGAATGCCACGTTGGCGGGGCTGATGGCGTAGATGCGCGGATCCCAGCCGGTGGGCCGGGACGGGGCGCGGGCTTCCACCACGCCCACCTTGAGGCTGCAGCCGCGCAAGGCGGCGGCGAGGGCGGCACCGGCGAGGCCGGCGCCCACGACGAGGACATCAAATTTCATGCACGGTTCTCCTGCGCCCGGATTGTGCCGGAGGGCGCAGGGGAAGTCACTCGCGGCGCAGGGGCGGCGGGGGCGGGTAATTGGGCGGCGGGATCGAATAGCCGGGCTGCCCGCTTGGATAGGCGGGCGGGGGCGTCCCGTAGGGGCTGGCCGGGCGGTAGCTGCCGTATCCGTAGGCGCCGGGCAACTGGTTGCCCTTGGCGTACATGCACTGCTGGTAGGCGATGTCGTAACGGCGCTGGGCGTCCGCGCCGGCGTAGCGGGCGTCGGAGGCGCCAGCGGCGGTGCCGGCCACCATGCCGACGGCCGCGCCAGCACCGGCGCCGTTGTGACCGCCGGCGAGGGCGCCCGCCGCGGCGCCGACGGCCGTGCCGACGATGGCCGTGCCGGCCACGTTGCGGGCCGCCAGATCGTTGGGCGTAGTGCCCAGGGACTGGCTGGCGAAGGCGCGGCAGGCCCGCTCTTCCTGCACGAACAGGTCAAAGGGCTTGCCCGGCGCGGGCATCACGGCGACACGAGGGCCGTCGGGCAGGGTGGCGCAGCCGGCCAGGAGCAGCAGCGGCAATACGGCGAGACGGACGTTCATTGCACACCTCCTGAGCCGGCGGCCGGTGCGGATTGCTGCGCACCTGAAGCCGGCGGCGGCGCTGCCGGGACCGGGCGCCAGCCTTCCGCACAGGTCTGGACGTAGGGGTAATAGGCGCGGGCGCTTTCGCAGAAATACCACGTCTGGGCGGCCGGCTGCGGGGCCGGCTGGACGATGACGGGCTCCTGCGGGACCGGCTGAACCACCACAGGCGGCGCGGCCGGGTAAGGATAGTAAGGCCGATCATAGAGCCACCAGGCGCCGGGCAGCACCCACCACCAGCCCCACGCGCCGCGATGTTCGCCGTAGTGCCAGTAGCCGCCGGGTGCCGGGCGCGCTGCCCAGCCACCCGGTGCGCCGTGCCAGCCGCCGCCATGTCCCCGGTCGGCGAAAGCGGCGCCGGTGGCCATCAGGGCAATGCCCGCGGCGGCGGCGAGCAGAGCCCTTCGGATCGTACGGGGGTTCATGACCTGTACCTCCTGTTGTCGATACTTTGATTGTGATCCCCACGAAGCCGGCGGGCGCCCGCCGGCCGTATCAGGATGCAAGCGGGACGTCGCGGCGCAAGCTTTACTTACAATTTGGCGGTGGAGGGCAGGTACGGCGCCCCTTTGCGGCGCGGCGTGACGGATGTCCTCAAGCTTCCGTCGAGGTGTGCCGTCAGGGCGGTCAGTTTCTTCGGGAGTGAAGCATGGACGTACGCAGACTGGTGATGGGACTGGGGGTACTCATCGTGGTGGGGGTCGGCGCGGTGGCCGTGCTCGGACCGGAGCTGTCGGGAGCCCGTGCCGCAAACGGCGGCGGCGCCCTGGCGCAGGCTGTCGAGTCGGAGTATGGCGACGCCCTGCGCAACGCCGGCGTTCAGAGTGTGGGCGTTGATCCCCGCACGCAGGATGTGGTGGTGGTCTTTGCGGATGTGCGCCCCGGCGGCCGGCCGGTGGGGCGCCTGGCCGGGCTGGCGGGACCAGAGGGCTGCGGCGAGACCGACCTGGGGATCGAGGTGGCCGGCCAGATCACCGCGTGGGGTCAGGCTGGCGTACGTCGCGAGCGGATGCGCTGTGTCCTCGATGCGGTGGTGACACGGATGGCAGTGCTGCGTGGCAGTTGAGGCGGGCACCGGTGTCGGGCGGAGCTTCGGGTATACTCCGCGCCGGGAAGTTCGCCAGGCAGTCGCGGTGCGCATGCGCATCGAGGAAAGTCCGGGCCCCGCAGAGCAGGATGCCGGCTAACGGCCGGGCGCCATAGCCTTCGGGTCAAAGCGACGGAAAGTGCAACAGAGAGCAGACCGCCGATGGCCCCGCAAGGGGATCAGGCAAGGGTGAAACGGTGGGGTAAGAGCCCACCGCGGACGTGGTGACACGGACGGCACGGCAAACCCCATCCGGGGCAAGGCCAAATAGGGGGACGTTGACGCTGCTCGCGGAGTCCCCGGGTAGGCTGCTAGAGCGGCGCGGCAACGCGTCGACCAGAGGAATGACTGCCCGGTGGGTGGAGTCCGCTCCACCCGCTCGACAGAACCCGGCTTATCGGCGGGCTTCCCACCATTTCCCCCAATCATCCCGCCCGCCGGGGCGCGGCCCCACTTTTCTCCACCGGTCACCCGGTTCACTCCTATAAATGGCGAAAGTCCCTGTGTCGTCAGGGGCTTCCGGATACTGCCGCCATAAAGCCGATGACAGCCCCTGGCGCAGGGGCGTGTCGCCAGCTTTTAAGGCTCCACTTTTGCAATCTTTTCTATTGCCGTTGATTTATAAGCGGATTTCCTGTTTTGCCGGTTTTTGCACGTAAGTGCTTGTGTCCAAAAGGGAAAACGGCCCGGTTCGGCTTGACCGGGTATTTTTTTTCCTCTAAAGTGGGGCAAAGTGCACCAAAGTGGGAGAAAAGGGTTTTTCCCGTGGCGGCGGTGTGGGGGAGTGGGAGAAGATGTTCCAAGGCGCAGCAGCGCTCAGTCTCGATGCGAAGGGTCGCCTGGCGATTCCTGCGCGGCATCGGGATGCGCTCGCCGCGCAGGGCGATGGGCAGCTCGTGCTCACCGCCCATCCTCACCGCTGCCTCCTGATCTACCCGGCGCCCGCCTGGGAGCCGATCCGCGACAAGGTGCTCGCCGGGTCGAGCCTCGAACAGCATTCCGCCCTCCTCAAGCGTCTCCTCGTGGGCTTTGCCCGCGACGAAGAACTGGATTCCGCCGGTCGCGTGCTCATCGCGCCCGAGCTGCGCGCCTTTGCGCAGCTGGACAAGCAGGTGCATCTGGTGGGGCAGGGCAATCACTTTGAACTGTGGTCCGACGCGGGCTGGCAGAAGCAGCAGGAGCAGATCTTTGCCCTGGGCGACCAGCTCATGCCCGCCAACTGGGACGCGTTGCCGCTGTGACCACGTCCGCGCCGCACGTGACGGTGCTGCTCGAGGAAGCGGTGGAGGCGCTGGCGGTGAAGCCGGACGGCCTGTACGTGGACGGCACCTTCGGGCGCGGGGGCCACAGCCGGGCGGTGCTGGCCAAGTTGGGCCACCAGGGGCGGCTGATCGCCTTCGACCGGGATCCGGTGGCCATCGCGGCCGGACGGGGCCTCGACGATCCGCGCTTCGAGCTGGTGCATGCGCCGTTTTCGGATTTCGCCGAAGCCCTCGATGCACGGCGCGTGGCGCAGGTGGATGGGGTGTTGCTGGATCTGGGGGTGTCGTCGCCGCAGCTGGACGAGGCGGAGCGCGGCATGAGCTTCCGTTTCGATGCGCCCCTGGACATGCGGATGGATACGAGCCGCGGCGAGACTGCGGCGGAGTGGCTGGCGCAGGCGCCGGTCGCAGAGATAACCCGAGTGCTGAGGGAATACGGTGAAGAACGGTTTGCTTATGAGATTGCAAAGGCGCTTGCAGCTGCTCGGGCAGGGGGGCATGTTGCAACCACTGGACAGCTTGCCGCGATCGTGGAAAAAGCGGTCCGGACACGCGAGCCGGGTCAGCACCCTGCGACGCGCACCTTCCAGGCTCTACGGATTTGCGTCAATCGGGAGCTTGAGGAACTGTCGCTGATCCTGCCCCAGGCAGTGACGCGACTGGTGCCCGGAGGCCGTCTCGTGGTGATCAGCTTCCACTCGCTCGAGGACCGCATCGTCAAGCGCTTCATGCGCGACGAATCGCGGCCGCCGCAGCTTCCCGCACGCCTGCCCCTGCGGGCGGCGGAGTTGCCGCGTCCGCGCCTCACCCTGGTGGGGCGGCAGGTGCGCCCGTCGGACGCCGAGGTCGCCGCCAATCCCCGTGCCCGCAGCGCGGTGATGCGCGTGGCCGCGCGGACGGAGGCCTGAGATGGCGCGCCTCACGGGTTTCCTGATCATGCTGATCGTCGCCAGCAGCCTGGGCGTGGTGGCGTCCCAGCACCGCGCCCGCAAGCTCTACGCGGCGGTCGAGCGGGAGCAGCAGCGCACCCGCCAGCTGGAAGTGGAGTGGGATCAGTTGCAACTGGAACAAAGCACCTGGGCGGCCCATGCCCGGGTGGAAAAGCTCGCGCGCGAGAAGCTGTCCATGCGCGCACCGCAGCCGGGGCAGATCGTCGCCATCGAGGAGCGGCCATGAACAAGACCCAGAAGGGTGTCACCTTCAACCACAATCCGCTGCTGCGCTCCGAACTGCCGGCGTGGCGGCCGCGTTTCGTGCTGCTCTGCCTGCTCGGCGGTTCGCTGGCCCTGGTCGGGCGCGCGGCCTATCTGCAGGGCGTGAACGATCGCTTCCTGCAGGCCAAGGGCGAGTCCCGCTACGCGCGCGTGCTGGACGTGCCGGCGACCCGTGGCAAGATCACCGACCGCCAGGGCGAGCCGCTGGCGGTCTCGTCGCCGGTCAAGTCCATCTGGGCGATTCCCGAGGACGCCAAGCTGACGCCCGCCCAGAGCCGCCAGCTGGCCGGCCTGCTGGAGATGCCGGTACAGGATCTGAACCAGAAGCTCGGCACCGACAAGGATTTCGTCTATCTGAAGCGCCAGGTCTCACCGGAGCTGGCTGACCGCATCGCGGCCCTCAAGCTGCCGGGCGTCCACGACCAGCGCGAATACCGCCGCTTCTATCCCGGCGGCGAGGTGATGGCCCACGTGATCGGCTTCACCGGCGTGGACGACAAGGGTCAGGAAGGCATCGAGCTGGCCTTCGAGCCACAGCTTGCCGGCAAGCCCGGTTCCCGGCGGGTGGTCAAGGACCGGCGCGGCAACGTCGTGGAGGACGTCCAGTCGATCCGCGAACCCCAGGACGGCCGTGAGGTCGCCCTGGCCGTGGACAACAAGATCCAGTACCTGGCCCACGCCGCCCTCAAGCAGGCCATGACCGACCACAAGGCCAAGGCGGGCGGCATCATCGTCATCGATTCCCGCTCCGGCGAGATCCTCGCCCTGGCCAACGCGCCCACCTACAACCCGAACAACCGCACCAAGCTCACCGGCGCCCAGTTGCGCAACCGGGCCCTCACCGACACGTTCGAGCCGGGCTCCACGATGAAGCCCTTCTCGGCCGCCATGTCCCTGGAGGCCGGCAAGGTGACGGCCAATACGATCATCAACTGCGCGCCGGGGCGGATGACCATCGGCACCGCCACCATCTCTGACGCTCACCCCCACGGGGCGTTGACGGTCGCCCAGGTGATCCAGAAGTCGTCCAACATCGGTGCTGCGAAGCTGGCCCTGGCCTTCCCGCCGGAAACCATGTGGAAGATGTTCGACGACCTGGGCTTCGGCGCGCCACTGCACCTGGGTTTCCCGGGTGAAGTGGGCGGGCGTCTGCGCCCGGCCAAGAGCTGGCGTCCCGTGGAGCAGGCCACCATGTCCTACGGCCACGGCATCTCCGTGAGCCTGATGCAGATCGCCAACGCCTACCAGGTGTTTGCCCGCGACGGGGACATGGTGCCCCTGTCCCTCGCCCGCGTGGATGCGCCGCCGGTGCACGGCAAGCAGGTCTTCTCGCCGCACACCGCCCGCGAGGTGCGCCAGATGCTCGAGCTGGTGGTGCAGCAGGGCGGCACCGCGCCCCAGGCGGCGATTCCCGGTTATCGCGCCGGCGGCAAGACCGGCACCGCCATGAAGCTCGAAGGCGGGCATTACACCACCAAGTACGTGGCCTCCTTCGTGGGCATCGCGCCGATTTCCGACCCGCGCCTGATCGTGGCGGTGATGATCGACGAGCCGACCAACGGCAAGCATTACGGCGGCGACGTGGCCGCGCCGGTGTTCGCCCAGGTGATGGGCGGCGCCCTGCGCACCCTCGGGGTCGCGCCGGACGCGCCGCTCAAGCCGCTGCAGGTGGCGCGCCAGAGCGTCGTGCCGGCCGTCAAGGAGTCCATGTGAGTCCCGAACACCAGGCCAGCGACATCCTCGCCCGGCTTGCCGCCGACGGCGTCGAGGCGACCCGCCTGTGCGCCGACTCGCGCCAGGTGCTGGCGGGCGACATTTTTGTCGCCTATCCCGGCCACCGCGCCGACGGTCGCCGCTACATCGTCGATGCGGTGCACGCCGGTGCCTCGGCGGTGCTGTGGGAGCGCGAGGGCTATCAGTGGAACGAGGCCGTGGACGTGCCGAATGTACCGGTCTTCGGACTGGCCCATCTGTCCGGCTACATCGCCGATGAATTCTACGGCCGGCCCTCCCAGGCCCTGTGGACGGTGGGCGTCACCGGCACGAATGGCAAGACCTCGGTCACCCAGTGGCTGGCTCGCGCTTACGCCCAGCTGGGGCGTCGGTGCGGATTGATCGGCACCCTCGGCATCGGTTTTCCCGGACAGCTCAGCGCGACGCTGAACACCACGCCGGACGCCCTGACGGTTCATCGCGCCCTTGCGGACATCCGCGATCAGGGCGGCCAGGCGGTGGCCATGGAGGTGTCGTCCATCGGGCTCGATCAGGCTCGTTTGAACGGCGTGCGCATCGACGTGGCCGTGTTCACCAACCTGACCCGCGACCATCTCGATTACCACGGCACCATGGAAGCCTACGGTGAAGCCAAGGCCCGCCTGTTCGCGATGCCTGGCTTGCGCAGCGCCGTCCTCAACCTGGACGACCGCTTCGGCATGGAGCAGGCGCGGAGCCTCGCGGGCAGCGGTGTCGAGGTGATCGGCTACACCGTGATCCCATCCAACCGGGACGCCGCACCCGCCCAGCGTGTGCTGGTGGCCGAAAATCTCACCATCACGCCGGTGGGCCTGCGCTTCACCGCGCGGTGCGGCAATGTCTCGGCCGACCTGTTCGCCAACGTGGTGGGGCGTTTCAACGCCTCCAACCTGCTGGCGGTGATCGCCACGCTGATGGCCTCAGGCATTCCCTTCGAGGACGCGTGCAAGGTGGCCGAGGGGCTCACCCCGCCCCAGGGCCGCATGCAGACCCTCGGCGGCGTCGGCGATCCGCTGGTGGTGGTGGATTACGCCCACTCCCCCGATGCCCTGGAGCAGGTCCTGCGGGCCGTGCGGCCGACGGCAGAGGCGCGCGGGGGATCGCTGACCTGCGTGTTCGGTTGCGGCGGTGACCGGGACCCCGGCAAGCGCCCGCTGATGGGCGAGGTGGCGCGGCGTCTGGCCGACCGCCTGATCCTTACCAGCGACAACCCCCGCACGGAAGACCCGCAGCGCATCCTGCAGGCCATCGTGGCCGGCGTGCAGGGCGACGTGGACATCATCCCCGATCGCGCCGAGGCCATCCGTCACGCGGTGATGCGTGCCGCTGCCGACGACGTGGTCGTGGTGGCTGGCAAGGGGCACGAACCTTATCAGGAGATCAACGGCGTGCGCCTGCCCTTTTCCGACGCGGAACAGACCCGCGCGGCGCTGGAAGCCTGGAACGATGCCCAGGGAGGTCTCTCATGATGGATCTGCAGGGCGCCGCGGTCCTGACCCGCGGTACGGCGGTGGGCGGGAACGTCGTGTTCGAGTCCGTGAGCACCGACTCCCGCGCGCTGCAGAGCGGCCAGCTGTTCGTCGCCCTGCGCGGCGAGCGCTTCGACGGCCACGGCTTCGTCGCCCAGGCGGCCAGCCAGGGTGCGGCCGCCGCGATGGTGGATCGTGCCTGGGCGGCCGCCAATCCGGTGCCATTGCCGCTGCTGGTGGTGGACGACACCCGCATTGGCCTCGGCCAGCTCGCCGCCGGCTGGCGCGCGCGCTTCGAGCTGCCCCTGATCGGCGTGACCGGCAGCAACGGCAAGACCACCGTCAAGGAGATGTGTGCGGCGATCCTGCGTGCGCGGGCCCGGCGCGAGGGGCTTGATCCGGATCTGGCGGTGCTCGCCACCCGCGGCAACCTGAACAACGACATCGGCCTGCCCCTGATGCTGCTGCGCCTGTCCGGCAACCACCGTGCCGCGGTGATCGAGATGGGCATGAACCATCCCGGCGAGATCGGCTATCTCACGCGTCTGGCCGCACCGACCGTGGCGCTCGTCAACAACGCCCAGCGTGCCCACCTGGAAGGCATGGGCAGCGTCAATGAAGTGGCGCGGGAAAAGGGCGCGATCTACGAAGGCTTGTCTGCTGACGGGGTGGCCGTGGTGAACGCGGACGATGCCTTCGCCGGCTACTGGAAGGCCCTCAACGCGGGCCGTCGGGTGCTGACCTTTGGTCTGCGGCCGGGCGCGGACGTGACGGCCCAGGTCACGTCCCATGGATTTGCCAGTGAACTGACCCTCGCGTCGCCGAAGGGCGCCGCGTCCTTTCGGCTGCAGGTGCCCGGTGAACACAACGTGCGCAATGCCCTGGCCGCGGCAGCCGCCTGTCTGGCGGCCGGCGCGCGGCCCGAGGATGTGGCGGCCGGGTTGGGGGCGTTCAGTGGCACACCGGGTCGGCTGCACGTGCGGGCCGGCGTCGGCGGCGCGACGGTGATCGACGACAGCTACAACGCCAATCCCGATTCCATGCGCGCCGGCATCGCCGTGCTGGCTGCCACGCCGGGTCGCAAGATCCTGGTGGTGGGGGACATGGGCGAGATTGGCGATCAGAGTTTCCAGTACCACGACGAGATCGGCGGCTACGCCAAGAGCGAAGGCGTCGATTTCCTCTTTGCACTGGGTGAGATGAGCGAGGTGGCCGCGCGCAACTTCGGGGACGGCGGCCGGCATTTCCAGCGGGTCGACGAGCTCGTCGCCGCCGTGAAGGCCGAGATGAACAGCAATACGGTGGTGCTCGTCAAGGGCTCGCGCTTCATGAAGATGGAGCGGGTCGTGGACGCCATCGCGGAGAAGGCTTGATGAGGGTTTGCGGGGAATATTCGTGGGTGGATGCGTGCATGACCGGTCCGGAGGTGCGCGATGCTGCTTGAACTGGCCCAATGGCTGAGCAAGGACGCCCGGTTCTTCAACGTGTTCGGATACATCACGCTGCGCACCGTGCTGGCGGCCGGTACGGCGCTGTTGCTGTCGCTGGTCTTCGGTCCGCCGGTGATCCGCTGGCTCGCTGCCAAGAAGATCGGCCAGGCGGTGCGCGATGACGGCCCCAAGTCCCACCTCACCAAGGCCGGCACACCGACCATGGGCGGGGCGCTGATCCTCATCTCCATCGCCGTCACCACCTTGCTGTGGGGCGACCTGCGCAACAAGTACGTGTGGGTGGTGCTGCTGGTGACCCTGGGTTTTGGCGCGGTGGGCTGGGTGGATGACTGGCGCAAGGTGGTGTATCGCGATCCGAAGGGACTGGCGAGCCGCTGGAAGTACTTCTGGACGTCGATGGTCGCGCTGGGTGCGGCCACCTTCCTGGGTCTGACCGCCACGCTGCCGGCGCAGATCGAACTGATCGTGCCCTTCTTCAAGGCGGTGACCTACCCGCTGGGGGTCGTCGGCTTCATCGTGCTGAGCTACTTCGTCATCAACGGCACCAGCCACTCGGTCAATCTCACGGACGGGCTCGACGGCCTGGCGATCATGCCCACGGTGATGGTCAGCGCGGCGCTGGCGATCTTCGCCTACGTGGCCGGCCACATGGGCTTCTCCAAATATCTGGGCATGCCCTACATCCCCGGTGCGGGGGAACTCGCCGTGATCTGCGGCGCCATCGCCGGTGCGGGACTGGGCTTCCTGTGGTTCAACGCCTACCCGGCGGAAGTCTTCATGGGCGACGTGGGCGCCCTGGCCCTGGGCGCGGCAATGGGCACCATCGCGGTGATCGTGCGCCAGGAGATCGTGCTCTTCATCATGGGCGGCCTCTTCGTGGCCGAGGCCCTGTCGGTGATGGTGCAGGTGATGTACTTCAAGTACACCGGCGGCAAGCGCATCTTCCGCATGGCGCCGCTGCACCACCACTACGAGCTGGGCGGCTGGAAGGAGACCCAGGTGGTGGTGCGCTTCTGGATCATCACCATCATGCTCGTGCTGTTCGGGCTGTCCACCCTCAAGCTGCGGTGACCGGACATGGCGGCTGATCTGACCCTCATCCTCGGTCTCGGCGAATCCGGACTGGCCATGGCCCGCTGGCTGGCCCGCCAGGGTGTGGCGCTGCGGGTGGCAGATTCCCGCGAGAGGCCGCCCGGCGTCGAGCGCCTGCGGGCTGAGGCGCCCGCCGCCGAGGTGGTCGCGGGCCCCTTCAGTGACGCGCTCCTCGAAGGCGTGACGCGCATCGCCATCAGCCCCGGCCTCGATCCCCGGCAGCCCCTCGTGGCGACGGCCCGCGCCCGCGGCCTCACCGTCGTCGGCGAGATGGACCTCTTCGTCCAGGCCCTGCGCGATCTGGGTGTGCGCGACGCGACGCGGCTCATCGCCATCACCGGCACCAACGGCAAGACCACCACCACCACTCTTGCGGGCGAGATGGTCCGCGCCTGCGGCGTGGATGGCGTGGTGGCCGGCAACATCAGCCCGGCCGCACTGGACGTGCTGATGGCGCGCCTGGACGCCGGCGAGGCCCTGCCCGCCGTGTGGGTGCTGGAGCTGTCCAGCTTCCAGCTGGAGACGCATCCGGCACTCGAGGCGATATCGGCCACCGTGCTCAACGTCACCGATGACCACCTCGACCGTTACGCCGGGCTCGACGACTACGCGGCCACCAAGGCCGCGGTGTTCCAGGGCGCCGGCGTGCAGGTGCTGAACCGGGAGGACGCCCGGGTTGCCGCCATGGCCGTGCCGGGGCGACGGGTGTACAGCTTCGGCGTCGACGCGCCGGCCGGGCCGGACGATTTCGGTCTGCGTACCGACGCCGGCGGCGAGTGGCTGGTGCGCGGCGACGAGCGTCTGCTGGCGCGCGCCGACCTGCCCCTGCCGGGCAACCACAACATCGCCAACGCGCTGGCGGCTCTGGCCCTGTGCGAGGCCGCCGGCCTGCCGCGGGCGCCGCTGCTGGCCGCGCTGAAGGCCTTCCGCGGCCTGCCCCACCGGGTCGAGAAGGTCGCCCGGCGGGCCGACGGCGTGGTGTATTACGACGACTCCAAGGGCACCAACGTGGGCGCCACCGTGGCCGCGCTGGAAGGCCTGCGTGCCCGCGTGGTGCTGATTGTCGGCGGTGACGGCAAGGGCCAGGACTTTTCGCCGCTCAAGGACGCCTTCGCCCGTTATGCCCGCGCCGTGGTGCTGATCGGCCGTGACGCGCCGGCCATTGAAGCCGCCGTGGCCGGTTGCGGCGTGCCCCTGATCCCGGCCGCCGACATGGACGCCGCGGTGCTCGCCGCCGACGCCCGGGCCCAGGCCGGCGACGTGGTGCTCCTGTCGCCCGCCTGTGCCAGTCTCGACATGTTCCGCAACTACGCCCATCGCGCCCAGGTCTTCATCGACGCGGTGCGGCGCCTGCCCGGAGTGCGCCCCGCATGAGCCTGACCGCCAGCCTTTCCGGCTTCTTCTCGCGCCACGCCGGCGCCGCGTCCCAGTCCGAGGCCAGCCGCGCCGTGCGCCGCCTGATGCGCCCCCTCGGCCAGCCGCGGGAGCTCGATCCGCTGCTGATCTGGTCCGCGGCGGCGCTGCTGCTGCTGGGGCTGATCATGGTGTTCTCGGCGTCCATCGCCACGGCCGAGGGCAGCCGCAGCTTCAGCTACCAGCCGGCCTACTTCCTGATCCGCCACACGGTTTTCCTTGCCATCGGGGTGATCGCCGGCGTGGTGGTCTTCCAGGTGCCCATGCGTACCTGGCAGGAGATCGCGCCGTGGCTCTTCATCGCCGGTGTCGTGCTACTGCTGGTGGTGCTGATTCCCCACGTGGGGCGCGATGTGAACGGCGCCCGCCGCTGGCTGCCCCTGGGGGTGGTCAATCTGCAGCCGTCCGAGTTGATGAAGCTCTTCGCCGCGCTTTACGCGGCCGATTACACCGTGCGCAAGCTGCCCTACATGGGCAGCTTCAAGAAGGGCTTTGCGCCGATGGCCGGGGTCATCCTCTTCGTCGGCTTCCTGCTCCTCAAGGAGCCGGACTTCGGCGCCTTTGTGGTCATCACCGCCATTGCCTTCGGCATCCTCTTCCTGGGCGGCATCAATGTGCGCCTGTTCGTGTTGCTGGCAGTGGTGGCCGCAGTGGGCTTCGTGTTGCTGATCACCTTCTCGGAATACCGCCGGCAGCGCATCCTGGGCTTCATGGATCCCTGGCAGGACGCCTACGGCAAGGGCTATCAGCTGTCCCACGCGCTGATCGCCTTCGGGCGCGGGGAGTGGTTTGGCGTGGGGCTGGGAGGCAGCATCGAGAAGCTCTTCTACCTGCCCGAAGCCCATACCGACTTCCTGCTGGCGGTGATCGCCGAGGAACTGGGTTTCGCCGGGGTGTTCACCGTGGTGGTCCTGTTCGGAATCCTGATCCACCGGGCCTTCGCAATCGGCAAGCAGGCCCTGGTGCTGGAGCGCACCTATGCGGCCCTGGTGGCCCAGGGCATCGGCATCTGGATCGGCGTGCAGTCCTTCATCAACATGGGCGTCAATATGGGCTTGCTGCCCACCAAGGGCCTGACCCTGCCCCTCATGAGCTTCGGCGGTTCTGGCATCCTGGCCAACTGCGTGGCGCTCGCGATCCTGCTGCGGATCGACTGGGAAAACCGCCAGATCACCCGCGGAGGCAACGCGTGATGCCCACCCTGATGGTCATGGCCGGCGGCACGGGCGGACACATCTACCCCGGCCTGGCGGTGGCCGACGCCCTGCGTGCGCGGGGCTGGAAGGTCGTCTGGATGGGCAACCCGGACGGCATGGAGGCGCGCATCGTGCCGGCCAGTGGCTACGACATGGCGTGGGTGCGCTTCACCGCGCTGCGCGGCAAGGGCCTGCTGCGCAAGCTGCTGCTGCCTTTCAACCTGCTGCGTGGCTTCGCCCAGGCGTTGGCCCAGCTCCGCCGTGTGCGGCCCGACGTGGTGCTGGGCATGGGTGGATACGTCACCTTCCCCGGCGGCATGATGGCCGCGCTCATCGGCCGGCCGGTGGTGGTGCACGAACAGAATTCGGTCGCCGGGCTGGCCAACCGGGTGCTGGCGGGCGTCGCCGACAAGGTCATGACCGGTTTCCCGGACGTGCTGCGCAAGGGCGAGTGGGCGGGCAACCCGGTTCGCGCCGACATCGCCGCAGTGGCGCCACCGGCCCAGCGCTTTGCCGGTCGCAGCGGCCCGCTGCGGGTGCTGGTGGTGGGCGGCAGCCTCGGCGCCGCGGCCCTCAACGACGCGGTGCCCAAGGCCCTGGCGCAAATCCCGCCGGCCGAGCGTCCGCAGGTGACCCATCAGGCCGGCACGCGCCAGATCGACGCCCTGCGCGCCGCCTACCGGGCGGCTGGTGTCGAGGGCGAGCTGCTGCCCTTCATCGACGACATGGCCGAGCGCTACGCTGCAGCCGACCTGGTGATCTGCCGCGCCGGCGCCCTCACCGTGGCGGAGCTGGCCGCGGCCGGCGTGGCCAGCGTGCTGGTGCCCTTTCCTCACGCGGTGGACGATCATCAGACCGGCAATGCCCGTTTCCTCGCCGATGCCGGGGCGGCGGTGCTGCTGCCCCAGACCGAACTTGACCCGGCGCGCCTGGCCGCGCTGCTGGGCAGCCTGAATCGCGAGCGCCTGCTGGAAATGGCGGAGAAGGCGCGGGCGCGGGCCCGCCCGGACGCCACCTCCCGCGTCGCCGACGTATGCGCCGGCCTCGCTGCGTAAAGGAAGAATCGTGAAACACAAAGTCAAGAGCATCCACTTCGTCGGCATTGGCGGTGCCGGCATGAGCGGCATCGCCGAAGTGCTGGTCAACCTGGGCTATCAGGTGAGCGGCTCGGACCTGGGCGACAACGCTGCGACGCGCCGTCTCAAGGAACTCGGTGCCCGCGTGATGCAGGGCCACGCCGCCGAGAACGTGCAGGACGCGGACGCTGTGGTGACCTCCACCGCCGTCAAGGGCGACAACCCGGAAGTCATCGCCGCCCGCGCGCGCCAGATCCCCGTCGTGCCCCGCGCCCAGATGCTGGCCGAACTGATGCGCCTCAAGCAAGGCATCGCCATTGCCGGCACCCACGGCAAGACCACCACCACCTCGCTGGTGGCGAGCATCCTGGCCGAAGGCGGGCTGGATCCGACCTTCGTCATCGGCGGCAAGCTCAACGCCGCCGGCGCCAATGCGCGCCTGGGCAAGGGGGATTTCCTGGTGGCCGAGGCGGACGAATCCGACGCCTCCTTCCTGCTTCTCACCCCGGTGATCTCGGTCGTCACCAACATCGACGCCGATCACATGGAAACCTACGGGCACGACTTCGCCCGGCTCAAGCAGTCCTTCGTGGATTTCCTGCAGCACCTGCCTTTCTACGGCGTGGCGGTGCTGTGCGACGACGACAAGCACGTGCGCTCCATCATGCCGCTCGTGTCCAAGCAGATCGTGCGCTACGGCTTCTCCGAATCCGCCAACGTGCGCGCCGAGAACATCCACGCCGAAGACGGCCGCATGCGCTTCGACGTGGTGCGGGTAAATGGCACCACCAGCCGCATCTCCGTGGTGCTCAACCTGCCGGGCCGTCACAACGTGCTCAACGCCCTGGCCGCCATCGCCGTGGCCACCGAGGTGGGCGTCTCCGACGAGGCCATCGTCAAGGCGCTGGCGGACTTCAAGGGCGTCGGCCGGCGCTTCCAGCGTTATGGCGAGGTGGCGCTGCCGGCGGGCGGGGCGGCCACGGTCATTGATGACTACGGCCACCACCCGGTCGAGATGGCCGCCACCCTCGCCGCGGCGCGCGGCGCATTTCCCGGGAGGCGTCTGGTGCTGGCCTTCCAGCCCCACCGCTACACGCGGACGCGGGACTGTTTCGAGGATTTCGTGAAGGTGCTGTCCACCGCCGATGCGCTGCTGCTGGGCGAGGTGTATGCCGCCGGCGAGGCGCCCATCGTGGCGGCCGACGGACGCTCCCTGGCCCGCGCCCTGCGTGTGGCGGGGCGCATCGAACCGGTGTTCGTGGAACACATCGAGGACATGCCGCAGGCCATCCTGGCCGCGGCGCAGGACGGCGACGTGGTGATCACCATGGGCGCCGGCAGCATCGGCGCTGTGCCGGGCAAACTGGTGAATGGAGAGGTCTGAGGGTGGACGCAGTGCGCAGTCAATTCGGAAAGGTCGCCGTGCTGCTGGGCGGCTCGTCGGCGGAGCGGGAGATCTCCTTGATGTCGGGCAAGGCGGTGCTGGCGGCCCTGCAAGGGGCAGGCGTGGACGCCCACGCCTTCGATCCCGCCGAGACCGACCTGCACATCCTCAAGGAGGAAGGCTACGAGCGCGCCTTCATCGCCCTGCACGGCCGCGGCGGCGAGGACGGCACGGTGCAGGGGGCCCTGGAACTGATGGGCATTCCCTATACTGGCAGCGGCGTGATGGCATCGGCCATCGCCATGGACAAGTGGCGCACCAAGCTCGTGTGGCTGGCCAGCGGCCTGCCCACTCCGCGCTTCGCGATCCTGACCGCCGACAGCGACTGGGATGCCGTGGTGGCGCAGCTGGGCCTGCCGATCTTCGTCAAGCCGGTGCATGAGGGCTCCAGCATGGGCGCCACCAAGGTCACCGAGGCGGCCCAGCTCAAGGGCGCCTGGGAGCTTGCCGCGCAGTACGACTCTCTGGTGCTGGCCGAGGAATTCGTGTCCGGCCAGGAACTCACCGCCCCCTTCCTGGGGGATCGGGCGCTGCCGCTGGTGCGCATCGTCGCGCCGGATGGCAATTACGACTATCAGCACAAGTACTTCACCGACGACACCCAGTATTTCTGCCCGAGCGGCCTGCCGGAGGCCCTGGAAAAGGACATCCAGGCCACCATCGTGCGTTGCGCCAAGGTGCTGGGCTGCCGCGGCTGGGGCCGTGCCGACCTGATCCTGCAGGACGACGGCCGCTACACGCTGCTGGAGATCAACACCGCGCCGGGCATGACCAACCATTCTCTGGTCCCCATGTCGGCGCGCGTGTCCGGACTGTCCTTCGAGGCCCTGTGTCTCGAGATCCTGGCGGGAGCCCGCCTTGGTTGATCGCCGCGCCACCTCCAACGTGCCGCCTGAAGCCGGCGCCAAGCCGTCGTCGCCCCGGCGGCCGCGGCCTGCGGCGCGCGCGCAGAAGCGCGACGGAGGAGGTAACGGCCTGTGGGATCGCCCCCAGCTCCTCAACCTGATCGCCGATCTGCTGCTGGTGGCCGGTGCGGCCGGCCTCGGCTATGCGGCCGTGGCGGGCCTGTCGCGCCTGCCGGCCTTCCCGCTGAAGGAAGTGGTCGTCACCACGCCCCTCGCCCAGGTGACCACCGAACAACTCGAATACGCGGCGCGTTCGTCCCTCAAGGGCAACTTCTTCACGGTCAATCTGGAGGAGGTGCGCAACGCCTTCGAAAAGCTGCCCTGGGTGCGACGCGCAGACGTGCGCCGGCGCTGGCCGGGCGGCGTCGAGGTGCGCCTCGAGGAGCACGTGGCCTCCGCCTACTGGCGTGTTGGCGACACGGGCGACATGCGCCTGGTGAACCGCTACGGCGAGATCTTCTCTGCCGCGAGCAACGCGCCGATGCCGATCTTCAGCGGGCCGGAGGGCTCGTCGGGCGTCCTCCTGGCCAAGTTTGACGAGTTCAGCCACAAGCTCGGTCCCCTGGGCCGCGGACTGGTGGGTGTCTCCCTGTCAGCCCGTGAGGCGTGGCAGCTCAAGATGGCGGATGGACTCACCATCGAACTGGGCCACGACCAGGCCAAGGCCCCGCTGGACGAGCGGATCGACCGCTTCGTGCGTTATTACCCCCGGGCCAAGGCCCAGTTGAACATGAACGTGGCGGTGGTGGACCTCCGCTACCCCAATGGTTTTGCCCTGCGCGCGGTGCCCGTGGCCGCGCCGGCCGGCAAGCAAGACAGCAAAGGGAAGTGATGAGCAAAGAGTACAAGGAACTGATCGTCGGCCTCGACATCGGCACCTCCAAGATCACCTGCGTGGTCGCCGAACTCCGGCCCGACGGCCGCCTGGACGTGATCGGGCTCGGCACCCAGCCCTCGTCGGGGCTCAAGAAGGGCGTGGTGGTGAATATCGAATCCACCGTCGATGCCATCTCCCGCGTGATCCAGGAAGTGGAGCTGATGGCCGACTGCAAGATCCGCGATGTCTACACGGGCATCGCCGGCAGTCACATCCGCAGCTTCAACTCCAACGGCATGGTGGCGATCAAGGATAAGGAAGTGTCGCCCATGGACGTGGAACGGGTCATCGAAACCGCCCGCGCGATGCCTCTGCCGGCCGATCAGCAGATTCTTCACATCCTGACCCAGGAATTCATCATCGACGGCCAGGACGGTGTGCGCGAGCCCCTCGGCATGAGCGGCGTGCGCCTGGAAGTGAAGGTGCACATCGTCACCGGCGCGGTGTCGGCCGCTCAGAACATCGTCAAGTGCGTGCGCCGCTGTGGCCTGGAAGTGCTCGATCTGGTGCTGCAGCCGCTGGCGTCCAGCTACGCCACCCTGTCGGAGGACGAGAAGGAACTGGGCGTGTGCCTGGTGGATATCGGCGGCGGGACTACCGACCTGGCGGTGTTCACCCAGGGCGCTATCCGCCACACCGCGGTGATTCCCTACGCCGGCGACCAGATCACCAACGATATCGCCATGGCCCTGCGTACGCCGACCGCCGAAGCCGAGGAGATCAAGATCCGTCATGGCGTGGCCATGCACACCCTGACCGACCCGGCCGAGATGATCGAAGTGCCCGGCGTCGGCGACCGTCCGCCGCGCAAGCTCTCGCGTCAGGCCCTGGCCGACGTGATCGAGCCGCGTGTGTCGGAGATCTACGAACTGGTGCAGGCCGAACTGCGGCGCAGCGGGTACGAGGAACTGCTCTCGTCGGGCATCGTTCTGACCGGCGGTTCGGCGGTCATGCAGGGCATGGTCGAGCTTGGTGAGGAGGTGTTCCACATGCCCGTGCGCATCGGATACCCCAACTACAGCGGTGCGCTGGCGGAGGTCGTCTGCGAGCCGCGTTATGCAAACGCGATGGGCTTGGTGCTGGAAGGCGCCGCCCAGAAAAGGCGGGGCATCCAGGCTCGCCAGACGCGCAATGTGGGGCAGGTGTTCTCGCGGATGCGGTCCTGGTTCGAGCGGAATTTTTGAGGGTCGCCGGAGACATCCATCCGGACGAATAAAGTTGCGCCGGTACCCTTATTTAGTTGTAAACTCTTCCGTTAATACTATATATAGGTCAACCGGTGCGCAGCGCGCAGGCAGTACAGATTCTCTTGGAGGCTATGTAAATGTTTGAAATCGTTGAGAAGGCGTCGGGTGGCACGAGCATCAAGGTGATCGGCATCGGCGGGGCGGGCGGCAACGCGGTCGACCACATGATCCGTCAGGGCGTGCAGGGCGTGGATTTCATCTGCGCCAATACGGATGCCCAGGCGCTGACCCGCTGTCTTGCGCCGGTCAAGGTTCAGCTCGGCAAGACCGGTCTCGGTGCCGGATCCAAGCCCGAAGCCGGTCGCGCCGCGGCCCAGGAATCCCGCGAGCAGATCGCCGCTGCGCTCGAAGGCGCCCACATGTGCTTCATCACCGCCGGCATGGGCGGCGGCACCGGCACCGGCGCAGCGCCCGTGGTGGCCGAGGTCGCCAAGGAAATGGGCGTGCTGACGGTCGCCGTGGTGACCAAGCCCTTCGATTTCGAGAACCGTCTGCGGGTGGCCGAAAGCGGCGTGGAAGAGCTCTCCCGCCAGGTGGACTCGCTGATCGTCGTGCTCAACGACAAGCTCCTCGAAGTCTATGGCGACGACGCCGGCTTCGAAGACTGCTTCCGCTCCGCCGATAACGTGCTGACCAGTGCGGTGGGCGGCATCGCCGAGATCATCAATGTGCCCGGCCTGGTGAATGTGGACTTCCAGGATGTGCGTACCGCCATGGCCGAGATGGGCCGTGCCATGATGGGCTCCGCCGAAGCCGCCGGCCTCGACCGTGCCCGCATCGCCGCAGAGCAGGCCGCCGTGTCGCCGCTGCTGGAAGGCACCGAGCTCTCCGGCGCCCGCTGCGTGCTGGTGAATATCACCGCCAGCCGTTCCCTCAAGATGTCCGAAGTGCGGGACGCCGTGAAGACCGTGCAGGCCTTCGCCGCGCCGGAAGCCTTCGTCAAGTACGGCACCGTGTTCGAAGAGAATATGGAAGACCGCATCCGCGTCACGGTCGTCGCCACCGGTCTCGGTGCCGTGCGGGCGGCTGTGGCCCGCAAGCCGGAGATGCAGGTGCTGCGGACCGGTACCGACAACATCGGCGTCGAAGTGGATTACGGCAATCTGGAACTGCCGGCGGTGATCCGCCGCACGTCCCGCACCACGGTCGAGGCGATGTCCGCCAGCGGCGTGTCCACCCTGGACATCCCGGCGTTCCTGCGCAAGCAGGCCGACTGAGCACCCGCCGGTCTGATGGCCGGACGACAGCAGCGCATGCGCGGACGCCGCCTCCCGTCCGTTCATGCGCTGTTTGTCTTTGGAGGGTCGGCGTGGCATTGCGCAGTGCAGCACGGTGGGCGTGTTAAAATTCAGACCTCTGCATCCGAGGCGCGATCATGCTCAAGCAGCGCACCCTGAAATCCGCGATCAGCACCACCGGTGTCGGCCTTCACAGCGGCAACAAGGTGACGCTCAGTCTGCGGCCCGCTCCGCCGGATACCGGCGTGGTCTTCCATCGGGTCGATCTCGATCCGCCCGTGGATCTGCCGGCCGATCCGTACGCCGTGTGCGATACGCGCATGTGCTCGGGTCTGCAGAAGGGAACGGCCAAGGTCAATACCGTCGAGCACCTCATGTCGGCGCTGGCCGGCCTTGGGGTGGATAACGTCCATATCGACGTGGACGCCGCCGAGATTCCCATTCTCGACGGCAGCGCCGGGCCCTTCGTGTTCCTGATCCAGTCGGCCGGCATCGAGGAACAGAACACCCCCAAGCGCTTTATGCGGGTGATCAAGCCCGTGGAGTATCGTGAGGGCGACAAGTGGGTCAGGCTGGAGCCCTACGATGGCTACAGGCTGAGCTTCTCCATCCTCTTCAACCACCCGGCCATCGACCGTACCGGCACCTCTGTCACCGTGGATTTTGCCGAGCACGCCTACACCCGTGAGGTGGCGCGGGCGCGCACCTTCGGCTTCATGCAGGACGTGGAGTTCATGCGTGCCAACGGCCTGGGTCTGGGCGGCAGCCTGGACAACGCCATCGTGATGGATGAATACCGCGTGCTCAATGCCGATGGCCTGCGCTACGCGGATGAATTCGTCAAGCACAAGGTGCTCGACGCCATCGGCGATCTCTACCTGGTCGGGCACCCGCTGCTGGCTGCCTACAGCGCCTACAAGTCGGGCCACGCCCTCAACAACCAGATCCTGCGGGTGCTGCTCGAAGACCGCAGCGCGTGGGAGATCGTCACCTTCGAGGAAGACGCCCGCACGCCGCCGGCGGTCGCCCATCTGTTCGATCTGGCGCTCGCCTGATCGGCGCCGCGGCCGTGCTGCTTCTGCGACTGATCGCGGTGCTGGTGGCCATCGGCATCGGCGCCTCGGCCTTTGCCTACCTGTTCACCCGCGACCGCCGCTACCTCGCGTTCGCCCTGCGGCTGGCGCGCTATGCGCTGATCGTTGCGCTGGTGTTCCTCGCCCTGTTGGCCCTGGAGCGGGTCCTCGCGCCGGCCTTTGGCTGAGGCTCATCCCGCCGAGCGGACGAAGCGGCGCAGCGCCTGGGCCAGCGGCGAATCGGCCGGCAGGCGCCCGGCCAGCTCATCCAGCCCTGCGCGGGTCCCATCGCTCACGGAACGATGCACCGGTGCGGCCGCCGGGCGGGGCGATTCCGGGGCCGCCACCTTCACCTTGATGTCGCGCAGGGCTACGCCGGCGCGGGCAAAGTCTGCCAGCAGGCCGGGGATCGCCTGGCGCAGCTTGACCGCGACGGCGGCGCCGCGGGTGTGGATCACCAGCACCTCGTCCTTCAGGTTGGCGACCTGGCAACTCGCGGCCAGATAGTCCGGCAGCACATCGCTGAGGGTGCGCTGCAGGCGCAGCAGGCGCGCGGCGTGGGCGTGGAGGCGGGCGAGGGTGTCGCCGCGGTCGAGGTAGGCGTCGAGGGCGCGGGCCATGGTCTGGGGCTTGGAATCGGCAGAAGCGCCCCCATCCTAGGCGGGACGCTGCGCGGCGACAAGCCCGCGCTGCCGCCCCCAGGCGTCACGGTCCCGTCCCGGTGCCATGATAGAATCTCCGTTTTGCCGCGTTTTTCCTTCCAAATCAAATGATCGCAGGCCTTCTCAAGAAGATTTTCGGTAGCCGCAACGACCGGCTGATTCGCCAGTATGCCCAGAAGGTGCGTGTCATCAACGCGCTGGAGCCCACGGTCCAGGCGCTCTCGGACGAGGCGCTGCGCGGCAAGACGGCCGAGTTCCGCCAGCGTCTGGCCAATGGCGAAGCCCTCGATGCGTTGCTGCCGGAAGCCTTTGCCGTGGTCCGGGAGGCCGGCAAGCGGGTGCATGGCATGCGCCATTTCGATGTTCAGCTCATCGGCGGCATGGTCCTGCATGACGGCAAGATCGCCGAAATGCGCACGGGTGAAGGCAAGACGCTGACCGCCACGCTGCCGGTCTACCTCAACGCCCTGGCCGGCAAGGGCGTGCATGTGATCACCGTCAACGACTATCTGGCGAGCCGCGACTCCGACTGGATGGGGCGCATTTACCGCTTCCTGGGCATGTCCGTGGGCTGCAACCTGTCCCAGATGCCCCACGAATTGAAGAAGGCGGCGTACGAGGCGGACATCACCTACGGCACCAACAACGAATTCGGCTTCGACTACCTGCGTGACAACATGGTGTACAGCCTGGAGGAGCGCGTCCAGCGCGGCCTCCACTACGCCATCGTGGACGAGGTGGACTCCATCCTCATCGACGAGGCGCGCACGCCGCTGATCATCTCCGGCCAGGCCGAGGATCACACCGAGCTTTACATTCGCATGAACGCGGTGCCGCCGCTCCTGACCCGTCAGGAAGGCGAGGGCGAGGACATCACCCAGCCCGGCGACTACACCGTGGACCTCAAGGCCCACTCCGTGCTGCTCACCGAGCAGGGCCACGAGCACGCCGAGGAGATTCTCGGTCGCCTGGGCCTGCTGCCGGAAGGGGCCAGCCTCTACGATCCGGCCCACATCCTGCTGATCCATCACCTTTACGCCGCGCTGCGCGCCCACGCCCTGTACCACAAGGACCAGCATTACGTGGTGCAGAACGGCGAAGTGGTGATCGTGGACGAATTCACCGGCCGCCTGATGCCCGGCCGGCGCTGGTCGGAGGGCCTGCACCAGGCCGTCGAGGCCAAGGAAGGCGCGCGCATCCAGGCCGAGAACCAGACGCTGGCCTCCATCACCTTCCAGAACTACTTCCGCATGTACGGCAAGCTGTCCGGCATGACCGGCACGGCCGACACCGAAGCCTACGAATTCCACCAGATCTACGGTCTCGAGACCGTCGTCGTGCCCACCGCCCGTCCCATGGTCCGCAAGGACCAGAACGACAAGGTGTATCGCACGATGAAGGAGAAGCACGACGCGATCCTGGCGGACATCCAGGACTGCGTGCAGCGCGGCCAGCCCGTGCTGGTGGGCACCACCTCCATCGAGAATTCCGAGTTCCTGTCCGACCTGCTGACCCGCGCCAAGCTGCCCCATAACGTGCTCAACGCCAAGCAGCACGCCCGCGAGGCCGAGATCGTCGCCGAGGCGGGCCGTCCCGGGGTGATCACCATCGCCACCAACATGGCGGGGCGGGGTACCGACATCGTGCTGGGCGGTAACGTGGACAAGCCCATCGCCCTGCTGCGCGAGGACGAGAACATTCCGGATGCCGACAAGGAGGCGCAGATCTCCCGGCTGCGCGAGGAATGGAAGGTCCGCCACGAGCAGGTGCTGCAGGCCGGCGGCCTCAAGATCATCGGCACCGAACGCCACGAGTCGCGGCGCATCGACAACCAGCTGCGGGGTCGCTCCGGCCGCCAGGGCGACCCGGGCGAGAGCCGCTTCTACCTGTCCCTCGAAGATCCGCTGATGAAGATCTTCGCCGGCGAGCGCCTCAACGCCATCATGGTTCGCCTCAAGATGCCCGAAGGCGAGGCGATCGAGGCCGGCATGGTGACCCGTTCGCTGGAAACCGCCCAGCGCAAGGTCGAACAGCGCAACTTCGACATCCGCAAGCAACTCCTCGAATACGACGACGTGGCCAATGACCAGCGCAAGGTCATCTACCAGCAGCGCAACGAGCTGCTCGAATCCACCGACATCACCGAGACCATCACCGCCATGCGCGAAGGCGTGCTGCACGATCTGCTGCGCACCTACGTGCCCGCCGAGTCCGTCGAGGAGCAATGGGACATCCCCGCCCTCGAACTGGCGCTGCAGTCCGAAAACCAGCTCAAGCTGCCGGTGGGCGACTGGCTCAAGGCCGAACCCGACCTGACCGACGATGACCTGCTGCAGCGCATCCTGGAGGCCGGAAATGCGGCCTACGCGGACAAGATCAGCCTGGTCGATGCGGCGGCCTGGCATGGCTTCGAGCGCAACGTGATGCTGCAGAGCCTCGACACCCACTGGCGCGAACACCTCTCGGCGCTGGACCACCTGCGCCAGGGCATCCACCTGCGCGGCTACGCCCAGAAGAATCCCAAGCAGGAATACAAGCGCGAGGCCTTCGAGCTCTTCGAGAACCTCCTCAGCGTCGTCCGCGTGGAGGTCACCAAGCTGCTCATGACCGTGCAGATCCGCTCCGAGGCCCAGCTCGACGAGGCCGAGGCGCCGCCCGAGCTGGAAAACGTTCAGTACCACCACGCCGACTACGACGAGGCCCTGGCCACCGCCAATCCGGACGCCGGCGTCGCGCAGCCTGCTGTCAATCTGACGCCCAAGGTCGGTCGCAACGATCCCTGCCCCTGCGGGTCGGGCAAGAAGTACAAGCACTGTCACGGCAAGTTGAACTGACGCTACGCGTAGGTGCAGACATCCGGGGCCGGCAAGTGCCGGCCCTGACTTTTTGGCGGGGGCGCCTCAAGCCCGTGCGGCAGTCTGCCGTTGAAGGGGTGAGGCCCCGCCATGACCCTTCCCGCCCATCCTCTCGACCTGACCGGCTGGATCGAACGCATCCGCGGTCGTGACATGCCTGTCTTCGGTCGTACCGTCGAATCGCTGCGCACCCTGCTCAGCGATGATCGGGTCTCGGCCTCGACCCTCGCCCAGGTCATCCTCAAGGATGCGCCGATGACGGCCAAGGTGCTGCGCCTCGCCAACAGCGCCTTCTTCAACACCTCCCGCCAGACCGTCAGCACCGTGTCGCGGGCCATCGTCGTCCTCGGGTTCAATCCAGTCGCGCAGATCGCCCTGTCCGTCTCCCTCATCGACGCACTGCTCTCCGGCGGCGTGCGCGGGCGCGCCGAAGCCGAGATGGCGCGCAGCTTTCACGCCGCCGTGCAGGCACGCTGGGCGGCGGCCAAACGGGGCGAAGGGCACGGCGAGGAGGTCTTCATCGCGGCCCTGCTGACCCGCGTGGGCGAGATGGCCTTCTGGTGTTTCGGCGGTGATCAGGCGCGCAGCCTGGATGGCCTGCTGGCCCAGGGGCGGATGCGCGAAGAGGATGCCCAGCAGGTGGTGCTGGGCTTTCCGCTGCGGCATCTGTCCGCCGGTCTGGTGCGCGAATGGCACCTGGGCGCGCTGGCCCAGGCGGTGCTGGAAGGTCAGTCCCGCGGTCGGAACGGTGAGCAGGCGGTGCTTCTCGGTCATCGGCTTGCCCGCGCGTCGGAGCAGGGGTGGGATGCGCCCCCTGCGCGGCAGGCCGTGCAGGCCCTTGCCGATTATCTGGAGCTGCCATTCGCCGCCGTGCTCGATGCGGCTCGCGCCAATGCCGCCGAGGCGGCCCGTATCGCCAGTTCCTTCGGGGCGCCTGCTCCACCTGCGGGCGCTGCGGCGTCTGCAGGCAGCGGGCCGGCTCAGGCCGACCCGGCAGCGCCGCCAGTCGGTGTGGCCGATCCCCATCTGCAACTGCACATCCTGCACGACGTGGCGGCCATGACCCTCGCCCAGGCCCCCCTCGACGACATCCTGCAGATGGTGCTGGAAGGCCTGTACCGGGGGGTCGGCTGCGAACGGGTACTGGTGGCGCGACTCAGTGCCGACCGCAGTGAATTGCAGGGACGCGCCGCCATTGGATCCGGCGCCGAGGCCCTGGCGGCAAGCTTTGTGTTTTCCATGGACGGCGAGCCTGACGACCTGCTCGATGCGGCCATCGACAGTGCGCAGGGCTGCTGGCTGACGCCCAGCCGCGCGGCCCAGCCGGGCGCCGAGCGCCTGCTCAAGGTAGCCGGCAGCCGACACGCCTACCTGGCACCCTTCGGGACCGGCAGTCGACAGGTGGGCGTGTTCTACGCCGACGGCCACGGGCGGGCCCTGGATGAAGCCGGGTGGCACGCTTTCCAGCATTTCGTGTTGCAGGCCAGCCTGGCCGTGGGCCTGTCCCTGCAAGGGCAGTAGACCGGGCGGATCGGCGGTTGGCGCGGCAGGCTTGCCTGGCACTGTCCGCACGCCGCATGAAAATCCCGGTCGAGGGATGCGCCTGTCACGCGCTCCGGATTATCATCCCAAGCTTTGTGACCGTCCGCTTCCGGAGTACTGCCATGCCCGTCCTGCTCTCGACCCCCGATCCCGTCTGCCTGCTGCCCGTGCCCGGCGTCCGCCTGGGCGTGGCCGAAGCCGGCATCCGCAAGGCCAACCGGCGGGATCTCACCCTCATCGAGCTGGCCCCCGGCAGCCGCGTGGCGGGCGTGTTCACCACCAACCGCTTCTGCGCCGCACCGGTTCAGGTGTGCAAGGCCCATCTCCCGGCGGGCACCATCCGCGCGCTGGTGATCAACACCGGCATCGCCAACGCGGGCACAGGCGAGCCGGGGCTCGCGGCGGCGCGCGCCACCTGCGAGGCCGTTGCGGCAGAGCTCGGCCTCGCTGCGGACCAGGTGCTGCCGTTCTCCACCGGGGTGATTCTCGAACCGCTGCCCGTGGAGCGCCTCGTCGCCGGTTTGCCGGCGGCCCGCGCCGCCCTCAGGGCGGACGGCTGGTTCGACGCGGCCCACGCCATCATGACCACCGACACCCTCGCCAAGGCCGTGTCGCGCCAGGTGCAGGTGGGTGGCAAAACCATCACCCTGACGGGGATGTCCAAGGGCGCCGGCATGATCAAGCCCAACATGGCCACCATGCTGGGCTTCCTCGCCACCGACGCGGACGTGGCCCAGCCCGTGCTGGACGCGTTGCTCAAGGAGGTGACCGATCTCAGCTTCAACAGCATCACCGTGGATGGCGACACCTCCACCAACGACAGCTACATCCTCATCGCCACCGGCCAGGCCGGCAACGGCACGATTGCCGACACAGCCTCGGCCGACTACGCCGCGTTCCGCGAAGCGGTGCTGGACGTGTCCATCCGTCTGGCCCAGGCCATCGTGCGCGACGGTGAAGGCGCGACCAAGTTCATGACCCTGCAGATCGGCGGCGGGCGGGATCGCGAGGAATGCCGCAAGGTGGGCTATGCCATCGGTCACTCCCCGCTGGTGAAGACTGCCTTCTTCGCCTCCGACCCCAACCTGGGGCGCATCCTGGCGGCCATCGGCTACGCCGGCATCGCCGACCTGGATGTGGCGGCCCTGCGGGTGTGGCTGGGCAGCCAGGGTGAAGAGGTGCTGGTGGCCGAACAGGGCGGCCGCGCGGCGAGCTACCGGGAAGAGGACGGTGCCCGCATCATGCAGGCGGCGGAGATCACGGTGCGGGTGGATCTGGCCCGTGGCGATGCGGCGGCCACCCTGTGGACCTGCGACTTCTCCTACGACTACGTGAAGATCAACGCCGACTACCGTTCCTGAGCCCGGAGGCCGCCCCGTGAAGACGAGTCCGCTGGATTACGTGCTGAGCACGATCGCCATCACCCTGATCCTGCTCCTCGCGGTGGCCGGCGTGTGGGCGCTGCGCCCGCTCACGACGGCCGCGCTGGCGGACTATCACGTGGTGGCGGACTTCCTGCTGCTGCTGCTTTTCTACGGCCTGCTGTCAGCCGTCGCGGTGCGGGTGCTGCTGCGTGTGCAGCCCATCGCGCCGGGCGAGTACGACGGCGATTCGCCGGTGTTTACGTTCTGGAAGCTCATCACCATCGTCTATCGCCTGGGCCAGGGCGCGCTGCTGCCTTTCACCACGGTGTTCACGCGACCGGTGGTGGAGGCCCTGTATGGCGCCCGGGTGGGGGCGGACGTGGCCATCGGCGGCACGATCGACGACCCCTACCAGGTGGAGATCGGACCGCGGGCGGTGATCGGGCACAACGCGCTGGTGTCGGGCAACGTGCTCTACGGCGGCAAGCTCACCTGCGGCAAGGTGATCATCGGCGCGGGCGCCACCATCGGCGTCAATTCGGTGGTGCTGCCCGGTTCCGAGATCGGCGAGAACGCCGTGTTGATGGGCGGTTCCTACCTCATGCCCGGCACCAAGGTGCCGGCAGGCGAGACCTGGCGCGGTAACCCGGCGCGCAAGTGGATGTAGGCCGGGTGGTGCCAGCGGTCGGGCGCAGCGGGGCGCGGACGGTAAAGACCGCCGCGTCCCGTGCTATTCAGCGCAGCGGAAAGCCCAGGTTGCGCAGCGCCTCTGCCAGACGGTCACGGCCGGTGAGGGATGCGGCGTCACGGATGCGCTTGGCCGAATGGTTCGACCAGGTGCCGCGCACCTTCATCCCCTGGGCGGCGTAGAAGGCCGCCATGGCCTGGTCGTAGGTCTCGAGGCCGGCTTCCTGGGCCGGCAGGGAATAGGTTTCCTGATGCAGGACCACGGACTGCGGCGGGCGCGGCTTGACTGCGGCGGGCGCCGCCGGGTCCGGCATGCCGACGCACAGGCCGAAGACGGCCACCACCCGCGGTGGCAGCTGAAGTTCCGCGGCCACGTCTTCCGGGCGGTTGCGCATGGCGCCGATGTATACCGTGCCCAGGCCGAGGGATTCGGCGGCGGCCACGGCGTTCTGGGCGGCAAGGGCGGCGTCGATGACGGCCACCTCGAACATTTCCAGGTAGTCCAGTGCGGCGGAGGTTTCTCCGACGCGCCGGGCGACCTGTTCGAGGCGGGCCAGGTCGGCCAGCCAGACGAGCAGCAGCGGGGCCTGGCGGATGTGGGCCTGGTCGCCGGCGTAGTCGGCCAGACGGACCTTGCGGGCGGCATCGCGTACTGCGACCACGCTCCAGGCATGCAGGTTGGACGAGCTGGCAGCGGACTGGGCGGCGGCCACGATGGCCGCCAGCGTGTCGTCGCTGACCGGGTCCGGCAGGTAGGCGCGGACCGAGGCGTGGGCCAGCAGGTGGTCGATGACAGGGGAGGCTGCGGCCGGAACGGCGACGTCCGGGTTGCCGTAGCGGGCCTGGTACAGGGCGGAGCGGGCGTTCATGGGGATCCTGGCTGGAAAGACGGGGACGGGCACCGCCCGTCCCGGGCCGGATTCTAGCGCCAAAGGTCGCGTCGGGTGTGGCGGCCCCCGCCCATCGTGCGCAGGGTGCTTACTGGGCGCGCGGTTTGCGGGTGCGGCGCGGGGCCGGTGCGGCTGGCGGGGCTTCGTCGGCCGTGCTGGCGAGGGCTTCGGCGATCTGACGGACCTGTTCTTCCATGGCGCCGACGCCGCGGGTGGCGCTGTCGGTCAGCTCATTCAGGCAGGTCTCGGCCTGTTCGAGGGCCGTGCGCACGTGGCTGATGGCGCTGCCGGTTTCTGCGTCCGCATGTTGAATGGCGTGGGCCATTCCGCGCTTGAGGGCGAGGTCGAAGATGCCGACCTGCTTGCGGGCGATCTGCAGGGTGGTCTGGTGTGCCTGGGCGATGATGGCAAAGCTGTCGCGCACGAGTTCGGCGGAGTCGCTGCGCCAGGCATCGAGGCTGCCGATGGACAGGGGTAGGCTGGCGCCCGGTTGGGCGAGCTGACTCAGATGGCGCTCGCTTTCGTCGAGCATCTGACGGCCGGCCCGCAGGATCAGCTCGGAGAGCTTGCCGGTGGCGTCGATCCAGGCCTGGGATGCGGCCTCGATGGCGTGCAGGGTGTCCAGGCGGTTCTGGTGGATTTCATCGGGGGAGAGGTACATGGCGGACTCCGTGTGGCGATTGTGCTGTGCAGCATAACGCCTCGCGGTTGCATCGGGGTGACAAATCGTACGCATCCCGCGCGATGTCGCGGGCGCAGACGCGTCAGCAGGCGCTGCCGGCTGGCAGGTCGGGGCTGCCGGACGTGTAGCCCGCGTCGATCTGTTCGTTCACCACCCGCCACATGGGTTTCATGAAAAAGCGCAGTCCGCCGATGATGCCCTTCACGTCCATCATGGATGGAATGCGCGTGCCACGGTGTTCGACCGGACCGCCGATCTGGCGGATCTTGACGCCGAGTTTGGAGAAGTGATCGGCGAGGCGCGGTTCGGTGAGCACGAAGAGGGTCTCGACGCCTTCCCGCTGGGCGATGGCCACCACCGCGAGATACAGGCTGATGGGGATGTAGGGGAAACGCGGCTGGGCGGCGGTGCCGAAGTCGCTGTCGCTGAGGGCGACTTCGCTGCGTGCTTCCCCTTTACGACGGCGGTACAGGCCGCGCACTGCGAGACGTGAGACCTCGGCGATGGCGCCCCGGGGCTCCTTGGCCGGGTCGATGATGCGGCGATCGAGGGTGGCCGCGCAGGTGCGCTCGAAGGGCAGCGGGTAGGCCGGATCCTCCGGTCGTGCCAGGACGAGGCGGTTGCACCCGACCAGGGTGTGGGGTTCGGTCGAGGTGCGCAGCAGGCAATGGCGGCTGTGGCGGTCGTACTCGTCGGTCTCGCGCCGATTGGCGCGGACGGGCTCGAAGCCCAGTTCCTCGCAGTACACCTCGTGGCGAATGGCGAAAACGTCGTCGCGGCCAGCGTTGTCGAAGGCCGCGCTGATCTGGAAATACTTGCGGAATCCGTCGCCCAGGTTCAGCGTCAGGTTGTCGAAGAAGGCCATGGCTGCGTACTCGGATCGAAAGAGGTCAGACGTTCTGCCGCAGGGCATCCACCACCGGCAGGCGGGAGACCTTGTAGGCGGGGAACAGGGAGGCCAGCACCGTCGCGACAAAGCCGACCAGGAAGGCGCCGGCGAGGGTACCCGGCACCACCCGGATGAATGCGGTGTAGCCCACGTTGGCATTGGGCGGCGGCGGCATCGGGATTCCAATGGCCGAGATGATCAGCGCTGCGATGACACCCAGCACCACGCCGGCCAGGGCGCCGCCCAGGCCCACCAGGGCCGACTCGAGCACGACGAGGCGGACGACGTCCCGGGCCCGATTGCCCAGGGCCTGCATCGTGCCGAATTCGCCCTGGCGCTCGTAGACGGTCATGTTGACGCTGTTGGTGACGGACAGCAGCACCATCAGCAGGATGATCAGCCGCAGCACGCCGAACTGGGTGTCGTAGAGCTGGACCGACTTGTCGTAGAAATCCGACAGGGTGCGCCAGCTGCGGACGTCGTAAGGGCTGTCCGCGAGCTCGGCGCTGGCGCGTTTCAGGACGGCATCCGTGTCGTCGGTGCGGTGCAGGGCGACGACCACCTGATTGACGCCGCGGGTCTGCAGCAGATCCTGCCCGGCATTCAGCGGAATGCGCACGGCACGGGCGTCGAATTCCTTCGAGAAACTCTGGAAGATGCCAACGACGCGGAAGTCGTGGGTGTTCATGGCGCCCCCGGCCGAACTGGTCACGAGGGTCAGGGCGTCGCCCGGTTTGACCGCAAGGGACTGGGCCACGCCCTGTCCGATGAGGATGCCGTCCGGGTCCTTGTCCGTGAGGGGCTGACCTTCCGTGATCTTGAGCAGACTGCCGAGCTTGGTTTCCTTGTCCGGCTCGACGCCCTCGCCGATGATGGGCAGGTCGCGCCGGCCGTTGTTGAGGAGACCCGAGAAATAGACCCGGCTCATCACGGCTTCCACCTCGGGATGCCCGTCGAAGTGGCGGGCGATGTCTTCGGGATGATCGATCAGGTAGCGCTCGGGATAGCGGATGCCCTTTTCAAGGAATTCCTTCTTGAAGACCTGGATATGGCCCGTCTGGGAGTGGATGATGGTTTCACCCAGCTGAATGAAGATGTCTTCCACGAAACCGCCCGCCAGGATCAGCCCGACGACCCCGAAGATGATCGCGGCGAGGGTCATCCCGGTACGGAACTTCTGGCGCAGGATGTTGCGGATCGCAAGTGTGAACGGCATGGTCTCGAGAGCAGGTCCGGGCAGGCACGCGGGCGTGTGGCCATCGGGGCCCCGTGCCCGGATGACGGCGCCGGCTTCGCCGCAATCCCGCCGGAATATTAGCAGGGGCGCGGCGCACCGCGAAGGATGGCGGCATGAACTGTCGTATCATACCTGTTCCGCCGGCAAGGCAAACCGGGCATTTCCATGGTCCAGTTCGTTTACGACGAGGCTTTCTCCCGCAATATCGGCTGGGTGACGGTGGCCGAACAGGCCGCTCTGCGAGGCAAGCGGGTGGCAATTGCCGGCATGGGCGGCGTCGGCGGCGTGCATCTGCTCACCCTTGCGCGGCTCGGCATCGGTGCCTTCCACATTGCCGACATGGATGTCTTCGAGCTGGTCAATTTCAACCGCCAGGTGGGGGCCACGGTGTCCAACCTGCAGCGCCCCAAGGCCGCGGCGCTGGCGGAGATGGCCCGCGACATCAATCCCGAACTGGACATCCGCCTCTTCGAGCGGGGCGTGGATGACGCCAATCTGGGCGATTTCCTCGACGGTGTCGATCTGTACGTGGACGGGCTCGACTTCTTCGCCTTCGATGCCCGCCGCGCCACCTTCCGCGCCTGCGCGGCGCGGGGGATTCCGGCGGTCACCGCGGCCCCCCTCGGCATGGGAACGGCGGTATTGAGCTTCCTGCCCGGCCAGATGTCCTTCGAGGATTATTTCTGCCTCGACGGCTGTGACGAGGAGGAGATGGCGATCCGCTTCCTGCTCGGCCTCTCGCCGGCCATGCTCCAGCGCGGCTATCTGGCCGACCCGTCGCGGGTCAATCTGGCCGAACAGCGCGGGCCATCCACGATTGCCGCGTGCCAGCTGTGCGCCGGCGTCACCGCGGTTGAATCCCTCAAGATCCTGCTCGGGCGCGGTGACGTGCTGTGCGCGCCACGGGGCTTCCAGTTCGACGCCTATCGCAATCGCTACGTCAAGACCTGGCGGCCAGGCGGCAACCGTAATCCATTGCAGCGCCTCGCCCTGTTCATCGCGCGCCGTCAGCTGCGCGCCATGCGCCGCTGAACCGTTTCGAGGGAGGTCATCCAGGTGAAACGTCCCCACGCTCCTGTCGTTTGCGCAGGCTCGCCTGCCTGCCAACCCGGTGCCGATCGGGCGGGGTTGCTGCCATGATCCCCCGCGACACCCGCCTGCAGATCCTCGACCTGGCGCGCTGGGCGCCCAGTGGCGACAACACCCAGCCCTGGCGCTTCGAGATCGCCGGTGACGACCGCCTTGTCGTCCACGGTCACGATACGCGCACCTGGTGCCTGTATGACTACAACGGCCACGCCAGCCACATGGCCCACGGTGCGCTCCTGGAGACGCTGCGCATCGCCGCCACGGCCCACGGGCTCGAGGCCGTCTGGCGCCTGCGGGCGGACAGCACCGACACCGCGCCGGTCTATGATGTGACCCTCTCGCCGGTCTCCGGGCTGGCAGCCGACCCGCTGCTGTCCTGCATCGAGCGGCGCACCGTGCAGCGCCGGGCCATGCGTGCGACGCCGCTTGATTCGGGCCAGCGGACGGCGCTCGCCGCCGCTCCGGGCGCGGGCTACACCGTGCAGTGCTTCGAGACGGGCGCGGAACGGCGTGCCGTGGCGGGCTTGCTGTGGCGCAATGCGTATCTGCGCCTGACCTGCCCGGAAGCCTACCCGGTGCACAAGGACGTCATCGAGTGGCGGGCCCGCTTCAGCAAGGACCGCATTCCGGAGCAGGCCGTGGGGGTGGATGCCGCGACGGCACGCCTGATGGAATGGGTCATGGCCAGCTGGGGGCGGGTGCAGTTCTTCAATCGTTTCCTCGGCGGTACGATCGCGCCGCGGGTGCAGCTCGACCTGATTCCCGCGCTGGCCTGCTCGGCCCACCTCCTGCTGAAGGCCGACGTGCCGCCGCGCGGCCTCGCGGACCACGTGCGGGCCGGCGCGGCCATGCAGCGTCTGTGGCTCACCGCCACTGCGGTCGGCCTGCATCTCCAGCCCGAGATGACGCCGGTCATCTTCCGGTGGTATGCCCGCAGCGGGCAGAGGATCTCCCACGACCCCGCCATCGATCGTGGCGCGGCGGCCCTGGCGGAGCGCTTCGAGCAGATCGCGGCCATCGGCCCCGATCAGGCCCTGAGTTTCTTCTGCCGGGTGGGGGTGTCCGATCCGCCCCGCTCCCGTTCCCTGCGCAAGGGCCTGGACGAACTGCTGCTGAAGCCATGAGTCACGTTCACGGCCCGGGCTGCCGGCACGGGCATCACCACGGACACGCCCATGGCGCGCATGGGCAGGGCCCCGCGCATCACGACCGGGCTTTTGCGGTGGGCATCGTGCTGAACGTGCTCTTCGTGGCCGTGGAGGCCTGGTTCGGCTGGCGGGCGGATTCCCTGGCGCTGCTGGCGGACGCGGGGCACAACCTGTCGGACGTGGCGGGCCTGGCGCTGGCCTGGGGCGCCGCCTTCGCGGCGCGCCTGCGTCCCACCCATGTGCGCACCTACGGCTGGCAACGGGCCTCCATCCTGGCGGCCCTGGCCAATGCGATTCTGCTCCTGGTCGCCATGGGGGCGCTGGCACTGGAGGCCGTGCAACGCCTCGGCGCGCCCCATCCGGGCGACGCCGTCACGGTGATGGCAGTGGCGGCCCTCGGGGTCCTGATCAACGGTCTGAGCGCCGCTCTGCTCATGAAAGGCAGCCAGGACGATCTGAACATCCGCGGAGCCTTCCTGCACATGGCAGCGGACGCCCTGGTGTCGCTCGGCGTCGTGGGCGCGGGGGCGTTGTACCTGGCTTTTGGCTGGGCCTGGCTGGATCCGCTGGTCAGCCTCGCCATCGCGGCCCTGATCGTGGCGGGCACCTGGGGTCTGCTCCGCCAGTCCCTGCATCTCGCCTTCGACGGGGTGCCGGAGGGGGTCGATCTGGTCGAGGTGCATGCCTGGCTGCGCAGCCAGCCAGGCGTGCGCAGCGTTCATGACCTCCACGTGTGGGCGCTGGGGACCTCGGATGTGGCGCTCACGGCGCATCTGGTGATGCCCGCCGGTCACCCGGGGGACGCCTTCCTCATCGCCCTGGCCGACGGACTCGTGCACCGATTCCGGATCGGCCATCCCACCATCCAGATCGAAATCGACGGACTGCCCGACGGCTGCGTCCGGCCCGCGCGGCTGGAGTAGGCCTCCCCGTCCCCGCTCGGCACGAGGGGTCAGATTTCACGATTCCGCCTGAATATTCGGGCGGGCCGTGGCGCCATTCACTGTCCAGACCCCGAAAAAGGCCTATGTTGCACCGCAAAAGGCTGTGCTACAGTGCCAACACCCCAAGAGCGTTGCAGTGCGCCACTACCCATAAAAAGAGTGCAGGAGACACAGGCTGCGGCCCCTTGCCGTGGTTGCCGCCGTCACGCCCGTGACGGGGCCGCCACGATGCGGGACCGGAATCAGCCCTCCCATGCGGAGGGCAGCAAGCTGGAGGTCTTCGCGCCATGGCTCCTACCGCCGTTCGTACCGCCGATGCGGAATCCCTGAGTGCCGCCCCCCGGGTGGTCGCCCCGACCGATCGTGGCAGCGTCCGCAGCCGTGCCAGCCGCTGGCCCGCCCGCCTGGATGTGCTGCAGAGCGTCTCCGGCCTCTTCCTCGCGGTCTTCCTGATCGCCCACATGTTCTTCGTCTCGTCCATCCTGATCAGCAAGGACGCGTTTTATACCGTGGCGCGTTTCTTCGAGGGCGCCTGGCTGCTTGGCCGGCCGCAGCCCTGGCTGGTGTCCTGCGTCGTCGGCTTCGTCCTGCTGGTCTTCGTGGGGCACGCCTGGCTGGCATTGCGCAAGTTTCCGGCCAATTTCCGTCAGTACCGCGCCTTTGCCGCCCATCGGGCAGGCCTGCGCCATGACGACACGGGGCTGTGGTGGATCCAGCTGTGGACCGGCTTCGCCCTGTTCTTTCTGGGGACGGTGCACCTCTACGGCATGCTCACCCAGCCCGAGCTGATCGGTCCCTACGAATCCGCGGACCGGATCTGGACCGGCACCCTGTGGCCCCTGTACCTGTTGCTCCTGTTTGCGGTGGAGATCCATGGCAGCATCGGCCTGTACCGCCTCGCGGTGAAATGGGGCTGGCTCGAAGGGCGCGATGCGGCAGTCAGCCGGCGCCGCTTGCGCGTGGCCAAGACGGTCTTCAGTGCCTTCTTCCTGATCCTTGGGCTGATCACCCTGCGCGCCTATGTGCAGATCGGCGTGACCCACGCCGACCGGGCCGGTGAACGCTATGTGCCGGGTGCCCACGCCACCCTGGTGCCGAATCCGTCCGCCCTGGCGGCGGCGCCGAACCCGCCGTCCATGGAGTAATCATGCGCATCGTCTATACCGACGTGCTGGTGATCGGTGGCGGACTGGCCGGCCTGCGGGCCGCGGTCGGCGCGCGCCGACGCGGGCACGAAGTGATCCTGCTGAGTCTGGTGCCGCCCAAGCGTTCCCACTCGGCGGCGGCCCAGGGCGGCATGCAGGCCAG
>DAOQMM010000005.1:24330-27996 GCA_035335645.1 Rhodocyclaceae bacterium | reverse complement strand
GACGGCACCGGCCACGCCATGCTCTACGCGGTGGGCGACCAGGCCGTCGCGGCGGGCATCCCGGTCCATGAACGGACCGAGGCGCTGGCCCTGATCCACGAAGGCGGCCGCTGTCACGGCGCCATCGTGCGCGATCTCGTCACCGGGGCCCTGAGCGCGTATGTGGCCAAGGCCACCTGCATCGCCAGCGGCGGCTTCGGGCGGATCTACCAGGTCAGCTCCAACGCGATCATCAACGAGGGCATCGGCGCAGCCATCGCCCTTGAGACCGGTGTGGCGACCCTGGCCAACATGGAGGCGGTGCAGTTTCATCCCACCACCATCTTCCCGGCGGGCATCCTCGTCACCGAGGGCTGTCGTGGCGATGGCGGTCTGCTGCGGGATGCCGCGGGTCACCGCTTCATGCCGGACTACGAGCCCGAGAAGAAGGAGCTCGCTTCCCGCGACGTGGTGTCACGGCGCATGGAGGAGCACATCCGTGCCGGCCACGGGGTCAAGACGCGCTATGGCGACCACCTGTGGCTGGACATCACGCTCCTCGGCGCGGCCCATATCGACGGACGTCTGCGGGAGGTGAAGGAGATCTGCCAGCATTTCCTGGGCATCGACCCGTCCCGCGACTGGATCCCGGTCCGTCCCGCCCAGCACTATTCCATGGGGGGCATCCGCACGGACGCCAGCGGGCACGTCCGTGGCCTGCGCGGCCTGTTCGCGTGTGGTGAGGCGGCCTGCTGGGACCTCCATGGGTTCAACCGTCTGGGCGGCAATTCCGTCGCCGAGACGGTGGTGGCCGGCATGATCGTCGGCGAGCGGATGGCCGATTTCGTGGAATCGCCGATGGGTGAGCTGCAGGTCTCCACCGCGCTGGTCCGCGACTGTCTCGAGCGGACACAGCATCATCTGGACACGCTGCTGAGCGGCACTGGCACCGAAGACGCCCAGGCGCTGCTCGCCCGCATGCAGGCCATCATGACCGAGCAGGTCGGCATCTTCCGGCGGGGCGACCTGCTCGAAAGCGCTGTCGCCGAACTGGCGTCCCTGCTCGAGCGCAGCCGCCGTATCGGCATCGCCACGCGTCGCCCGGGGGCCAACCCGGAACTCGTGACCGCCTACCGGGTGCAGAAGATGCTCAAGCTGGCCCTCTGCGTGGCCGATGGAGCGCTGCAACGCACGGAAAGCCGTGGCGCCCATTTCCGCGAGGACTTCCCCCGCCGCGACGACGCCCTGTGGCTCAAGCGCACCCTGGCCACCTGGCCCGACCCGCAGCAGACCCGGCCGACCCTGAGCTATGAGGCCCTCGACGTGATGCGCATGGAGCTGCCGCCTGGCTGGCGCGGCTACGGCGCCCGCAATGCCGTGGAGCATCCCGACACCGCGCGCCGTGCGGACGAGATCGCGACGATCCGCAGCGCCTTCGCAACGGCCGACCGCTACACCGTACAGCAGGCCCTGATGCCGTACGAACATCTGGTTCCGACGCGCTTCCGCGGCCGAAACCACCGTTCAGGAGAACACACATGAACGCCCCGACCCCAACCCGCATCGTGACCCTGCGCCTGGCAGACCACCCCGACGAATACGCCCTGCTGGACACCGAAGGACTGACCCTCCTCAACGCCCTCAACCACATCCGCCCGTCCCTGCCCGCCCCCCTCGGCGATGCCTTCGTGTGCCATGCAGGCGCCTGTGCCACCTGCTACGTGCTGGTGAATGGGGAGCGCTGCCTGCCGTGCACCACCTTCGTGCGGGACCTCCCGGACGAATTCACCGTGGCGCCCGGCGTGCATTCGGCCGGCTGGGACGAGCAGCGCCACGACGTGCGCCGGGGCCACGGACAATGAAGCCCCGCGCGTCCGCGGGCCCGCGCACCCTGACGCTGCGCATCCTGCGCTGCGGGCCGGACATCGACCCCCACTGGCAGGACTTCCGCATCGAGGAGACGGAGGGCATGACCCTCTTCATCGCCCTCACGGAGGTGCGCGCGCATCAGGACCCATCCCTGCAGTTCGACTTCGTGTGCCGCGCCGGCATCTGCGGCAGCTGCGCCATGCTCATCAACGGCCGCCCCGGGCTGGCCTGTCGCAGCCTGACGCGGGATCTGGACCCGCTGATCACCCTCGCCCCGCTGCCGGTCTTCGAGCTGATCGGCGATCTGTCGGTGAATACCGGCAAGTGGATGCGCGGCACCGCCGAACGCCTCGAAACCTGGATCCACACGACGGCCGAGGCCGATCTCACGGCCGTCGAGGCGCCCATGGAGCCGGCCCTCGCCGAAGCGATCTATGAGCTCGACCGCTGCATCGAATGCGGCTGCTGCGTGGCCGCCTGTGGCACCCTGCGCATGCGCGAGGACTTCGTCGGCGCGGTGGGGCTCAACAAGATCGCCCGCTTCCGCCTCGATCCACGGGACGAACGCAGCGACGACGATTTCTACGAGCTGATCGGCGACGACACCGGCGTGTTCGGCTGCATGTCGCTGCTCGGTTGCCACGATGTCTGCCCGAAGGGCCTGTCGCTCCAGACCCAGATCGCCTTCCTGCGGCGCAAGATGGCCGTGACGGGGCTCAAGTAAGTCCGACCGTCGGGACGGGGGCCGCGCCGGGCGATGGCCCGGGCCTATCCCGGTGGTTGGAAGATCTCATTGGCCTGCCCGCCGGGCCTTCCGGAAAATGGACACCACGCCATCCATTTCACCGGGAGACTGCCATGACCACCCTCCGCATTGTCCATCGGGACGCCCGCGCCAACGCTCTCGACCATCCGGCCCGCTTTTTCGCCGGTTGCAGCCTGGTCGTGCTGGGCGCCGGCGTGTGGTGCGCGCAGGCTGTGAGCCACCTGTTCTGACCCGCCTTATGGCGGTTGCCCCGCCAGGGCGGCGCGGATCAGGGCCGCCTCCTCGGCGCGGCGCCGTTTGAGGCCTGCCAGCACTGGCGGGCGCGCAGCGAGGGCATCGATGGCGTCGGCGAGTTCGCGCCAGCGGCCAGCGTCGATGAAGGGCGCGAGGGATTCGACCCGTGCGCCCAGATTGACCGCCACCGACAGCAGGGCCGTATGGACCGCGGGTGGCGTGTCCGGGCGCCTGAGGATGGGATGCTTGTCCCGCAGGCGCTTCCAGAAAGGCTCGATCACGTCCGGCACCAGGCGTGCCACGTCCTCCGCGCGGATGCGGATGCGTGCCAGGATCGGGGCGGCGGCGTAGGCGGCCTGGGCCTCGGCGCCGCGTTTGCCGGCGGTGGCGATGAGGGCCTGGAGCTCCGCGGGCGTCAGGAGAAATTCGTAGCGGCGGCGCAGATCGTCGGGCTTTGCCAGCGCCAGGTCGGTGAGGGGGTCGATGAAGACCGATGAGCCGATCAGCGCGACCCGCCCCGCGTTGCCCTCCCACTTCATCAGGAACTCGAAGCCGCCGCGATAACCGATCTGCTCGGCCAGCCTGGCGAGGTACTGACGGGTGACATCGGCGAGGCGCTGGTCGAGCAGCGCGCGCTCGGCCTGCATGGGCGCGATCTCGGTCAGGTGGCCTGGTGTGATCGCGTCGGCGATGAGCGTGTCGAGGCGTGCGCGCAGGGCCCGCAGTTCGGCCGACTGGGCGCGCAACAGCTCCCGTTCGCTTGCGGCGAGGGCGGCTTCGGCGCGGGCTCGCTCGGACTCGGCGATGTGGCGCTGGGC
>DAOQMM010000005.1:0-24230 GCA_035335645.1 Rhodocyclaceae bacterium | reverse complement strand
CGCTGGGCCTCGGCCTGGGCCCGTTCGGATTCGGCGATGCGGCGTTGGGCCTCTGCCTGCTGGCGCTGGGTTTCAGCAATGCGGGCCTCTTCGGTGGCGACGCGGGCCTGCCAGACGGCCACTCCGGCGGCGACACAGATGGCGCCCACGCCGGTCCGCACGAACAGGCGGGTGCGGCGCAACTGGCGCAGATCGGCGCCGTCCAGATCGGTCGGGCTGACGCCGCGCAGCGGCGCGGCGACCCGCACGACGGCTTCGCGGAAGCCGCCGTGGGCGAGGGACAGGCCCGGCGTCTCCCGCGCCCAGCGCAGATCCACGTAGAGCGGTTCGTCCGCCAGATGGCCGGCAAGGCAGTCGGGCAGCGCGGTGGTGCGTGCCCAGTCGAAGTCGCGGCGTGCCTCGTCCCAGACGATGTCTCCGTCGGTCAGGACGATCAGCAGGCGTTCCGGACTGCGTTCCGCCAGCCACCACTCCACCTCCTTGCGGCACCAGCGGGAGCCGGCGTAGAGCGGATTGGCGAAGACCAGCAGCCAGTCGGACGCGGCCAGGTGGCTGACGATGCCGGGCCACAGGGCCGGGCTGGCGGTGAGGTCGGTCTGGTCGCGGAAGATCTTCTGGGCGCGCAGGCGCAGCAGGGGTTTGGCGAGCTGTTCCAGGCCGCGCTGGAAGGCCGGCGCCAGGGCGCCGTCCGCCGTGTGGCTGTAGGAAATGAAGGCGTCGTGATGGACAGGCATGGGGCCGGCGAGGCGAAGGCGACGGATCTCATCTTCGCACCGGCGGCCGGGGCATGGTCAAGGGGCAGGCGTCAGCCGGGCCAGATGCCCGTGCCGGCAAGGAAGGGAGATGCCTCACCGTCCTGGCTGTGCAGGGGCAGGCGCCGCCTGGCCGTCCACAGCGCGTGCACGGTCAGCTGGAGCACGCGCTGGGCGCCGGGATACGCATCCACGGCGCGACCGTCGTGGAGGATCTGCGCGGTGGCGGCGATCCACACCAGGCTGCCCTCCGAGAAATTCACGAAGAGCAGTCCGGCGCGGGGATTCAGGAGCAGGTTGCCGAGGGTGTTGAAGTACTGGTTGCCGGCGAAGTCGGGCACCCACAGGTGGTCGCCGTCCACCCCCACGAAGCCGGGCCGGCCGCCCCGGTGGGAGACATCCACGCCGTGGGCGGCGTGTTCCCCCCGTGCGGCATCGGGATGGGCGGTGGCGATGAAGAAGGTGTCGGCGTGGCGGATCAGGTCGGCGGTCGCGCCGTCGAGTCGGGCCTGGACGCGGGCGGGCGCCGGGGCAGCCGTCTGCGCCGCGTGTTCAACCCGGCGGGCGTGGATGTACTTGGGGCAGTTGCCGAAGCTCTGTTCGACAGCCAGGGTGAAGCCGTCCGCGTCCAGCGCTGCGACGCGGCCGTTGGCCCGGTTGCGACGGCGGGTGTGGGGCTGCAGGCCAAGCAGGCCGATTGCCGCACCGGGGGCGAGACCGGCGGCGGCCGGGTCGTCCGCCGCCGGAAGGGCTCCGATGCGCAGGCGCTCCGGTGTCGGGCTGGTGATGAAGCCGGGGGGGCCGGCGATCGCCGTGGCCCAGGGCTGGCCGTCCGCGTCCAGGGCGCCGAGCACTGCGAAAGGCAGTTCGGCGAAGAAGCTGCGGTGTTGCTCGGGCAGCACCTCACGGATCACCCGCGGCCCCGTTTCGGCCAATCGCGCCTGCGCGCCGGCAAGGGCCTGCAGGGCCTCCTCGCCGGCGTGGAAGACGGATCGCGGCGGCGTCTGCGCGGTCATGATGGCTCAGGCCCGGAGTCCGGCCGCGGTGGCCGGCATGGGCACGAAACCCGGCAGGGCTTCGATGCGGGCGAGCCAGGCGCGGATGTGGGGGTAGGGGTCGAGGCTGACGTTGCCTTCCGGCGCGTGGGCGGTGTAGCTGTAGAGCGCCACGTCGGCGATGGTGGGCGCGTCGCCCGTCAGGTAGGCGCGCGTGGCCAGCTCCGCATCCAGGATCTTGAACAGGGCGTGGGCGCGGGCGATGACCTCGTCGGCGTTGAAGCGGGCGCCGAACACGGTGACGAGGCGGGCCGCGCACGGCCCGTAGGCGAGCTGCCCGGCGGCCACCGAGAGCCAGCGCTGCACCTGCGCGGCGGCGGCCGGATCGCGGGGCAGCCAGCGACCGTCGTCATAGACGCTGGCCAGGTAGACCAGGATGGCGTTGGAGTCGGCCACGGTCACGTCGCCATCCTGGATCACCGGCACCTGCCCGAAGCAGTTCATGGCCAGGTAGGCCGGGGTCTTCTGGGCGCCGCCGGCCAGGTCCACGTCGATGGGTTCGACCGGCAGACCGAGCAGGGACAGCATCAGCTCGGCCCGGTGGCTGTGGCCGGAGGTGGCGAAGCGGTGGAACCTGATGGGTTGGGCGGGGGTGTTCATGGCGGTCCTTTCGGCGCGGGGGAGGGATGTCCGGCAGTGTGGTTTAATCCGGCATGTGAATAAATGGCTTAAAACGGATTTAACTGATCCGGAAATCGGAGTAATCCATGGATAAGCTGAAGGCCATCGGAACCTTCGTCCGCATTGCCGATGAGGGCAGCCTGAGCGGCGCCGCACGGGTGCTGGACATGTCCCTGCCGGCGGTGGTGCGGGCGCTGGCGGCGCTGGAGGCGGACCTGGGGGTGCGCCTGTTCAACCGCAGTACACGGCGCATCGCCCTCACGGAGGAGGGGCGGCGTTACCTGGACAGTTGCCGCAACCTGCTGGCGGCACTGGACGAGGCGGAATCCGGGCTGCGGGACGAAGGGGGCGAGCCGTCAGGCGCGTTGACGGTGACGGCGCCGGTGCTGTTCGGGCAACTTTTCGTGGCACCGGCCATCACCCGCTTCGTGCAGCGCTTCAGCCGCGTACATTGCCGGGTGCTGCTCTTCGACCGGATCGTGAACCTGCTGGAGGAGGGCGTGGATGTGGGCATCCGCATCGGCGTGCTGGAGGACTCGACCCTCGTCGCCCATCCCGTCGGCCATGTGCGGCGCATGGTGGTGGCGAGTCCGGACTTCCTGGCTCGTCAGGGCGTGCCGGCCCACCCGCGGGACTTGCTGCGGGCCAATTGCATCGGCTTTTCGCCCACGCCGGGCGTGTGGTGGCGTTTCGAGGAGCAGGGGCGCAGTTTCGGCGTGCCGGTGCGCGGCAACCTGGAGTTCAACCACGTCGCCCCGGCCCTGGATGCCTGCATCGCCGGGCTTGGCTTCGGCATGTTCATCTCCTACCAGGTGGCCCCTCATCTGGCGGCCGGGCGGCTGGTGCCGGTGCTGGAAGCCTTCGAGCAGGCGCCGCGCCCGGTCAGCGTGGTGGTGCCCCATGCACGCCTCCTACCCTTGCGTGTGCGGGCCTTTGTGGACTGGGTGCGGGCGGATCTCTCAGCGCATCTGCGCGACGCGCCGGGAACGCCCGGCAGTACGGCGTGACGCGGATTTCAGGCCCGCTGACATGCCAATGGTTTCGTTGAAATTCGCCGGACGGCGGGATACCATGCAACGAAGGGTATTGTAAATCTTTGTTTCCGCGAAAATACCCTTTAAAGTTCGGGGTTATTGCTGAAATCATGAAAAAAGCGTATCTCGCCTCCACCTTCGTCCTGATCTCCGCGCCCAGTCTTGCCGATGCGCCGGCGGATCCCGGCGAGATCCGCAATCTGCCCCTCAGCGGCTTCGTGGACCAGTTGAGCCTGGAACAGCTGGGCAACCTGGTGGTGACCGACACCAAGCTCGCCCAGGCGGCGGATACCGTCACGCAGCGCATCGTCGTGCTGCGCAACGAAGACATCGAGCGCCAGCCCGCGCACTCCGGCAATCTGGCGGAGCTCATGCGTCCCACGTCCGGTCAGTTCGTCAATGTGCTGTCCCGCAACGATGCCAACTGGGGCTCCTACGCGGGTCTCGGTCCCAAGTACAACAGCTATCTGCTGGACGGGCTGCCCATCGATTCCTTCGTGGATGCCATGAGCCTCGACCCCTCCGCCATCGAGCGCGTCGAGGTGCACAAGGGGCCGGCGTCCGTGCTGTACTCCAATTACCTGACCATGGATTTCGTCGGCAATGAGACGCCCCTGGCCGGGACCACCAACTTCGTGCTGAAGAGCCGGGTCGATACGCCCCTGACCCGCGTCGCTGCCGGCGCCGGGTCCTGGGGCACGGTGTTCGGCAAGGCCTACGCGCAGGGGACGCAGGGCAATCTGGGCTACATCGTCAGTGCCAACCTGGAGCATTCCGATTACACCCAGTACGGCACCCGCAATTCCTGGCTGCAGACCACCCAGGCGCCGGCCTACCAGAAGAACCGATTCTTCGGCAATTTCAGCTACGCCTTCGACCGGCCCGATCATACGGTGACGGTGTTCTATCAACGCACCCTGCACCAGGGCACGATGGGCCGTCCGAACCGGGGCTTCGACCACACCTACGACACCCTCAACTTCGCCTACAGCAACACCTTCAGCGACGACTGGAACATCCAGTTCAAGTATGGCGAACGGCGCTATGACCGGCGCTTCGCCAACGACAACTACCCGACGGACCTGAGCCTCTCCAACCACGAATTCACCCGTCAGACCATCCGCCCCGCCGACCTGACCCTGAGCCATCGCCACTGGGGCGAGTCGCTGCTGACGGCCGGGGTGGACGGCCAGTGGGTGGATTATCAGACCGACGTCCAGGATCCCGTGGGGGCCGTCACCCCGTCGAACCGCGCCCAGGCCCGCTCGACTGGTTATTTCGTGCAGGAGAAGCTGGTGTGGGATGCCTGGGTGCTGCGTGGAGGAGTTCGGCACGACACCATCCATCACGATTACGACCTGCTCGGCGGCATCACGCCCGCCACGCGTAGCGCCGCGTGGAGCAAGAATCTGTGGAGCTTCGGCACGCGCTACAACGCCGATCCCGGTCTGGCCTTCTACGGCAATGTGGGCACCAGTTTCATGGCGCCCGCGGCCAAGCAGATCGGTGGCACCGTGGCGGTGCCCACCGCCAGCGGCGAGCTGCCCAATCCCGGTCTCAAGCCCGAAACGGGCGTCGGTCGTGACGTGGGCGTCAACTGGCGCGCCAGCCAGGCGCTCACCCTCGATCTGCGGGGGTTCCTGAACACGATCAACGACGCGATCGTCACCAACATCGTCAGCGCGGCGCCGTCCCAGGTACGTTCAGAAAACGCAGGCAAGGCCCGCGCCATGGGCTACGAGGTGGATCTCCGCTACGCAGCGTCGAGCGAAACCAGTGTGTTCGGCAACCTCACCCGTACCCACACCCGGGTGACCGATCCCACCAACGCGGATCATGACGGGACCGCCATCCCCTTCGCGCCGGACACCCTCGCCAATGCGGGGGTGCTGGCCAGTTTGCCGGGCGACATGAGTGTCGCGACCTATTATCATTGGGTCGGGCGCTACTATGACAGTACGTCCCGCAGCGCCCGTCTCGGTTTCGGCCAGTACGGCGTGGTGAACGTCCGTGTGCAGAAGCCCCTGTACCGTGACGCCCGCGCGGCGGTTCATCTGACCGTCGACCTGAACAACCTGACCGACCGGCACCATGCCATGCCCTTCGATTTCCGCGATCCCGGTTTCAATGGCTTTGCCGGCGTCGACGTCCGGTATTGAGGCGTCGCGGCCGCGGGCGATGCGCGCGTCCGTCCGCCGCCGGTTCCGGCTTGTCCCGCTGTTGCGCCGCCTGCTGGTGTGCGCCGCAGCCCTGCCCCTGATGGCGTTTTCGGCGCCGGGGGAGCTTGAAGCCAAGATCAAGGCGGCCTACGTCTTCCACGTCATCAAATTTGTGGATTGGCCCGTGCTGCCGACGGACGCCCTGCGTCTATGCGTGAGCGGCAGCGATCCGGTGGGCGTCCTGCTGGGGGAACTGGCCAGCAAGCAGGTCAAGGACCGTCCGCTGCGCGTGGACATCGACAACGGTTTCGATCCGGCCCAGTGCCAGGTGCTCTTCGTTGGCCGGGGCGAGCGGCGCTGGGCCGACCTGCAGGCGCGCCTGCGCGGCGGGAGTGTGCTCACCATCAGCGACCAGGACGGTTTCGCCCGGATCGGTGGGGTGGTGGGCTTTTATTCCGACGGTGGCCGCATCCGTCTTGAGATCAATCCGGACGCCGCCCGCAACGCCAACCTGCGGATCAGCGCCAAGCTGCTCGAGGTGGCGCGCACCGTGCCGCAGGACCGCTGAAAGATGGTCCGCCCGCATCACGCCCCGCATCCTGTCGCGCCGTGCCTGGCGGCGTGCGCCGGGATCTTTCCCCCGAACCCGGCAGATGACCATGCGCGCATTGTTTGAAGGCATGCAGATCAAGGCCAAGCTGGTGCTGATCATCGTGATCACCAGCGTGGCGGCGCTGCTCATCGAAGCGGTCGGCTTCATCGCCTACGAGCGGGTGCGGGTGACCGACGAACTGGTCCGCGACCTGTCGTCCCTGGCGCGCATCGTGGCCGACCGCAGCTCCGCGGCCCTGCTGTTCTACGACGACAAGGTCGCCATGGAAACCCTGGGCGCCCTGCGGATCAAGCGGGCTGTCAGCGCCGCCTGCATCTACGACGTGGGGGGACGGGTGTTTGCCCGCTACGAGCGGGGTGAGGACCGACCCTTCAGCTTTCCCGCTGATCCCAAGTTCGAGAGCCGCTCGTACACCGAGGGTGGTTACCTGCACCTGATCGAGCCCATCCTTGTCGAAGGCACGCCCCAGGGCGCCGTGTTCATCCGCGCCAGCTTCCGCGAGCTCGACCTGCTGTGGCGGGATTACCTGCTCTTTGCGGCGCTCACCGCCTTTGTCACGTCCATGATCACCCTGCTGGTGGCGACGCGCTGGCAGCGCATCGTGTCGCGGCCCATCGAACGTCTCACGCGCACGGTGCAGATGGTGGCCATCAGCAAGGACTACAGCGTGCGGGCCACGCTGGACAGCGACGACGAGATCGGCACCCTGGTGGAGGTCTTCAACGGCATGCTCGCTGCCATCGAGGACCGGGACACCGTGCTGCTGGATGCCAATCGCCGGCTGTCCGAAAACGAGGCCCAGCTCAAGTCCGTCAACGAGGCGCTGGAGCAGCGGGTGCGGGAGCGCACGGCCGAGCTGCAGGCCCTGTCCGACTCGGCCAGCGTGGGCATCGTGCTGCTCAAGGACGGCCTCATCGTGCGTTCCAACCGGCGTCTCGACGAGATGTTCGGTTACGCGCCGGGCGAGCAGACCGGGCGGCCCCTGCGGGATCGCCTGGCCGACACCGTGGACGAGGAGGCCGAGGCTCTGGCGGCCGCCCGTCTGGCGGCTGGCGACACCGTGCGCCGCGAACTCATGGCGCGGCACAAGGACGGCAGCGCATTCTGGATCCGCCTGTCCGCCCGTGTCATCGACCGGGCCGATCCGGCGCGGGGTGCCGTGTGCGTGATCGAGGACATCACGGCCGAGCGGGACGCCATGGACGAGATGATCAAGGCCAAGACCATGGCCGAGGAAGCGTCGCGCATGAAGTCCGACTTCCTCGCCACCATGAGCCACGAAATCCGCACGCCGATGAATGCCATCATCGGCATGCTCTACCTGGCCCTCAAGAACGAACCGCCGGCGGCCCTGCGCAACTATCTGGCCAAGGCTCAGGGGGCCGCCCATTCCCTCCTCGGGATCATCAACGACATCCTGGATTTTTCCAAGATCGAGGCCGGCAAGCTGGAGATCGAGTCCATCGAGTTCGGCCTCGACACGGTGCTGGAGCAGCTCAAGGATTCTGTCGGCCTGCAGGCGGAGCAGAAGGGCCTGGAGTTCCTCATCCGCTACGACGTCAATATTCCCCCCGCGCTGCTGGGCGACCCGCTCCGCCTCGGCCAGATCATGCTCAACCTGTGCAGCAATGCTATCAAGTTCACCGAGCAGGGCGAGGTCGAGCTGGGGTTCCGCTGCGTGGCGATGACCGAGACGGATCTGGAGCTGCAGTTCTCGGTGCGCGACACCGGCATCGGCATCGCGCCGGAGGTGGCGGAGCGCCTGTTCCAGAAATTCACTCAGGCCGATCAGACGACCACCCGGCGCTTCGGCGGCACCGGGCTGGGGCTGGCCATCAGCCGGCGCCTTGCCGAGCTGATGGGCGGGCGCCTGTGGATCGAGCAGTCCGCGCCAGGCAAGGGCACCACGGTGTGCTGCTCGATCCACCTGCAGATTGCCCGGGACGCCCAGACCCATCGCCGCCGGCTGGTGGAGCAGGCCGGGCCGCTCCTTGACGGCGTGCGTGTCCTGGTGGTGGACGACAACGAGGTGTCGCGGGAGATCATGGCCGAGATGCTGCGTTTCTTCCACCTGGACGTGAGCGTGGCGGGCAGCGGCGCCGAGGCGCTCGAACGCCTGCAGGTGCCGGACGCGGCGCCCGTTGACCTGGTGCTGATGGACTGGCGCATGCCGCCGATGAACGGTGACGAGGTCACCCGGCGCATCCACGCCTCGCCGCTCATCCGCCACAAGCCCAAGGTGGTGATGGTCACCGCCTACGGTCGCGAGGACGTCATCAAATCAGCCGAGCAGGCTGGAGTGGCCGGCTTCCTGGTCAAACCCGTGTCCCCGTCCACCCTCCTCGACACCATCCTCAGCAATCTCGGCCGTGGGCGTATCCTCGGCAAGGAGAGCAGCAGGTCCGAACGGGGAGGCGCCTGCGACTTCCGCGGCGCGCGGCTGCTTCTGGTGGAAGACAATGACATCAACCGGGAATTCGCCACCGAACTGCTGCGCAGCATGAACACCGAGGTCGAATGTGCGGTGAATGGCGAAGAGGCCGTGGCCATGGTCCAGCGTGCCCCCTACGCCGCCGTGCTGATGGACATCCACATGCCGGTGATGGACGGCCTGGAAGCCTGCCGGCGCATCCGCGCCCTGGGCCAGCAGCCCGGCGGCGAACACCTGGGCGAACTGCCCATCATCGCCATGACCGCCCTTGCCATGGCCCACGACGAGCAGCGTAGCCTGGCGGCCGGCATGAACGACCACATCACCAAGCCGGTGTCGCCGGAGCGTCTGCGCGCGGCCTTGTCCCGCTGGCTCAACATTCCGCTGGGGGAGGGCGGGGCGCCAGGGCCTGTCCCGTCCAGCGCGCCGGGAAGTGATCTGCGAGCCCTGCGCAGCCTCGATGCCGAGCAGGGCATCCGCCGCATCGGTGGCGATGTCGAAGCCTATCGCAAGCAGCTGCGACGCTTCCGACAGCGCTACGACACGGCCGCCGAACGCCTGCGCGACCTGGTCGCACACCATTCTCCGCGCCAGGCCGAGGAGTATTGCCACGCGCTCAAGGGCGTCTGTGGCAATATCGGTGCCGACGCGCTGTTTGCCTGCGTGTCCGACATCGACAATCTGCTCAAGCAGGAGATCCGGCCCGATGAGGCCAGCCTCGCCCGCATGGCGGAACTGCTCGCCACCGTGATGGCCGACATCGACAGTCTGGCTGCGCCCGAGCAGGCCGGCGCGCCCGCGGGCGGCGGTCTTGCTGATACCGACGTGCTGGCCCGCGTCGGGCGTCTGCGGGGGCTGCTGGAGTCCGACGTGGGCGCAGCCCAGAGCGTGCTCGCCGAGTTGCTCGCCGGCATCGCCGGTTCGCCGCTGGAGGCCGCGGTCCGCGAGGTGGCGGAACGGGTCGATGTGTTCGAGATCGACGAAGCGCTTGGTCTCCTGCAGGCTCTGCAGACGCAACTGGAAGGACGAACCGGAGCGACGCCACCGTGACTTCGCAGGACGAAGCCAAGCCGCGCATTCTGATTGTCGACGACATCAACGACAATCTGCACACCCTGATGAACATCCTGCGGGGTGAGTTCGCCGTCGTTGTCGCCACCAATGGACCGAAGGCGCTCGAACTTGCCGTCCGCACGCCGCCGCCAGACCTGGTCCTGCTCGACATCCGCATGCCTGGCATGGACGGCTACGAGGTGCTGCACCGCCTCAAGTCCGATCCGGGCACCGCCGACATCCCGGTGATCTTCGTCACCGGCCTCTCCGATGCCGCCGACGAGGCCGTCGGCCTGCGCCTGGGGGCGGCCGACTACGTCACCAAGCCCATCAACCCCGAACTGCTCCTGGTGCGCGTGCGCAATCAGCTGGAGTTGCGCACCCACCGGCGCAAGAAGGCTGTCGAAGGCCTCGGCGCCGCGGTCATGGCGCGCTCCGACAAGCCGGCGCTGCTGCTGGTGGACGATGTGCCCGAGAACCTCCACGGTCTCGTCGCCGCGCTGCAGGACGACTACCGCATCATGGTTGCGCCCACGGGCGCCAAGGCGCTGGAACTGGTGGCCGGGGTGAATCCGCCCGACCTGATCCTCCTTGACATCCTGATGCCCCAGATGGACGGCTACGAGGTGTGCCGCCGCATCAAGGCCACGCCGGTGGGCAACCGCATCCCGGTGATCTTCGTCACCGTGGTGGACAGCGTGGTGGACAAGGTGCAGGGCTTCTCCATCGGCGCCGCCGACTACATCACCAAACCCTTCGACATCGACGAGGTGCGCGCCCGCGTGCGCACCCACCTGGACCTCAGCCGCCTCCAGCGCTCCCTCGAGAAGCTGGTCGTAGACCGCATGGGCGCGCTGCAGGAGGCCAACGATGCCCTCGCCGAGAGCAAGGCCAAGTACCAGATCCTGGCCGAGTACTCCCCCAACTGGGAATACTGGGTCGCACCCACTGGCGGCTATCTGTACGTCTCGCCGGCCTGCCGCGACGTGTCGGGCTACGGGGCGGTGGATTTCATCGCCGACCCGGATCTGATGCGCAAGATGATCCATCCGGACGATCTCTACATCTGGGATGCCCACAACGAGCGCTCGCCCGAGTCCGGCGGCCATCGCCTGCCCAATTTCCGCATCGCTGCCCGCGACGGCTCCGAACGCTGGATCGAGCACGTCTGCCAGCCGGTCATCGACGACCGCGGGCGTTTCCTCGGCACCCGCGGCACCAACCGAGACGTGACCCAGCAGGTGGCCGCCGAGGAACAGCTCCACCTGGCCGCCACCGTGTTCGCCAACACCTCCGAGGCGGTGATGATCACCGACGCGGACAACCGCGTCCTCACCGTCAATCCCGCCTTCGTCGAGATCACCGGCTATTCCCAGGACGACACCGCCGGGCGCGAGCCCCTCGTGTTGCGCGCCGACGTGATGGAGGTGGACGCCCATCGCGCCATGTGGGCCGCCATCCACGCCACCGGCCGCTGGCAGGGCGAGATCAACGGGCACTGCCGCGACGGGCGCGACTTCATCGGCTGGGTCACCGTCAGCACCGTCTTTAAGGACGACGGCAGCGTCAACCGGCGCGTCGTGCTGTTCTCCGACATCACCGAAAAGAAACGCGCCGACAACCTCATCTGGACCCAGGCCAACTACGACCACCTCACCCGCCTGCCCAACCGCCGCCTCTTCAACGACCGCATGGAGCGGGAGATCAAGAAGGCCCAGCGCAAGGCCTCGGTGATCGGCCTGCTGTTCATCGACCTGGACCGCTTCAAGGAGGTCAACGACACCCAGGGCCACGAGGTGGGTGACCTGCTGCTGGTGGAAGCCGCCAGCCGCATCCGCCACTGTGTGCGCGACTACGACACCGTGGCCCGCCTGGGCGGCGACGAATTCACCGTCATCCTGTCGGACATCACCGAAGGCACCGACATCGGCCGCGTCGCCCGGAGCATCATCGACCGCCTGTCCGAAGCCTTCGTCCTCAACGCGCAGGAACATTTCGTCTCCGCCAGCATCGGCGTCGCCCTCTATCCCCGCGACGGTGCCACCATCAGCGAACTCATCAAGCACGCCGACCAGGCCATGTACCTGGCCAAGGACGCCGGGCGCAGCCGCTTCCGCTTCTTCACCCGCGCCCTCCAGGAGAGCGCCGAGCACCGCATGCGGCTCGCGGGCGACCTGCGCCGCGCCCTCGAGGCCGGTCAGCTCGAGGTCTATTACCAGCCCATCGTCGACCTGGACACCGGGCGCATCGCCAAGGCCGAGGCCCTGTTGCGCTGGCGCCACCCGGCCCACGGCTTCGTCAGCCCCGCCACCTTCATCCCCATCGCCGAGGACACCGGCACCATCCACGAGATCGGTGAATGGGTCTTCGCCCAGGTCATCCAGCAGGCCAGCCGGTGGCGCGAGCGTCTGGCGCCGGAATTCCAGGTCAGCCTCAACATGTCGCCGGTGCAGTTCAACGGGCGCAATCCCACCCAGTGGCTCGAACTGCTGCAGACCACCCAGCTGCCCGGCAGCAACCTGGTCATCGAAATCACCGAGGGTCTGCTGATGAGCTCCGATCCCGGCATCAAGGAAACGCGGCTGGGCCTGCGCGACCTGGGGGTCGGCGTCGCCATCGACGACTTCGGCACCGGCTACTCGTCGCTGGCCTACCTCAAGAAGTTCGACATCGACGTCCTCAAGATCGACCAGTCCTTCACCCGCAACCTGGACCCCAACAGCGCCGACTTCGCCCTGTGCGAAGCCATCGTCGTCATGGCCCACAAGCTCGGCCTGAAGGTCATCGCCGAAGGTGTCGAGACCGACCAGCAACGCAACCTGCTGCGCCAGATCGGTTGCGACCACGCCCAGGGCTACCTGTTCTCCCGTGCGGTGCCGGCGGGGCAGTTCGAAGCCCTGTGCGCCCGCTGAGCCGGACCGGCGCGGGTTGAAAGCGCGATTCATGACCTGCTTCAGCACGTCGCGACACTTTGCCCGCACCCCTGCCGAGGTGTTCGCCGCTGTCCGGGATCCGGAGCGCCTCGCCCGCTGGTGGGGCCCGGACGGCTTCACCAATCGGTTCGAGCGCTTCGAATTCCAGCCCGGCGGGTGCTGGTACTTCACGATGATCGGGCCCGACGGGACGGCCTATCCCAACCAGGCCGAATTCACGCGCATCGAGCCGGAGTGCTGCGTCGTGATCCGCCACACCTGCGCCCCCCATTTCACCCTGACCCTCACCTTCGAACCCGAGGCGGGCGGCACGCGCCTGCACTGGGCGCAGGCTTTCGACGATCCGGCCGTCGCCGAGGCCTTGCGCGCCATCGTCGTTCCGGCGAACGAACAGAATCTGGATCGCCTGGCGGCGGTCCTGGGGCTCACGCCGGCCTGACGCGTCCCGCGGCGCAGCACCCGCCTCTCCCGCAGAAAGTCCGAACGGCGCGCAGTGCGCGCATGGATGCGGTCGCAGGTCGGATTGACGGCCTCGAATATTTCCATATAATTAGAAATATGGAACTGCTTGATGCTGCCGAAGTCCTCGCTGCCCTGGGGCACGAATCCCGTCTGGCCATCTTTCGCCTGCTCGTCGAGGCGGGGCCGGCGGGCCTGAACGTGAGCGCCATTGCCGAGCGGATGGGGGGCGTGCCCGGCGCGACCCTGTCCTTCCATCTGTCGCATCTGAGCCGCGTCGGGCTGATCAAGGGCGAGCGTCAGAGCCGCTTCATCCATTACTCCGCCGAGTACGCCACGATGGACGAGTTGATCGCCTTCCTGACGCGCAACTGCTGCGAGGGCAAGGCCTGCCTGCCCAAGACCGCCCAGTGCGACACGACGGCCAAGCGTCGCGCGGCCCCTGCCGACACCTGACATGCCCGCCCGCTGCGAGGCCCTGCATCCCGCGATCACCCTTTTCGACGGAACGCCCTGATGAACCTGCTCAAAACCGTCCTCGTGCTGTGCACCGGGAATTCCTGCCGCTCCCAGATGGGCGAGGCGATCCTCAACTACGAGTTGGCCGGTGTCGTGCGCGCCCTCTCTGCCGGCACCGCGCCGCAGCCTAAGGTGGCGGATGGCGCACTCGAAGCCCTGCGCCTCGCCGGCCTGCCCACCGAGGGGCTCCATCCCAAGACCGTCGAGGCAGTCATGGACCAGGACATCGATCTGGTGGTCAGCGTCTGCGACAACGCCAAGGAGAGCTGCCCGATCTTCCCGCGCCCGGTGATGCGCATCCACGTGGGCTTCCATGATCCCCACGGGGAGCCGCTGGACAGTTTCATCGCCGTGCGCGAAGACATCCGCGCCCGTCTGGTACCGGCCGTCCGTCTGGCTTTGGGTCTGTGAGGGGCGGCCATGTCAGTCATTCAATGTGAAGTGGGTGCCAAGGCCGCGGCCGGCGCACCGATGAGCGTCTTCGAGCGCTATCTGAGCGTGTGGGTGGGCCTGTGCATCGTCGCCGGCATCGTCGCCGGCCAGCTCGCCCCCGGGCTGTTCCGGACCATCGGCCGCCTGGAGGTGGCGCAGGTCAATCTGCCCGTCGGCCTGCTCATCTGGGTGATGATCATCCCCATGCTGGTCAAGGTGGATTTCGGCGCGTTGCATGAGGTCCGTCAGCACGTCCGCGGCATCGGCGTGACGCTGTTCGTCAACTGGTTCGTCAAGCCCTTCTCCATGGCCTTCCTGGGCTGGCTCTTCGTGCGTCAGCTGTTTGCGCCGCTGCTGCCGGCAGAGCAGTTGGACAGCTATATCGCCGGCCTCATCCTGCTGGCGGCGGCGCCGTGCACGGCCATGGTCTTCGTGTGGAGCCGGCTGTCCGACGGCGACCCCCTGTTCACCCTGTCCCAGGTGGCCCTCAACGACACCATCATGGTGTTCGCCTTCGCGCCCCTGGTGGCCTTCCTGCTGGGCCTCTCGTCCATCACGGTGCCCTGGGACACGCTGCTCACCTCGGTGGTCCTCTACATCGTGATCCCCGTCATCCTCGCCCAGCTGTGGCGACGGACCCTGCTGGCCCGCGGGCCGGCGGCCTTCGACGCGGCGATGGCGAAGATCGGCCCCTGGTCCATCGCCGCGCTGCTGGCCACCCTGGTGCTGCTCTTCGCCTTCCAGGGCGAGGCCATCCTGCGTCAGCCGCTGGTCATCGCCCTGCTGGCGGTGCCCATCCTGATCCAGGTGTTCTTCAACTCGGCGCTGGCCTACGGGCTCAACCGGCTGGTGGGCGAGCGGCACAGCGTCGCCTGCCCGTCGGCCCTCATCGGCGCGTCGAACTTCTTCGAACTGGCCGTGGCCGCCGCCATCAGCCTGTTCGGCTTCGAATCCGGTGCGGCGCTTGCGACGGTGGTGGGCGTGCTCATCGAAGTGCCGGTCATGCTGCTGGTGGTCAAGGTGGTCAATGCTTCCAAGGGCTGGTACGAAGCCCATCACACGTAAGGAGCGCATCATGAAGAAACTCGAAGTCTTCGATCCCGCCATGTGCTGTTCCACGGGCGTCTGCGGTGTGGACGTGGACCCGGTGCTGGCCCAGTTTGCTGCCGACCTGCAGTGGGTCGAAGCCCACGGCATCGCCGTCGAGCGTCACAACCTGGGTCAGGCGCCCCAGGCCTTCGCGGCCAATCCCGCGGTGCTCAAGGAGATGGAAGCCGGCATGGACCGCCTGCCCATCCTCGTCGTGGATGGCCACATCGTCGCCACCGGCATGTACCCGTCCCGGGTGCAACTGGCCCAGAAGCTGGGCATCGCCCTGACGACCGCCGACAAGCCCCACATCAAGCCCGGCGGCTGCGGCTGCAAGCCGGGCTCCTGCTGAGGGCGCCGCCATGGCCCTCCCCGATTCGCGCACCCGCTACCTGTTCTTCACCGGCAAGGGCGGCGTTGGCAAGACGTCCCTGTCCTGCGCCACCGGCCTGGCGCTGGCGGACGCCGGCAAGAAGGTGCTGATCGTCAGCACCGACCCGGCGTCCAACCTGGACGAGGTGCTGGGCGCGGCCCTGGGCCCGCTGCCCACGGCGATTCCCGGCGCGCCGGGGCTGTTCGCCCTCAACATCGACCCGGAGGCCGCCGCCCGCGCCTACCGGGAGCGCATGGTCGCGCCCTACCGCGGCATCCTGCCGGCGGCGGCCATCCGCAGCATGGAGGAGCAGTTCTCCGGCGCCTGCACCGTGGAGATCGCCGCCTTCGACGAATTCTCCAAGCTGCTGGGCGACGCGGCCGCCACCACGGATTTCGACCACGTCATCTTCGACACCGCCCCGACCGGCCACACCCTGCGTCTGCTCACCCTGCCGTCGGCGTGGAGCGGGTTCATCGCGTCGTCCACGGGCGGCGCCTCCTGCCTGGGGCCGCTGGCCGGCCTTGAACAGCAGAAGGCCCTCTACGCGGCCACCGTGGCGCGCCTCTCCAGCGCGGCCGACACCACCGTCGTCCTGGTCAGCCGCGCCGAGGCCGCCTCCCTGCGCGAAGCCGAGCGCACGCGCCACGAGCTGGCGGGGCTCGGCGTCTCGAATCTGCTGCTGGCCCTCAACGGCGTGTTCCGCACCGAACGCCAGGACGACGCCGTCGCCACGGCCCTGTCCCGCCGTGCCGCCATCGCCCTGGCCGACATGCCCGCCGGTCTGGCCGCGCTGCCCGCCACCACGATCCCCTTCCTGCCCCGCGGCACGGTGGGCTTGGCGGCCCTGCGGCAGATGGCCCATCCCGAGTCCGTCGCCGCCCCCACCGTGCCCGACGCGGCGCAGACGGCGCTGCCGCCCGGCCTCGCCGGCCTGGTGGAGACCCTCGCCGCCGCCGGTCACGGCGTCATCATGACCATGGGCAAGGGCGGCGTCGGCAAGACCACGGTGGCGGCGGCCGTGGCGGTGGCCCTGGCCCGTCGCGGCCATCCGGTGATCCTGTCCACCACCGATCCCGCCGCCCACGTGGCCAGCACCCTCGACGGCCAGGTGCCCGGCCTGAGCGTCAGCCGCATCGACCCCGCCGAGGAAGTGGCCCGCTACACCCGTGAAGTGCTGGACAAGGCCGGCGCCCAGCTGGATGCCGGCGGACGGGCCCTGCTGGAAGAAGATCTGCGTTCGCCCTGCACCGAGGAGATCGCCGTGTTCCGCGCCTTCGCGCGCACGGTGGAGGCGGGCCGCGAGGGCTTCGTGGTGCTGGACACCGCCCCCACCGGCCACACCCTGCTGTTGCTGGATGCGGCCGAGGCCTACCATCGGGAAGTGATGCGCACCCAGGGCGACATGCCCGAGTCGGTGCGCGAGTTGCTGCCGCGGCTGCGCGATCCGGATTACACCCACGTGCTCATCGTGACCCTCGCCGAAGCCACCCCGGTGCACGAGGCGGAGCGCCTCCAGCACGACCTGGGGCGGGCCGGCATCGCCCCGTTCGCGTGGGTCATCAACCAGTCCCTGCTGGCGAGCGGCACGCGCGACCCGCTGCTGTCCCAGCGCGGCGCCTGGGAGATCCCCTTCATCCGCCGCGTGGCGGACGAACTCGCGCCGCGCTGTGCGCTGATCCCCTGGCTGGCGGAGGCGCCCGTGGGCGAGGCCGGTCTGGCCCAGCTCCTGCGCACCTGAGCCCCGCGCGTCCGTCGCGCGGGCAGGGCCCGGCCATGGTGAGCGACGGCGATGACCTGTAGCCGATCTGCCAAATCCCTGCGCGCGGGTCTACCCGGTCTGCGGCGGCGCCGGCAGAGTCTTCGTCCCCTTCGTCGGACGCTCGGCACCGCGCCCGCGCCGTGTCCGCGCCATCGACACGGCCCGGCGCGATGCCCGCGCATGTCACGGCCGACTCCGCCGCGGGATTGCCGGCGTCAGCGGCGTCCGCCGTCCGGCGCAACCACTTGCAGGCTCGCCAGATAGGCCACCAGATCGCGCCGGTCCTGGGCGTCGGCGACCCGGTAGTTCATGCGCTGGCCCGGAATCAGGGCTTCCGGGTCGGCGAGCCAGCGTTCCAGGGTGTCGTTGCGCCAGATCACGGTGGACCGGGCCAGGGCCGGCGAGTAGGCGAAGTCCGGCAGGCTGCCGGCACGGCGTCCGAGGACACCGGCGTGGCGCGGCCCGATGCGGTTCGCCTCCGGCGAGTGGCAGCCGCCGCAGCGCGCCTCGTAGAGCTGCGCGCCGCGGGCGGCATCCTGGGCGGTGGCCGGGCCGATCAGGGCGAGCCCGGCGACCAGGGCGAAGTGCCGGGCGCCCACGACCTGCTCAGGCGCCGAAGCTGAGGGCGCCGCCCGGCAGACTGCGGCCGAGGGCGCTGCTCAGGGCGGTCCAGTGCATGGTCTCGTCGGCGGCGAGGCGGCCGGCCACCTGGGCGAGCTGGGCATCCTTGAAGGACGGGATCACGCCCAGATAGGCGTTGGTGGCGCCCAGTTCCAGGCGCGCGGCGAGGGACAGCACATCGGCCTGGTTCTTGAGCGTGTCCGCCTTGAGGGCGCGGGCGTACTCGTCCAGGGACTTCTCCTTGACCGGCGTGCCGCCGAGCTTCTCGATGGTGGCGATAAGCGCATCCCGGTGGCCCTTGTGGTGGGACTGGAACAGCACCGCCACGTCCAGCACCGGCTTCTGCAGCAGGCCGCTGCCCGCGCCGAGCTGGTAGGCGTTGATGGCTTCGTGTTCCAGGCCGAGGGCCACGTTGAGGATGGCCACGTCGCCGGCGGCATTGCCGCTGGCGGCCGACGCCAGATCGCTGCGGCCGGCCAGCAGGCCGAGGGCGGCCACGGACAGGGCGGTCTTGCCGGAGGTGGACAGAAAGCCGCGGCGGGCGGGCTGGATGAGGGTGCTCATGATCGGATCTCCTGAAGGTTGCGGGGGGGTGTCTTCCACCCCCTTCTACGCAGCCGGCCGGCATCCGGATGCAGCGCCCCTCAGCGCACCCGCTGCCAGAGCATCCCGTGGGTCACGATGTACTGATACTTGCGGGCGTGCTCGCGGATCACCAGGGGCACGTCCTCCTCGCGGCGCAGCACAAAGCCTTCTTCGGTGAGGAAGGCCTTCAGCGCGTCGCCGCTGCGCACCGCGCGGCCGTCGGCCGTGAAACCCCCGAGCCACGCCTCCTGCGGCGTGAATTGCTCCAGCCACGAATAGGGCGAGAACAGCGCCACCAGCCCGCCCACCTTGACCAGGCCCCGCGGCCCGCCCAGGCGACCGAGCAGCGACTTGGGACTGGGCAGGCGACACAGCAGATTGGCCAGCAGCACCGCGTCGAAGTCCGCCAGCTCGGCGGGCAGGGAACACGCATCGGCCTGACGGAAGCTCACCCGGCTGCGCTCGAGGGTCGGGTCGATGACCGCGCTCAGGGTGTCGCCCAGTTCCCCTTCGTCGCGCAGGACATAGTCACGCCGGCCGTCCCGCTGCAGGGTGCTGGCCGCGTCGATGAAGGCGCGCGACAGATCCACCCCCAGCACCGCGTCAAAACCCCGCGCCAGCGCGAAGCTCGCCCCGCCCACCGCGCAGCCGATGTCCAGGGCGCGGGCGGTGCCGCTGGCGTGCTGGGCGGCGCCCTTCAGCAGCCAGTCCGCACAGCGTTGCGGAAAGCCCGTGGCCCCCCGCGGGCCGGCCGGCCAGGGCATCTGGGCCTCCGGGCGGGCGTGGTGGAGGACCATGTAGTCGTCCACCATGCGCGCGTCCTCGTATACCTGGGCGCCGCTGTCCGCCGCCCCCAGGCGCACCACGCCGCCGTCGTGCTCCGCCTGCACCACGCGGAAGCCGGCGTGCTGGAAGAAGTGGGGACGGAAGTGGAAGCGCGCCCACACGCTGGCCTCGTCGCCGCAGGCCACCCACGAGCCGCCCAGCAACATCTGGTGCTGGCCGTCGTAGCAGGGCGTGGAGAAGTCGTCGTAATAGGGATGGACGCGGGCGCCGGGGAGGGGGTTGAAATCGTCTCCGTGCCACTGCCACACGTTGCCGAACACGTCGCGCACGCCAGCGGCGGTGGGCGTGCCCGCATCCACCGGCCACGGCGAGCCCCAGGCGAGCTGCAGGTTCCAGCCGGTGTCGCGGCCGAGGGCGGCGCCGTCCTGGCGGAAGGCCGGGTCCTCGGCCGCCCAGGCCGGCGCGCGCAGGGCGTTGTGCTCCGCCTCGGTGGGCAGGCGACAGGGGTGGCCGTCGCGCTCGCTGCGCCAGGCGCAATAGGCGGCGGCCTCGTGGGCATTCACCTCGGCCGGCCACGCCCAGGGCATGGGCACGATCGTGAAGACCGTGCGCAGGCGGTAGCGATGCAGGCCGGCGGGGCCGTCCGGCACCCAGAAGCACGGCCACTTGCTGTTGCGGAAGCTGCGCCAGGCCCAGCCGGCCTCGCTCCACCAGCGCGGCTCCAGATAGCCCCCGGCCTGGATGAATTCCAGGAAGGCGCCGTTGCTGACGAGCTGGTCCTCCACGCGAAAGCCCTGCACCGCGACGCGGCGCTCGCCGTATTCGTTGTCCCAGCCGAAGCTGGGCCAGTCGCGGGGCTTGCCCAGGCGCACGCTGGCGGCGGGGACGTCCACCCAGCGGGCGACGGGATAGTCCGCGCCCGCGCGGGGCGGAAACTCGGCCGTGGCCGCCGCGGCGGCGCTGGGATGCACGGCGGGCCACACGTCCGGCGGCTGCACCAGGGCGATGGGCAGCTCGCGGATCAGCACCGACGAGGTCTCCAGGTGGATGCGCTCGTGGTCGAAGCCCATGAACAGCGCCCACAGGGGATGATCCATGCCCAGCGGCGCGTGGCCGGTGGCCAGATCCGGGTGGGTCTCGATGACGCGGCGCACGGTGGCGTACACCTCCGCCCGGTAGCTGTGGGCTTCGGCAAAGGACGGCCACAGCATGGCGTTCTTGGACATGTCGTCCCAGCGCATCTCGTCCACACCGGTCTCGAAGACGCGCTCGAAGTAGGGGTTGAGGGGCGCGTCGATGAGGCCCGCCACCCGCAGCTTGTTGATGTACAGCGCCGCCGGGTGGCAGTAGTAGAAGATCATCGGGTGGCGCAGGTGATGATAAGGCGGGCGGTAGAACGCCTCTTCGCCCTGCAGGCCCGCAAACAGTACTTCGGTGAGCGTCCAGCCGTTGTCGAAGACCGCCAGCACCTCGTCCCGCGTACAGGTGGCCAGGTTGGGCGCCGGCAGCGCGGTGAGGCGGCCGTCGGGCTGGCGGCCGGGGCAATCGGTGGGCGGCAGGCCCGTCCACCACCAGTCGGGCCGGGCGCCCTGCAGCAGGGCGTCGTGTTCGCCGCGCAGGTTCTGGCGCCAGGGTTCGTCGGCAGCGTCGGGGAGGGGGCGGGGCATGGACTTCTCCGGAGAAGGGCTCGGGTCGGGGTGATGGGCTCAGGCAAACAGCTCGGCCTGGGCCGGTCGGGATTCGGCGGGCGGCAGCGCATCGCGGCGCACCAGGCCGGAGACGCGCACGCCCAGCAGACGGATGCGTCGCTCCAGGGGCACGCGCCTGGCGCATTCGCCGGCCACCCGGCGCAGGGTCGGCGCGTCGCCGACGGGCTCCGCCAGGGTGTGGTCGCGGGTGACGGTGTGGAAGTTGTCGAAGCGCAGCTTGAGGCCGATGGTCTTGCCCACGTAGCCTTTGCGCGCCAGGTCTGCCGCCAGCTGTTCGCACAGACGGGTGAAGCGGGCCGAGAGTTCCTGCCGGTCGCTGCGGGGATGCAGATCCCGCTCGAAGGTGGTCTCCCGGGACAGACTCTTGGGTTCGCTGCGGGTGACCACCGGACGCTCGTCCTCACCCCGCGCTGCCCGCTGCAACCACAGGCCGTAGCGCTCGCCGAAGTGATGCTGGAGCAGGTCCAGATCGGCGGCGGCAAGCTGGGCGATGGTGTCGATGCCCAGCTGCTCCAGGCGGGCCGCCGCCTTGGGTCCGATGCCATTGATACGTCGCGCCGGCAGGGGGCCGATGCGGGTGGGCAGGTCGTCCAGGGTCACCACCGTGATGCCGGCGGGCTTCTCCAGGTCGGAACACAGCTTGGCCAGCAGCTTGTTGGGCGCCACGCCCAGGGAACAGGACAGGCCGGTGGCTGCCCGCACCGCCTGCTGCAGGCGCAGGGCCAGGGCGCGGGCGCCTGCCACGCTGCCGTCCGGGTTGAGGGCAGAGAGGTCCAGGTAGATCTCGTCGATGCCCCGGTCTTCCACCTCCGGCGCAATCGCCCGCACCGCCTGCTTGAAGCGTTGCGAATAATGCCGGTAGGCCTCGAAATCCGCGGGCAGCAGCACTGCGTCCGGCGCCAGTTGCGCCGCCTTCATCAGCCCCATTCCGGAATGCACGCCCAGCGCCCGTGCCTCGTAGGTGGCGGTGGTGATCACGCCGCGCCCCACGTAATCCCGCAGGCGTGGGTGCGTCTCCCCCGCGGCGGCCGTCAGCGCGCGCCGACCGCCCACCACCACCGGCAGGCCCCGCAATTCCGGCGCGCGCAACAATTCCACGGACGCATAAAAGGCGTCCATGTCCAGGTGGGCGATGCTGCGGGGCAGGGGAGGCATGACGGCGATAGACGGCAGAGGGCCTTATTGTGCCTGAAGGCCGCCGACGCAGTGATGACGCGGCCGACCGCAGCGCTGGGGTGGGGATGTCGTCTGCGCCGGCCGGTACCGGGCGGGGTCGGGCCGGCGCCACCCGGGCGCTGGGGCCGGAGCAGGGGCCGACGGAAGCCACCAGGCCGCGTCGGCCCCCGCAGTGCAGGCGGACACCTCCACCCTTGCCGTGGCGCCGACCGCAGCGTCTGCGCACGGCGCCTCAGATCATGTGGACCTGCGCTCAGACGCTGTCGCGGGCAGCGAAGATCATGATGACGCGTGCTCGGACAGTGTGCACGGGTGCACACTGTCTGTTGGCCCGTGCACAGCCTCTGTCGACCGGTCGACAGTCTTGTAAGCGCCGTCCACATCAAGGATCGATAGTTCTTTCCAGTGTTCTGAGGCCTCAAACAAAGGTAAAGGGCTATCAACAGTGTGTGTGTCCACGTCCACATCGTCTGTCGACGCCTGCGCAGACACTGTCGGGCTGTGCACAGTGTGTTGGACGCCCATCCTTCACCCATCGCCGCCCTCAACAGACAGCGTGCGCAGGCACGCAGCGTCTTCGCACATCGGCACAGGCCTGTCCGGACGGCCAGACAGTATTGTGCTGCGTGATGGGCGCCATTAAAAACCATGAGATCGGCGGTGCCTCATGGCATGGCTTGCCCGATTGTCATCTTCGCGGTATTGGATATGATTGCGCTGTCATTTATGACAGAGAAGACTTTCACCCCACCGAAGGAGACATCCATGACTGCTGCCGGCAAAAACCGCCTGCCCCCGCAACGGGTCCAGGACGACATCGACGCCTACCTCGCCATCAAGGTCATCCCCGACTGGAACCCCATCAAACCCGAATACGCCGTCGACGCCATCACCCGCGCCCACGACGCCCTGCGCGCCGCCCAGGAAGCCGAACTCCACGCCCAGCACACCCTCGACGCCGCCCGCGACGCCCTGGTCAGCCAGCAATGGGACTTCCACAGCATCATCCTCGGCGCCAAAGACCAGGCCCGCGCAATGTTCGGACCGGATTCCGATCACGTGGCCGCGCTGGGCTTGAAGAAGAAATCGGACAAGAAGTCACCGAGCCGAGGGCCGAAGCCGAAACCGACGGAGTGAGGAGGGGTTTGGGCTGACATGAACGGAGACGCCTTGCCGCTGCGCGTGGCGGCTGGGCGTCGGACTTTGTTGAAGCGGGCAACGGCGTGAATGTAGTGGATTGCCGCCTGCTTCGCGTCCTTAGATCGTATGGGGTTGCATTCTGCGAACGGGGGTTAATCCTTCCTACGGCGGGTGAATCGTTTCCGCAGGGCTGGGGGGCTCCTTTGTGAATCGGTGTCCAGGGCGTACCGCTTGTCATGAAAGCGGGCATGGCGTTTAATCCATACGGTGTAGACTGAATCCGTCTTCAGACGGATCGCTGATCCGCGCTACAAGCTGATTCAACAGAAGGGATTGCAGGAGGCTCTTCTGGAAGGGTAGACGACATCATGATCGAAAACTTCGGATAAGATATGTATCAATACAGTGACTTGGCGCATCCTGGCGGTTTAGGCGTCAGTCGTCTAAGACGCCAAGAGCGTCAGATGTCGTCTACCTCACGTTGGGCATCACAAAAGAACCACGCTGAGATCATCAGGAGATAGTCAAATGACTACAAAGCAAAAAGGAAAGTGTCCCTTCTGTGAAAAGGTAGTAGCGCCGGTCATTGTCGAGGAAAACACAATTCGGCGAGATCGTTGCAAATGCCCAGAGTGCGGAGAAGAAATCTATCTTTGCCGCTCACCTGGCTGCCACGACTTTGCCAAAGGGACCTCTGTTTATGACCATGAGCTTTGCCCTTCGTGCACAGAAACAGTATCTAATCTCGCTTCCGAGTTTGGAAAAGCTGCATTAAAAGTTGGTGTGGCTGTAGCAACCGCAGTTGCTGTAGCTGCTGCCAAAAATAATGAAAAATGACCTAGCCTCCTCTGGCTATGATGCCCAACCCACCGCTCCAGAGGGACGCTCCGCCGGCAAGCCGGCTTCGCGCCCCTGACCTAGCACGTTA
>DAOQMM010000004.1:0-79387 GCA_035335645.1 Rhodocyclaceae bacterium | reverse complement strand
CCAGGTGGCCGACTACGGCCTCGTGGCCGATCTGTTCGAAGCGGTGCCCCAGCTGACCTCGTCCCTCTGATCCGGGCCCCGCGGGCGTCATGAATCTTGCAGCCGACCTCTTTCCGCTTGGATGGCACGTCGTTGCCATCCTGGGTGGATTGGGGGTCGGGCTGTGGGTCGTGCGTACCGGGCCCTGGAAGCGCCTGCTGGATGGGCATCAGCTCAATGCGGTGCTGGGCGCCACGGTGATCCTGGCGCTGCTTTGGAGCATCAATGCGGGTGTCAGGCCGGGGCTCAATCTCCATCTCGTGGGCGGGATGGCGGTGACCCTGATCTTCGGTCCGCAACTGGCGCTTCTGGTCTTGGCGCTGACGCTGGGTGCCATCACCCTGAACGGCAGCATTGCCTGGTCGGCGTATCCGATCAATCTGCTGCTGATGGTGATCATCCCGGTCGCGCTCGCGACGCTGGCGTTTCGCCTGGTCGAGCGCGTGCTGCCGAAGCATTTCTTCATTTACATCTTCGTCAACGCCTTTCTCTGTGCGGCCCTCGTGGTGCTGGCGCAGGGCACCCTAGCCTCCGCATCCCTGTTCCTGGCCGGGGCCTACGAGGCGGATGTGCTGTTGACGGAATACCTTCCCTTCTTCCTGCTGCTGGGCTTTTCCGAGGCGTGGCTGTCGGGGATGGCGCTGACCCTCCTGGTGATCTATCGCCCGGAGTGGGTGGCGAGTTTCGATGATCGCAGTTATCTGATGAACAAATAGGCCCTTTCAGCCCGGGCCGATCCACTCAAAACAAACAAGATTTCGAGGAGAAAGACACATGAGCACCTACAACGCACCGATCCGCGACATGCAGTTCGTCATGAAGGAGCTGGCCGGTCTGGATGAAGTGGCCGCACTGCCGGGGTGTGAGGAAGCCACCCCCGATCTGGTGGATGCGATCCTGGAGGAAGCGGGCAAGTTTGCCGGCGGCGTGCTGGCGCCCCTCAACCGCATTGGTGATACCCAGGGCCCGCGCTGGGACAACGGCGTGGTGCATACCTCGCCGGGCTGGAAGGACGCCTACACGCAGTTTGCCGAAGCCGGCTGGACGGCCCTGGCCTGCGAGCCGGAATTCGGCGGACAAGGTCTGCCCAAGCTGGTGTCCACGGCGGTGATGGAAATGTGGAAATCGGCCAACATGGCCTTCTCCCTGTGCCCGATGCTGACCAATGGCGCCATCGAGTCCATCAAGCTGCGCGGTACGGACGAGCAGAAGGCGGCCTACCTGCCCAAGATGGTGAGCGGCGAATGGACCGGCACCATGAACCTGACCGAGCCCCAGGCCGGTTCCGATCTGGCCGCCGTGCGTACCCGCGCCGTGCCCCAGGGTGATGGTACTTACAAGATCTTCGGGCAGAAGATCTTCATCACCTACGGCGAGCACGACATGACCGACAACATCATCCACCTGGTGCTGGCCCGCCTGCCGGACGCGCCGGAAGGGGTGAAGGGCATTTCCCTGTTCGTGGTGCCCAAGTTCCTGCTCAACGCCGATGGAACGCCCGGCACCCGTAACGATGTGCACTGCGTGTCCATCGAGCACAAGCTGGGCATCCATGGCAGCCCCACGGCGGTGCTGGCCTTCGGCGACAACGGCGGTGCCATCGGGACCCTGGTGGGTGAGGCCAACCGTGGTCTCGAGTACATGTTCATCATGATGAACGAGGCGCGCTTCGCGGTGGGAATGGAAGGTCTGGCCCTGTCCGAGCGGGCCTACCAGCAGGCGCTGGGCTACGCCAAGGACCGCATCCAGGGCACCGACGCCGGCGTGCGCGGGGGCCCCAAGGTCAACATCCTGCACCACGCGGATGTGCGGCGCATGCTGATGGTCATCAAATCCACCACCGAGGCGATGCGGGCGCTGGCCTACGTGGTTGGGGCGGCCACCGACAAGGCCCATTACCACGCGGATGACGCCGAGCGGGCGCGCGCCCAGGCCTTCGTCGATCTGCTGATTCCGGTGGTCAAGGGCTGGCTGACCGAAAACTCTGTCGAGCTCACCTCGTTGGGTGTGCAGGTGCATGGCGGCATGGGCTTCATCGAGGAGACCGGCGCGGCCCAGCACTTCCGCGACGCCCGCATCACGCCGATCTATGAAGGCACCACGGCCATCCAGGCCAACGACCTGATCGGCCGCAAGATCGCCAAGGAAGGCGGACAGACGGTCAAGGCGGTGGTGGCCGAGATGCGTCAGGTCGAAGCCCAGCTCGCCGAGCAGGCCGGCGATGAGTTCGCGGCCATCCGCAAGTCCCTGTCCGCCGGCATCACCGCGGTGGAAGAAGCGGTCGCCTATATCCTCGCCACCTTCGGTCAGGACATCAAGGCCGCCTCCGTCGGTTCCGTGCCCTTCCTCAAGCTTCTGGGCATCGTCACCGGCGGCTGGCAGATGGGGCGCGCGGCCCTCGTGTCGGCCCGGCGCCTCGCGGAAGGCAGCGGTGATGCCACCTTCTACAAGACCAAGATCGTCACGGCCCGCTTCTACGCCGACCACGTGCTGTCCCAGGCGCCTGGTCTGGCTTACGCGGTGGTGAATGGCGCGGCCGGCGCGCTGGCGCTGGAAGAGGACCAGTTCTGAGTGGCTGCCGGCGCGCCGTTCTGGCGCGTTGGCAAGCGGGCTTCAGGACGCAGGTGCGGGGGCTTCGGCCCCCGTTTTTCATGGATCACGTGTGCATTCGGTTGGGCGTGACCGAAAAATGGTCGAATCTGCACCTGTACCTGCTAGAATTCCAAGCTTTCGGTTTTTTAACCCTTACCGACTTCTTCGACTCATCTGGAGCCCCGTACCATGGCCATCGAACGCACCCTGTCCATCATCAAGCCCGACGCCGTCGCCAAGAACGTGATCGGCCAGATCTACGCCCGCTTTGAAGGCGCCGGCCTGAAGATCATTGCCGCCAAGCTGGCCTACCTGTCCGAGCGTGAAGCCGGCGAGTTCTACGCCGTGCACAAGGAGCGTCCCTTCTTCAAGGATCTGGTGTCCTTCATGACCTCCGGCCCCGTCATGATCCAGGTGCTGGAAGGTGAAGGCGCCATCGCCAAGAACCGTGAATTGATGGGTGCCACCGACCCGAAGAAGGCTGCGCCGGGCACCATCCGCGCCGACTTCGCCGAGTCCATCGATGCCAACGCCGTGCATGGCTCCGACGCGCCCGAAACCGCGGCTGTGGAAGTGGCTTTCTTCTTCCCCGGCATGAACGTTTACAGCCGCTGAGGATCTCTTTCCGGCGGGTGCGCGTTGCGCCGCCTGCCGGACTGAATGGAACTGCCCGTGGTCAATCTTCTCGATTTCGATGCCGCTGCCCTCACCGACTGGTTCGTCCAGCAGGGTGAGAAGCCTTTTCGCGCCAAGCAGGTGCTCCGCTGGGTGCATCGCTTCGGCGTAACCGACTTCGAGCAGATGACCGACGTGGCCAAGTCCCTGCGGGCCAGGCTCGCGGAGACAGCCTGCATCACCCCACCGGTGCCGGTGCGCGACAGCGTCTCCACGGACGGCACCCGCAAGTGGCTGCTTGACGTGGGCAATGCCAACGCGGTGGAGACGGTGTTCATCCCCGAAACCAATCGCGGCACCCTGTGCATCTCGTCGCAGGCCGGCTGCGCCCTCGACTGCGCCTTCTGCTCGACGGGCAAGCAGGGCTTCAACCGTAACCTCACTGCGGCGGAAATCATCGGCCAGCTGTGGCTCGCCAACCGTCTGCTCGGTGCCACCGGCGACGGCGAGCGGGTCATCAGCAATGTGGTGATGATGGGCATGGGCGAGCCCCTTGCCAATTTCGACAATGTCGTCTCGGCCCTGCGCCTGATGCTCGACGACAACGCCTACGGACTTTCCCGGCGGCGCGTCACCGTGTCCACCTCCGGCATCGTGCCGGCCATGGACCGCCTGCGCGACGCCTGTCCCACGGCCCTGGCCGTGTCCCTGCACGCGTCCAACGACGCCTTGCGCGACCGCCTCGTGCCGATCAATCAGAAATACCCCCTGCGTGAATTGATGGCCGCCTGTCAGCGCTATCTGGTCAAGGCGCCGCGGGACTTCATCACCTTTGAATACGTGATGCTGGACGGGGTGAACGACACCGACGCCCACGCCCGCGAACTCGTCACCCTGACGCGGGATGTTCCCTGCAAGTTCAACCTGATTCCGTTCAATCCGTTCCCGCAATCCGGCTTCGACCGTTCGCCGGCGCCGCGTATCCGGCGTTTTGCCGAGATCCTCATCGACGCCGGCATCGTCACCACCACCCGCAAGACCCGGGGTGACGACGTAGACGCAGCCTGTGGCCAGCTCGCCGGTCAGGTGCAGGACAAGACGAAGCGGACCGCCGCACGGGTCGTGCCGATCGCCGAGGTGCGCCCGTGAAGCGGCTGCTCGGCGTCGGTGCGCTGGTCGCGCTGCTGGGGGGGTGCGCCGTCCCGGCCGGACCGGCGCCGTCGGGCAGTTACGTGGCCCAGCGTCCCCAGTCCCAGGCACCGGTCACCACCGATGCCCGGCGCAAGGCGCGCGTCCATGTGGAACTCGGTCAGGCCTATCTCGAGGCCGGCCGCTACGGCGTCGCGCTTGACGAAGCCAAGATGGCGGCCGCTTATGATCCGGGCTACGCGCCGACCTTCCAGCTCATGGGGCTGGTGCATATGTTCCTCGAAGAGAACGACGTCGCCGCGGCCAATTTCGAGCACGCGCTGCGCCTTGTGCCCGGGGACCCGGAAATCGCCAACAGCTACGGCTGGTTCCTGTGTTCCATGGGTAAGGAAAAGGCCGGGATCGAGCAACTGGCGGGCGCCGCCCGCAATCCGTATTACCAGACGCCGACCCGCGCCTTCACCAACATGGGGCTCTGCTATCTGCGTCTCAAGGACGATGGCGCGGCGGAGCAGCAGTTCATCCGCGCGCTGGAAGCCGACAACGGGAACCGCCAGGCCTTGTTCCAGCTCGCGGCGATCCAGTACCGGCGGGCCAACTACGAGGGCGCCAAGCGCGTCATCGTCGATCTGCATGAAGCAGGCGAGCCGACACCCGAGAGCCTGTGGCTGGCCATCCGCATCGAACATCGCCTGGGCGACCGCACGGCCGAGGCATCCCTCGTCCAGCAACTGCGGCGCCGTTTCCCCGCGTCACCCGAATATCAGGCTTTCTTGCAAGGGCAGTATCAGTGAACGATTCCGTCGATAACGCCGTGTCCCTGGCGTCTTCCTCCGTGCCCGGCGTCACCCTGCGGGGCGAACGGGAGCGTCAGGGGCTGTCGATTGCCGAGGTGGCGGCGACACTCAAGCTGACGCCGCGGCAGATCGAGGCCATCGAGGCGGGCCGCTTTGAGGATCTGCCGGGGTTTGCCTTCGCAAAGGGCTTCGTGCGCAACTATGCGCGCCTGCTGCATCTTGATCCGCAGCCCCTGCTGGCGGCCCTCGAGGCACCCGACGATGCCCGGCTGATGGAACTGACGCCGGTCTCCAATGCCAAGGGCGACATGCCCCAGGTCGGGCGGGGGCGGTTCCGGCGTTCGGTGCTGCCCGGTGTCGTTGCGGCCTTGGCCTTGCTCAGCGTGGTGGTGGTGGGCTGGTACTACGATTCCCTGCGGCGCAAGCCCGCGGAGGAACTGATGGCGAGTCTGCCGCAGACACCGCCGGCTGTTGCCACGCCGGTCGAACCGCCGGTCCCGGCCGTGCCGCCCGCCGGCGAGTCCGCGGCGGCAGGTGTTCCCGCGCCGGTCCCGGTGGACGGCGCTGCGGCGGTTGCTGCGCCCGCGGTCCTGCCCGCCGGCACGGCCGGCACTGCGACTCCGGTTCCAGCGGTCCCGACGCCTGCGGTGATCTCCGCGGCGCCTCTCACGGAAAGTCGGACCGCCGAGGCGAAGGCACCTCCAGCGGTGGAGGCCAGGGTGGGCGACGGTGCGTCGGAGCGTCTGGATTTCGATTTTGAACAGGATGCCTGGGTTGAGGTGAAGGACGGACGTGGCAAGACGGTCCTGTCCAAGCTCGGACAGGCGGGCGGCCGACTCGGTGTGGAGGGCCAGGCGCCCTTTACACTGGTGGTGGGCAATGCGCGCTACGTCAAACTGCAACGCAACGGCAAGCCCGTCGACCTGGCGGCGTCCACCAAGGTCACGGTGGCCCGCCTGAAGCTGGAATGAGTACGGACACGATGGATCTTCTTCTTTCCGGCCGCGCGGCGGCCCGCCATCCGACCCGGCAGGTCCGGGTCGGTCGCGTCCTCATCGGATCCGACGCGCCGGTGGTGGTGCAGTCCATGACCAACACCGACACGGCGGACGATTTCGCCACCGCCATGCAGGTCGCCCAGCTGGCGCGGGCGGGCTCCGAACTGGTGCGCATCACGGTCAACAACGACGAGGCCGCCAAGGCCGTGCCGCGGATCCGCGAGCGGCTCCTGCAGATGAATCTGGACGTGCCGCTGGTGGGCGATTTCCACTACAACGGCCACACGCTGCTCACCCATCATCCCGCCTGCGCTGAAGCGCTGGCCAAATTCCGCATCAATCCCGGCAATGTGGGGCAGGGCGCCAAGCGCGACACCCAGTTCGCCGCCATCGTCGAGCTGGCGTGCCAGTACGACAAGCCGGTGCGCATCGGCGTGAACTGGGGCAGCCTGGACCAGTCCGTGCTCGCCCGCATCATGGACGAGAACGCGCGCCGCGCCGTTCCGCGGGATGCGGGGGCCGTGATGCGCGAGGCGCTGGTCACGTCGGCCCTGGAGTCCGCGGCCAAGGCCGAGGAGTACGGGCTGGCCGGCGACAAGATCGTGTTGTCCGCCAAGGTCAGCAGCGTGCAGGATCTGATCGCCGTGTATCGCGATCTTGCGGCCCGCTGCGACTATCCGCTGCACCTGGGGCTCACCGAAGCGGGCATGGGCTCCAAGGGCATTGTGGCGTCCACCGCGGCGATGGCCGTGCTGCTCCAGGAAGGCATCGGCGACACCATCCGCGTGTCGCTCACGCCGGAGCCCAACGGCAGCCGCACGCAGGAGGTGATCGTCGCCCAGGAGATGCTCCAGACCATGGGCCTGCGTGCCTTCACGCCGATGGTGACGGCCTGTCCGGGCTGCGGTCGTACCACCAGCACCCTGTTCCAGGAGCTTGCCTCCGACGTGCAGTCCTTCGTCCGTGACAACATGCCCGTTTGGCGTGAGCAGTACGACGGTGTGGAGAACATGACCCTCGCCGTGATGGGCTGCGTCGTCAATGGCCCCGGCGAAAGCAAGCACGCCAGCATCGGCATCTCGCTCCCCGGCACCGGCGAGAGCCCGGCGGCGCCGGTGTTCGAGGACGGGGTCAAGACCCTGACCCTGCGCGGCGACAACATCGCCGGCGAATTCAAGGCCATCGTGGAGCGTTACGTGGCCCGCACTTATCCCAAGAAAGGCGCGGCGGCCTGACCGTCGCGACGCAGACTGCACTTTATGAGCAAGACCCTCCAGGCCGTGCGCGGGATGAACGACATCCTGCCCGACGATGCCGAAGTCTGGGAGCAGTTCGAGGACATCGTCCGCGACTGGCTGCGCAGCTACGGTTACCGTCCCATCCGCATGCCCATCGTCGAGCCGACGCCACTGTTCAAGCGCGCGATCGGCGAAGTCACTGACATCGTCGAGAAGGAGATGTACTCCTTCGTGGACGCCCTCAACGGCGAACAGTTGACCCTGCGCCCCGAAGGCACCGCCTCCTGTGTGCGGGCGGCGATCCAGCACAGTCTGATCTTCGGCCAGCCGCGCCGGCTGTACTACCACGGCCCCATGTTCCGCCACGAGCGGCCCCAGAAGGGGCGTTACCGCCAGTTCCATCAGGTAGGTGTCGAGGCGCTGGGCTTCGATGGCCCGGACATCGACGCCGAGCACATTCTCATGTGCGCGCGCCTGTGGGACGATTTGGGCCTCGAAGACGTCAAGCTTGAGCTCAACTCCCTGGGCAGCGCCGACGAGCGGGCCGCCCACCGGGCCGCCCTCATTGCCTATCTCGAAGGCTACAAGGAACGGCTCGACGAGGACGGCCAGCGTCGGCTCCATACCAACCCGCTGCGTATCCTCGATACCAAAAATCCGGACCTCCAGGACATCGTCGAAGCGGCCCCCAGGCTGATGGACTTCCTGGGCGACGAATCCCTGCGCCATTTCGATGGCGTGCAGGCCCTGCTCAAGGATGCGGGCATCCCCTATCGCATCAACCATCGGCTGGTGCGCGGCCTGGATTACTACAACCGCACCGTGTTCGAGTGGGTCACGACCCGCCTGGGTGCGCAAGGCACGATCTGCGCAGGCGGTCGATACGACGGGCTGATCGCCCAGCTGGGCGGCAAGCCAGCGCCGGCCTGCGGGTTTGCGATGGGCATCGAGCGCCTGCTGGTGCTGTGGCAGGAGAGCGGTTTCATTCCCGAACCCCTGACGCCCGACGTGTATCTCGTGCATGCCGGCGAAGCGGCCCAGCGTGCCGCCTTCCGCGCCGCCGAAGCCCTGCGTGGGACGGGCTTCACGGTGACCCTGCATTGCGGCGGAGGCAGTTTCAAGTCCCAGATGAAGCGCGCCGATGCCTCCGGTGCCACCTACGCCGTGGTGATCGGTGACGACGAAGCCGCAGCGGGCGAGGTGAGCCTCAAGCCCCTGCGCAGTGGCGGTGAACAGATCCGAATTCCAATGGAAATTCTTCCCGAAACCCTGGCAGATCGCCTGCTTGAACTGGAGGACGACGATGGCGGCCTATGACCTCGAAGAGCAGGAGCAGATCTCCCAGATCAAGGCCTGGTGGGACACGTATGGCAACCTGGTGACGGGCATTGCGCTGGCGGCGGCCGTGGCGGCCGTCGGCTGGCAGGGCTGGAACTGGTACCAGGGTAAGCAGAGCGGTGAGGCGTCGGTGCTGTACGCGGCGGTGCAGAAGGCCGCGGCCGAGAACAAGCCGCAGCAGGCCCGAGAAGCTGCCGGCATGCTCATCGAGAAATACAGCGGTACGGCCTACGCCGATCTGGGGGCGCTGCTGTCTTCGCGGGTCCAGGCCGATGCCGGTGACCTGAAGAGCGCCCGTGCGCAGCTTGGCTGGGCGGCCGAGAAGGCCAACGATCCTGCGCTGCGTGAATTGGCCCGTCTGCGTCTGGCGGCCGTGTTGCTCGACGAGAAGTCCTATGACGAGGCGCTGGCCCAGTTGCAGGCCAAGCCCTCCGAGGCGCTGCAGGCCCGCTACGGGGATCTGCGCGGTGACATCCTGGCGGCTCAGGGCAAGGTGGCCGATGCCCGTGGGGCCTACAAGGCTGCGCTCGAGGCGCTGGCCTCGGCTACCAAGCCTGAAGCCGTCGCGTTCAAGGAAGTGGTCCAGGCCAAACTGGACGGTCTGGGAGGTGCCCAGTGAGGCGCCTCGGGCGTGTCGCGGCCCTGATCGCGGCGTTCGGCCTGTTGGGCTGCAGTTCGCTGAATCCTTTTTCGAGCAGCGGACCCAAGATCCCGCCGCTCAAGCCGATCACCGACAGCGTCAAGCTTGGTGAAGACTGGAAGCTGCGGGTCGGAAGCGCGGGTACGTCGGTGTTCTCGCCGCTGGTTGTGGGCTCCGCAGTTTATGCCGCGGCTGCCGACGGGACCGTGGTGCGCGTGGAAGATGGCCGCACCGTGTGGAAGGTGTCGCTGAAGACCGGGCTGTCGGGCGGTGTTGGCGGAAGCGCCGAGATGGTGCTGGTGGCCAGCCCGAAGGGAGAGGTTTACGCACTGGATCCGGCCAGCGGTGCAATACGCTGGCAGGCCAACGTGAATGCGGAAGTGCTGGCCGCGCCCGCCCTGGGGGACGGTGTCGTGGTCGTGCGCGCGGCGGACAGCCGCCTGTTCGGACTGGAGCCTGCGGACGGCAAGCGCCGCTGGGTCTATCAGCGCGCGACACCGGCCCTTGCGCTGCGGTCGGCGGCAGGCGTGGTGATGGCGGATCGCGCGATCTTCGCCGGGTTTCCCGGCGGCAAGCTCGCGGCCGTCAACGTCAACACCGGTGCGCTCATGTGGGAAGGGACGGTGTCGGTGCCTCGTGGTGCGACCGAACTGGAGCGCGTGGCCGACATCTCCAGCCCGCCGGTCCTGAACGGCCGCGCTGCCTGTGGGGTGGCCTACCAGGGCCGCGTGGCCTGCTTCGATCTGGCCAACGGTTCGACCTTGTGGACCCGTGATCTTTCCAGCGCGCGCGGTCTCGATCTCGACGAGAGCCATGTCTTCGTGACGGACGACAAGGGCGCCGTCCATGCCCTCGACCTCACCAGCGGTGCAAGCATGTGGAAGCAGGACCAGCTCGCCGGACGCAGTCCGGGCCGCCCGCTGGCTTTCCGCGACATGGTGGCGGTGGCCGACGTAGAAGGCATCGTGCACGTGCTGCGCAAGGACGATGGCACCTTCGTCGGTCGTCAGCGTACCGATGGCAGTCCGGTGCTGGCGGATCTGCGCCGTGTGGGCAGCGATCTGCTGGTGCAGACCCGCGACGGCAGCGTCTTCGCCTTTGGCGTGCAGTAGGAGTGGCGACGACGTGAAACCGACGCTGGTGCTGGTGGGGCGCCCCAATGTGGGCAAGTCCACCCTTTTCAACCGTCTGACCAAGACCCGCGACGCGCTGGTCGCCGATTTTCCCGGCCTGACGCGGGATCGTCGCTACGGCCTCGGTCGCGTGGACGAGCGTGAGTTCCTGGTGGTGGATACCGCCGGCTTCGATCCCGTTGCCAAGGACGGCATCGTTCATGAGATGGCCAAGCAGGCCGAGCAGGCCATCGCCGAAGCCGACGCGCTGCTCTTCATGGTGGATGCGCGCAGCGGGCTGACGCCTCACGACGAACAGATCGCCATTCGCCTGCGCCGCGCCGGCCGCCCCACCTTTCTGGTGGTGAACAAGGCGGAAGGCATGAACCGGGCGATGGTCTCGCTGGATTTTCACGCTCTCGGCCTGGGCGAGCCCTATTGCATCTCTGCGGCCCACGGCGACAGCGTCAAGGCGCTGATGGAACTGGTGGTGGACACCTTCCCGTCCGATGGCGGCGAGGACGAGGCGCCGACCCAGGGCCCCCGCGTGGCCATCGTCGGACGGCCCAACGTGGGCAAGTCCACGCTGGTCAATGCGCTGCTGGGTGAGGAGCGGGTCATCGCCTTCGACATGCCCGGCACCACCCGCGACGCCATCGAGGTGCCTTTCGAGCGCAACGGCAAGCACTACACGCTGATCGACACGGCCGGCCTGCGCCGGCGTGGCAAGGTTTTCGAAGCCGTGGAGAAGTTCTCGGTCATCAAGACCCTGCAGGCGGTCGAGCAATGCAATGTGGCGGTCCTCGTACTCGACGCGAGTCAGGAGATCTCCGACCAGGACGCCCACATCGGCGGATTCGTTGTGGAGGCGGGGCGCGCGCTGGTGGTGGCAGTAAATAAATGGGATGACGTGGACGACTACCGTCGCGAACGCATCAAGCAGGACATTGCCCGCAAGCTGCCTTTCCTGGGATTTGCCCGGTTTCTGTACATCTCTGCGCTGAAGGGGCAGGGGATTCCGCCCCTGCTCCGGTCGGTGGATGGCGCGTATGCCGCAGCCATGACCAAGCTTGCAACGCCCAAGCTCACGCGCCTCCTGCTCGATGCCATCGTCAAGCAGCAGCCCCCGCGCCACGGGGGCTTCCGGCCGAAGATGCGTTATGCTCACCAAGGCGGCATGAATCCTCCGATCATCGTCATTCACGGCAATGCGCTGGATCATGTGCCGGCGTCCTACGTCCGCTATCTGGAACGAAGCTTCCAGGAAGCGTTCAAACTGCAGGGGACCCCGTTGCGCATCCAGTTCAAGTCGTCTCACAATCCCTACGCGGATCGTGATTGAACGCACCGAGTTCCACACCACACCAAGCCAGAGCGGTCGTCATGCGGCGGTGCAGCAAATGGCTTTATAATTATTTCAAACTAAAAACCAAGAGGTTCACACTATGAGCAACAAGGGACAACTTCTCCAGGATCCATTCCTCAACGCCCTGCGGCGTGAGCATGTGCCTGTTTCGATCTACCTGGTGAATGGCATCAAGCTCCAGGGTCAGGTCGAATCCTTCGACCAGTATGTTGTCCTTCTCAAGAACACCGTGACCCAGATGGTGTACAAGCACGCCATTTCCACGGTGGTGCCAGCCCGTCCGGTGAACATCCAGCAGGAACAGAACGAGGCTGCAAGCTGAGTCTGAAACCTTCTCACCTCAGGGCGCGTATCACGGCTGATCGGCAACTCCGTTTCCAGGGCGTCCGTCATGTTTGATCGCCCCGAGTCGGGCAATCGCGCCATCATCGTCCAGGTGGATTTCGGGCAGGGGGGTATTGACGAGCGCCTCGCCGAAGTCAGCCTGCTGGCCTCCAGCGCCGGCGCAAGCGTCGTAGGGGTCGTGCAGGGCCGGCGTCAGGCGCCCGATCCGGCGCACTTCGTCGGAACGGGCAAGGCCGATGAAATCGGCCTGCTGGCCCGCATGAACGAGGCCGATCTTGTCATCTTCAACCACGACATCTCCGCGGCCCAGCAGCGCAATCTGGAAAAGCGCCTGAATTGCCGGGTCGTGGATCGCTCCGCGTTGATCCTTGACATCTTCGCCCTGCGCGCCAAGAGTCATGAAGGCAAGCTGCAGGTGGAACTGGCCCAGCTCGAGCACATGGCAACCCGTCTCGTGCGGGGATGGACCCACCTGGAACGGCAAAAGGGCGGGATCGGCCTGCGCGGTCCCGGCGAAAAACAGCTCGAGACGGACCGGCGCCTGCTTGGCGAGCGGGTCAAGCTCCTCAAGGATCGTCTGCGCAAGCTGGAGCGTCAGCGCGCAGTGCGACGGCGGGCACGGGAGCGTCGGGATGTGCTGTCCGTATCCCTGGTCGGCTATACCAACGCGGGCAAGTCCACCTTGTTCAACGCCCTGACCAAGGCCGGTGCCTATGCGGCCGACCAGTTGTTCGCGACCCTCGATACGACCAGTCGGCGCCTGTACCTGGGGGACGAGGCCGGTACGATCGTGCTGTCGGATACCGTCGGCTTCATCCGCGATCTGCCCCACGCATTGGTGGCGGCATTCCATGCAACGCTGGAAGAGACCGTCGCGGCGGATCTGCTCCTGCACGTGGTGGATTCGGCCAGCGACGACCGGGACGGGCAGATCGATGCGGTCAATGGCGTGCTGCACGAGATCGGTGCAGGCGACATCCCGCAGATCCTGGTGTGGAACAAGATCGATGCCACCCTGGCCAGTCCGGAGGTCCAGGTGGACGCTTATGGTAAAATCTCGCGGGTTCTGCTGAGCGCAAGGACAGGCGAGGGTCTGGATCTGTTGCGCCAGATCCTGGCCGACGTTGCACTGGCTCACAAGGCGGCACTCGCCGCACCTTCGGATCAGCCTCAACTGGGCTGAATCCCGGCTTTCTTCCCGGAGCGGACTTTCACAGTGATCACGGGCATCTTCATGTCTATCAACGACCCGAAGTGGGGCAACCGCGGTGGCGGTGACAATCAGGGGCCGCCTGATCTGGAAGAGTTGTGGCGGGACTTCAATCGCCGACTGTCCGGAATGTTCGGGCGCCAGCCCGGCCGTGGCGGTGACGGCGGCGGTGATTCGGGGGGCGGCGACCGGATGCCCGAACTGAATTTCCGCCAGTTCGGCGGGGGCGTTGGCCTGATCCTGGCGTTGGCGGTGGTGATCTGGCTGGCCAGCGGTTTCTACATCGTAGACGCCAGCCAGCGCGGCATCGTCCTGCAATTCGGGCGCTTCGTCGAGGCGACGGAGCCGGGCCTGCGCTGGCGGCTGCCATACCCGGTCCAGACCCATGAACTCGTGAACCAGACGGGTGTGCGCACCGTCGAGATCGGCTATCGCGGTTCAGAGCGCAACAAGGTGCTCAAGGAAGCCCTGATGCTCACGGATGACGAAAACATCGTGAATATCCAGTTCGCGGTGCAGTACATCCTCAAGGATCCACAGCAATATCTCTTCAACAACCGCAACGCCGACGATTCCGTGATCCAGGCCGCCGAGACTGCGGTGCGTGAGGTGGTCGGCAAGAGCAAGATGGACTTCGTCCTCTATGAAGGTCGTGAGCAGGTGGCCGCCAATGCCCACAAGCTCATGCAGGACATCCTCGACCGCTACGCCACGGGCATCCAGATCAGCAAGGTCACCATGCAGAATGCCCAGCCACCGGAGCAGGTGCAGGCAGCGTTCGACGACGCGGTGAAGGCGGGGCAGGACCGGGAGCGCCAGAAGAATGAGGGGCAGGCCTACGCCAACGATGTCATTCCCCGTGCCCGCGGCACGGCGTCCCGTCTGCTCGAAGAGGCGGATGCGTACAAGGGGCGGGTGGTCGCGCAGGCCGAGGGCGATGCGTCGCGCTTCCGCCAGATCTACACCGAGTACGCCAAGGCGCCGGAGGTCACGCGTCAGCGCATGTACCTGGAAACAATGCAGCAGATCATGTCCAACAGTTCGAAGGTGGTGATCGACAGCAAAGGGAGCGGGAATCTGCTTTATCTGCCCCTCGACAAGCTGATTGCCGCCACCGCGGCTCAGGCGTCCGGCGCGGTAACACCGGAGGCTGCCGCCCAGACGCGTCCCCAGGTGCCTGCCGCTGCCGTTGCCGCAGACAATAGCCCGGCACCGCCACGGCCCGACGCGCTGTCCGGCGAATCCCGCACGCGCGAGGCGATGCGTAACCGCGAGAGGGGAGACCGCTAATGCGTGACCGCGCACCCTTTTTCATCGGCGTTCTGCTCTTCGTGGTGGCGCTGATGTCCATGTCGCTCTTCTCCGTTGACCAGCGTCAGTACGCTCTGGTGTTCCAGCTTGGCGAGGTCAAGGGCCAGCTCACGGAGCCCGGTCTGCACGTGAAGATTCCCTTGATCCAGAACGTGCGCTATTTCGACCGGCGCATCCTGACGATGGATTCCAATGAGCCGGAGCGCTTCATCACCTCGGAAAAGAAGAACGTGCTGGTGGATCTGTTCGTCAAGTGGCGGATCGTCGATCCCAAGCTCTACTACATTTCCGTCGGCGGTGATGAGTCGCGGGCCAAGACCCGTCTTGAGCAGACCGTGAATGCGGGCCTGCGTGAAGAGTTCGGTAAGCGTACGGTTCATGAGGTCGTCTCCGGCGAGCGCGAGAAGATCATGGACGAGATGCGCGTCAAGGCCGATCAGGATGCCCGCAAGATCGGCGTGCAGATTGTGGATGTGCGCCTGAAGCGCGTCGATCTGCCCCTCGAAGTGTCCGAGTCCGTCTATCGCCGCATGGAAGCCGAACGCAAGCGGGTGGCCAACGAACTGCGCTCCCAGGGCGCCGCCGACGCCGAAAAGATCCGTGCCGACGCCGACAAGCAGCGCGAAGTCATCGTCGCCGAGGCCTATCGCGAAGCCCAGAAGGTCAAGGGCGAAGGCGATGCCAAGGCATCCGCGATCTACGCCCAGGCTTTCAGCCAGAATCCGGAGTTCTTTGCCTTCTACCGCAGTCTCGATGCCTACCGGAACAGCTTCAAGAGCAAGTCCGACGTGCTCGTGCTCGAGCCCAACGCCGATTTCTTCAAGTACATGAAGAGTGCCGGCGGCCGAGGCACGGCGACCGCACCGGCGGACGCGAACAAGGGCGGCAAGAGCGCAAAATAATGGGATCCTCCCTGTTTCTGGCTTTCGCACTGATGCTGGTGCTTGAAGGCCTGTTGCCCTTTGTGGCGCCCAAGATGTGGCGCGAGACCTTCACCCGTCTCGTGCGCATGTCCGACGGGCAGATCCGTTTCATCGGACTCAGCTCCATGCTCGTCGGCCTGATCGTACTGATCGTTTTTTCCTGAGACACCATGCCCATGTTGCGTTGGGTTCTACCCGAACATATCCAGGACGTCCTGCCGGCAGAGGCCGAAAAGCTGGAAAGTCTGCGTTGCCGTCTGCTCGATGCATTCCGGCTCAATGGCTACCAGCTCGTGATGCCGCCGCTGCTCGAATATCTTGAATCCCTGCTGACCGGTGCCGGTCAGGATCTGCAGCTCAAGACGCTCAAGCTCGTGGACCAGCTCTCCGGCCGGACCATGGGCGTGCGGGCTGACATCACGCCGCAGGTGGCACGCATCGACGCGCACCTGCTCAACCGGCAGGGCGTTGCACGGCTGTGCTATTGCGGCAGTGTGGCCCATGCCTTGCCGTCTTCGTTGACGGCGACCCGCGAGCCCCTTCAGTTGGGGGCCGAGCTTTACGGTCATGCCGGCCTCGAGGCGGATGCGGAAGTGATCCGGCTGCTGGCCGAGTCCTTGCAGATTGCGGGCGTCACCACGTCACGCATCGATCTCGGTCATGTGGGACTGTTCCGTGCCCTGGCGGCGCGGGCAGGGCTGCGGGACGAGCAGCAGGAATCGTTGTTCGATTGTTTGCAGTCCAAGGACATTCCCGGCTTGCGTGATCTTCTTGGTGACGCGCCGGAGGCGGTCCGCTCCGCGCTGCTGGTGCTGCCGACCCTGTATGGCGGGCCCGAAGTGCTCGAGCGTGCCCGTGGGGTTTTGAGCGGGTTGGATGATGCGGATGTTCGGGGCGCACTGGATGATCTGGAGTCGCTGTCGCGACTTCTCGCCGATCTACCCATCAGCTTCGATCTGGCGGACCTGCGCGGTTACCACTACCACAGCGGCGTGATGTTTGCCGCGTACGGCGGCACCTCGCCGGTGGCCCTCGCCCAGGGCGGGCGCTACGACCGGGTCGGGACGGCCTTCGGGCGTGGTCGGCCGGCCACGGGCTTCAGCCTGGATCTGCGCGAACTGGCGGCCCAGACGCCCGACGGGGCAGGGCGGGGCATGATCCTCGCCGGCGAGTGCTCGGCGCCGGGATTTGCCCAGGAGGTCGGCCGGCTGCGTGCGTCGGGCGAGATCGTCGTGATTGAATTGCCCGGCCATGACGGCACGTGGCGTGAGGCCGGCTGTGACCGGCGACTGGTTCTGCGGGGCGGTGCCTGGCAGGTTGAACCGCTTCAAGGAGAATGAACGCATGGCAAAGAACGTTGTAGTGGTGGGCACCCAGTGGGGCGACGAGGGCAAGGGCAAGATCGTCGACTGGCTGACCGATCAGGCCGAAGGCGTGGTCCGCTTTCAGGGCGGCCATAATGCGGGCCATACGCTGGTGGTGGGCAGCAATGAATACAAGCTCAATCTGGTGCCGTCGGGCATCGTTCGCGAGGGCGTGAAGTGCTTCATCGGGAACGGTGTGGTGCTCGATATCCATCACCTGCTGTCCGAGGTGCGCGGCCTGGAGTCTGGTGGCATCAAGGTGCGTGAGCGGCTGCGCATCAGCCCGGGCTGTCCGATCATCCTGGGGTATCACGCGGCGGTGGATCGTGCGCGGGAAGCCCGCAAGAGTGCTGGCGATAAGATCGGCACCACCGGCAAGGGCATCGGCCCGACCTACGAAGACAAGGTGGCACGGCGGGCGCTGCGGGTCTACGACCTGTTCAACCCGGCCCGTTTCGCCGAGAAGCTCAAGGAACTGCTGGAGTACCACAACTTCGTGCTGACCCAATACCTGGGCGCCGATCCGGTGGATTTCCAGTCGGTCTACGACCAGGCCATGGCCGACGCGGAAGAGATCAAACCCATGGTCTGCGACGTGTCAGCCGATCTCTACGCCCTCAACAAGGCGGGGGGCAACCTGCTGTTCGAAGGCGCTCAGGGCACGCTGCTGGACATCGATCATGGGACGTACCCCTTCGTCACGTCCAGCAATTGCGTGGCGGGGCAGGCCGCGGCCGGTTCCGGTGTCGGTCCCGGCCGGCTGCACTACGTGCTGGGCATCACCAAGGCCTACTGCACCCGTGTCGGCGGCGGACCGTTCCCCACCGAACTGGATTTCGAGACGCCGGGTACGCCGGGCTACCAGATGTCCACGGTCGGTCGGGAATTCGGTACGGTCACCGGGCGCAAGCGGCGCTGTGGCTGGCTCGATCTGGCGGCTCTGAAGCGTTCGATCATCATCAACGGCGTGTCCGGCCTGTGCATCACCAAGCTCGACGTGCTCGACGGCCTCACCGAGCTCAAGCTGTGTACCGGCTACATGCTTGACGGCAAGCGCGTTGACCTGCTTCCCATGGGGGCGGATGAGGTCGTTCGCTGCGAACCCATTCTCGAGACCATGCCGGGCTGGACTGGCAGCACCTTCGGTGCCCGTACCTGGGATGCGCTGCCGCCTGAAGCGCGGGCCTATCTGCACCGCATCGAGGAAATCTGCGAAGTCTCCATCGACGTGATCTCCACGGGTCCGGAGCGGGATGAGACGATCCTCAAGCGCCATCCCTTCGGCGCCTGAGATCGACGACGACCACAATGAAAAAAAGCCGGCACGCGGAAAACTCTCCGCGGTCCGGCTTGTCGATCCTGCAATCCTTTTGCGCTGTTTCCTGTCCTTCAGAACGCGCCCCTGCTTGTCAACACACACAAAGAAAAAGCCGGTCGAATCGACCGGCTCTCTCTTGAATATCTCTGGTGCCCAGAAGAGGACTCGAACCTCCACGCCTCGCGGCACTAGTACCTGAAACTAGCGCGTCTACCAATTTCGCCATCTGGGCAACGAAGACGCCATTATAGAAGAGCAATCATCCCTGTCAATGCCTAAACCCAAGACACCCAAAAAACTGAGTGCATTCCGCCGCAGCGACCCGTTTTACGAGCGGGAAGTGGCAACTTACGAATTTCCCCTCCCGAGTCGGGAGTTCATCGAACAGGTGCTCGCCGACCGCGGCGTGCCCCTGAGCCTGGCTGACCTCGTCGATGCCATGGACATCGCGTCCCATGAGCGCGAATTCTTCGAACGCCGTCTCTTCGCCATGGAGCGGGATGGTCAGCTGGTGCGCAACCGGCGCAATGCCTACCTGCTGCCGAACAAGGCGGATCTGATCCGTGGGACGGTCCAGGGCCATCCGGACGGCTACGGTTTTCTAGTGCCGGACGGGGAAGGGCAGGACATCTTCCTCGGCCCCAACGAGATGCGCGAGGTGCTGCATGGTGATCGGGCCCTTGTGCGCATTGCTGGCACCGACCGGCGCGGGCGGCCCGAAGGCAAGCTCGTCGAGGTGCTCGAGCGGGCCAACACCCGCATCGTCGGGCGCGTGCTTGTGGAGAACGGGGTCACGCTGGTGGTGCCGGAAAACCGTCGCATCGCCCAGGAAATCCTGCTCGCCTCCGCTGGCAAGGCCAAGGTGACGGCCGGTCAGGTCGTGGTGGTGGAACTGGTCCAGCAGCCGACCCGCTACGCCCAGCCTGTCGGGCGCGTCGTCGAGGTGCTGGGCAATTACGCCGATCCCGGCATGGAAATCGAGATCGCCCTGCGCAAGCACGAGTTGCCTTTCGAGTTCCCGTCCGCCGCCAAGGAGCAGACCCGGCGCCTGCCGGACAAGGTGCGCAAGACCGACTGGAAGGGCCGCGAGGACATCACCGGCCTGCCGCTGGTGACCATCGACGGCGAAACCGCCCGTGACTTTGACGACGCCGTCTATTGCGAGCGCCAGGGACGGGGTTTCCGGCTGGTGGTGGCGATCGCGGATGTCTCCCACTACGTGCGCCCCGGCTCGGCCCTGGACGATTCGGCTTACGAGCGGGGCAACTCGGTGTATTTCCCGCGGCGGGTCATCCCGATGCTGCCGGAGAAGCTCTCCAACGGCCTGTGTTCGCTCAACCCGCAGGTGGAGCGCCTGTGCATGGTGTGCGACATGGCCATCACCCAGACCGGCACGATCAAGCAGTTCCGCTTCTATCCGGCGGTGATGTTCTCCCACGCGCGGCTCACCTACACCCAGGTGGCGGCTGCCCTTTACGATCAGGATCCGGCGGCGCTGGAGACCGTCGGTGCCTTGCTGCCCCATCTGCAGAACCTGGACAAGCTGTTCCGGGTGCTCCTCAAGGCGCGGGCCAAGCGGGGTGCGATCGATTTTGAAACGCAGGAAACGCGGATGATCTTCGATGATCAAGGCAAGATCGAGAAGATCGTGCCCGAAAGCCGCAACGATGCCCATCGCCTGATCGAAGAGTGCATGCTGGCCGCCAACGTGTGCGCGTCGGAGTTCCTGCAGCGCCACGAGCATCCGGCGCTGTACCGGGTCCATGAAGGCCCGACGCCCGAAAAGCTCGTGAAATTGCGGGAATTCCTGGGATCCTTCGGACTTCAGCTCCCCGGCGGCGACGATCCCCACGCGGGCGATTACGCGCGGCTGCTGGCCAGCCTGCAGGGCCGGCCGGACCTGCAACTGCTCCAGACGGTCATGCTGCGCTCCCTGCGCCAGGCCGTTTACAGCCCGGACAATCTGGGGCACTTCGGGCTGGCCTACGAGGCCTACACCCATTTCACGTCACCGATCCGGCGCTACCCTGACCTGTTGGTCCACCGTGCCATCAAGGCGGTGCTCACCGGCGAACGCTATCAGCCGCCGCAGGAATCGGGCGAGTGGGAGGCCATCGGCCTGCATTGCTCCATGACCGAGCGACGGGCCGACGAGGCCGACCGGGACGTGGAGAACTGGCTCAAGTGCTACTACATGCGTGACCGCATCGGCGAGGAGTTCATCGGCAGTGTGTCCGCCGTCGTGCCCTTCGGCCTCTTCGTCGCCCTGGATGACGTGTTCGTCGAAGGCCTGGTGCACATCTCTGACCTGGGTAACGACTACTATCACTTCGACGATGCCCATCACACCCTGGTCGGCGAGCGGACCGGCAAGCGTTATCGACTGTCGGACCGGGTGCGCGTGCAACTGGTGCGGGTGAACATGGAAGCCGGGAAGATCGACTTCCGCCTGCTCGAAGGCCCACTGCCAGCCCGGCAGCCCGAGGCCGAGCGCGGTGATGCCGCCGCCGAGACGCCCGCGCCAGCCCGGCGCCGGCGTGTGGCCAATGGGACTGCGGGTGCCGAGGTCATGGCCCCGATCGTGTCCCCGGAGTCACCGGTCCAGACCGCGCCGCGTCGGGCTCGGTCGGCCTCGAAGACCGGGGATGCGGGCGGTTCGCCGGTCAAGCCTGCCAAGTCGGTGCAAACGTCCAAGGCCGCCAAACCGTCCAAGGCCGCCAAGGCATCGAAACCCTCCAAGCCGACCAAGACGTCCTCCAAGCCTGCCGGATCACGGGCTTCCACCTCCACCGGCCCGTCCAAGCGCGCAGCCGGCGGCACCAAGAAGAAAGCGAAATCCCGTGTCTGAATCCGCCAGTTCCCGTCTCATCTATGGTTTTCACGCGGTCCTGGCCAAGCTGCGTCACGATCCGGAAGCGGTTTTCGAAATCTACATCGACGCCCAGCGTTCGGACGGCCGCGCGCGGGACTTCCTCCGTCAGGCCGAGCAACTGGGTGTGCGCCTGATTCCCTCCGAAGGCGAACGTCTCGACAAGATGGTCGGCACGCGCCGTCATCAGGGCGTTGTCGCGCGCATCGATGGCCGGCGGCGGGAGGTCATGCTGCCGGACCTGCTCGACAGCCTCGACGGCGCAGCCCTCCTGCTGGTCCTGGACGGCATCCAGGATCCCCATAATCTGGGTGCCTGCCTGCGGGTGGCGGACGCTGCCGGTGCCCACGCGGTCATTGCGCCCAAAGACCGGGCGGTCGGCCTCAACGCCACGGCCGTCAAGGTGGCGAGCGGTGCGGCGGACACCGTGCCTTACATCACCGTCACCAATCTGGCCCGCGCCTTGCGGGAGATGCAGGAAGCCGGCGTGTGGGTGCTTGGTACGGCGGGCGAGGCGGACAAATCCCTTTACGAGGTGGAGCAGAAGGCGTCCGTGGCCTGGGTACTGGGCGCTGAAGGAGACGGTCTGCGTCGGCTCACGCGCGAAACCTGCGACGAGCTGGTGAGGATTCCCATGTACGGCTCCGTCGAAAGCCTGAACGTGTCGGTGGCGAGCGGGATCTGTCTGTTCGAGACACGCCGCCAGCGGGGCGCCTGAGGTGGGCGTGACTCAAGTCGATCCGCGGGAAGTCCGGGCGCTCCTGCGGTCCTGCAATCAGGGCGCGCTTGGAACCCGGTCGGTGACGATGCCGGGCTACCCTTTTGTCACCTTGTTGCCTTACGCCCTGGATGGTGGTGGCGCGCCGCTCTTCCTGATCAGTGCTCTGGCCGAACACACCCGCAATCTGCTGGCCGATTCACGGGCCAGTCTGCTGGTGGCGGAAACCTCGACGTCGCCCCTCGAGCAGCCGCGGGCGACCCTCATGGGGCATGTCGTGCCCTGCGATCTCGAGCCCGCGGCGCGCGAACGTTATCTGTCCTACCGGCCGGAAGCGGCAGATTATCTGCAGCTCGGGGATTTCCGCTTCTTCCGGATGGGCATCGAGCGCGTACGTCTGATCGGAGGCTTCGCGCGCATGGGCTGGTGTGACGCGCCTGCGACGGGCTGGCAGCCAACTGCCACCGTGGAGCGCGAGCTGACCGCCGAATTGGCGCGCACTGCGCCGGCCGGCGTGACCATCCTGGGTGTCGATGCGGACGGCGCCGACCTGCGGATTGCCGGCGTGGTGCGCAGGCTGGATCTCGACGAACCGGCGGGCGGTGCCGAGGCATTGCGGCAGGCGCTGTACGCCGGCCTGCCTCGCATCGCTCCGCCCGCCGGGGAAGCCCCTGTCACGCTGGCCTGAAGGGGCGCATCGGGTTAATCGACCCGATTCAGTTTGTCCATGTACTGCTTGGTGAAAATGCGGTCCGGCAGATCCTTGAGCGCCATGTGCGAGTAATGCAGGACCGACATGTCGCCCTTGCGCAGTGCGTCCTCCATGATCAGCTGGGTTGGGCGGGCACGACCGCCCAGGGTCTGGTACTTCTCGAAGCGACAGGTCTTCATCAAGCGGTCGGAGGCCGAGTAGAACTCGGCCCTGACCGGGTAATTGTTGGAGGCGCGCACCCAGTAGAGCACCTTGCTGTAGGTGACGCTGCGGTCGTTGGCACGCAGTTCCAGGACGTGCACCTTGTCGCCATCCAGCGTGTCAGTCCGTAACAGCTTCGGATCATAGTCACCGGCGAAGTTGGCGCGCGCCAGATCGCCGTTGGCGACCTGTCCCGTCAGACGCTGGGCGAGGGACAGACGCACCGGCTGCGAGACATTGGGCAGATAGACCCACAGGTCGCGGCCCCGCATCAGCATGGCCTGGCCCCGATCGGACGCCGGCTCGAGGGTCTGCACAATCGTGTTCTCATTGCCTTTGGATAGAATCCGGTACTTGTGCTGGTCCGGATCTTCGCCCGGGCTCGTCGAATCCACGATGATGTCCACCTGGAATCCTTCGCGGGGAAAGCGCACTTCATCGGCCTTGGCGACGAGGTTTTTCGCGAATTCGTCGTCTTCCGCATGGATGGGCAGGCTGGAAAGGGCCAGCAGGGCTGCCGGCAGGAGGCGGAAGAGCAGATTCCGGCGGGGCCAGAGGGGATTTTGAGGGGTCACGGTGTTATCCTTCGCAAGCAAACAACATAGTGCAGCGCGTACATGTCGATCATTCGTGTCGAAAACGTCAGTAAGACCTATCTCCTCGGCGAACAGACGGTCACCGCCCTGGAGGGTGTGTCCCTCGTGGTGGAGCCCGGGGTGTTCATGGCCATCGCGGGTCCGTCCGGTAGCGGCAAATCGACACTTCTGAATATCATGGGGTGCATCGATACGCCGAGCAAGGGGCGCGTCGAAATCGAAGGCATCGACGTCTCGGGGCAGACGCCCGACAGTCTGGCGGATGTGCGGGCACGCACCCTGGGTTTCGTGTTCCAGACGTTCAACCTGCTTCCGGTATTGTCCGCTCAGGAAAACGTGGAATATCCGCTCCTGCAGATGACCGAACTGACCAAGGAAGAGCGGGCGGAGCGGGTTGCGTTCTATCTGAACATGGTTGGCCTGACCAAGTATGCTGATCATCGTCCGAATCAGCTCTCCGGCGGCCAGCGTCAGCGGGTGGCCATTGCCCGAGCCCTGGTCACCCATTCCAGGGTGGTGCTGGCCGATGAGCCGACCGCCAACCTGGACCGGCGGACCGGCGAGAGCATCCTCAACCTGATGCGTGAGATCAATCAGAATGCGGGCACAACCTTCGTCTTCTCGACCCACGACAAGCGGGTCATGAACCGGGCCGACCGTCTCGTCCGGATGGAAGATGGCCAGATTACCGCTCTCGGCATGAAACGTGAGGGCAGTTGGATTTTCGTGCAGGACCGGCGCAAGCCCGAAGATGATCCGGAGATTTGAATCCTATGAAAACGACGACGCTCGCCCGCAATGCCGCGGCGCTTCTGGCCGCACTGGCCCTGTGCACCGGCACGCCTGTCCACGCTGATGAAGAAGGGGACGATGCGGGCCTGGATGTGGCGGACGAGGGGGCACGCACGACGGGTGTGCTGCAGTTCGACCTGGCGCGCACCTATGCCAGCCCCGAGCACTGGTCCATGGCCCGCTCGCGTCTGGAATTGGGGGCGACCGGTGGCAGCGCTGGTCTGAAGTGGAAGATCTCGGGTCGGGCGGACGCCGACGCGGTGTTCGCCATCGACAATGGGTTCTACCCGGATGCGGTGCGTCGTGATCAGCAACTGGGCTTCGATCTGCGCGAGACCTATGTGGACTTCTCGGTCGGTGATGTGGATGTGCGTCTCGGCCGTCAGCACATCGTGTGGGGCGAGATGGTCGGACTGTTCTTCGCCGATGTCGTGTCTGCGCGGGATCTGCGGACGTTTTACCTGCCCGATTTCGACCAGTTGCGGATTCCGCAGTGGGCGGCGCGGGGCGAGTACTACTTCGGCGATACCCACGCCGAGCTGATCTGGATCCCGGTGCCGTCCTATGACCGGATCGGCAAGCCTGGCGCGGAGTTCTATCCGATCCCGGCCGGCGTGCCGGTGCTGGGGGAGGTCAAACCGTCCAATTCCCTGGGCAATACCAACTGGGGCGGGAGGCTGTCCACCCTTGCCGCAGGCTGGGATGTGTCCGGCTTCTACTATCGCAGCATGGACGTTTCGCAGACCTTCTTCCGTCTGGGCAGCATCACTTCTCCGGTGTTCGAGCCGCGTCACCTGCGCATCAGTCAGGCGGGCGGCACGGTCTCTAAGGATCTCGGCGCCTTTGTGCTGAAGGGCGAACTGGTGCAGACCCGCGGGCGCGAATTCAACACCCTCGATCCCACCGTAGACTTCGGTCTGATTGCCCAGAACACGCTGGATTACGTCGTCGGGGTGGACATCCCCGCATTCCGGGACGGGCGTGTGAATCTCCAGTATTTCGCCCGGCGTTACCTGGATTTCGACCCCCGAATCGGTCAGGATCGGATCGAAGGCGGCGCCAGCGTGCTGCTGAACACCAAGCTCTCCAACAACTGGGAGGCGGAAGCCCTGTTCGTCTCCAGTGTCAATCGTACCGACTTCATGTTCCGGCCCAAACTCGTCTGGTCCGCGAGCCGCAACCTCAAGGTCGTGTTTGGCGTGGACAGCTTCGGTGGCCAATCCACCGGGCTCTTCGGCATGTACGACACGCGCGACAGGGCCTACACGCAGGCCCGCTGGTCGTTCTGAGCCGGCGTCCCCGGGCGGGCCGCGATGGCCCGCTTGCCGGCTGGATAGGCTTCCCAACCCGGATGTAATAGCACGTGCATTAAAGGTTTTGTTGCTCGTGACGTTTTTCTCCGGGAAGCGCTGTTCTCTGCCGTAATATCCGCTCGTTATCATTCCAGGCCGATTTAGGGCCATGTACAGGGGAAGTAGTCTATGAAACGCATCGTGACGACGGGTCTCCTGACCCTGGCGGTGGTCCTTGCAACGGGCTGCGCCACCAAACTGCCGCCTCCGCCGGCGACAGCCACCACGCCCGAGTACAACTATCTGATCGGCCCCGGTGACAAGGTCAACATCGTGGTCTGGCGCAACCCCGAATTGTCCATGACGGTGCCGGTCCGTCCCGACGGCAAGATCACGACACCGCTGGTGGAAGACCTGCCGGCCTCCGGTCGTGACTCCAGCACCCTTGCCCGCGAGATCGAAAAGGCGCTTTCCAAGTACATCCGGGACCCGGTCGTCACGGTCATCGTCACCGACTTTGTCGGCCCTTACGCCGAGCAGGTGCGGGTCGTGGGCGAAGTGGCCCGGCCGCAGACCTTGTCGTACAAGCAGAAGATGACGCTCCTCGACGTGATGATCGCGGTGGGTGGTCTGACCGATTTCGCGGACGGCAACCGGGCCAAGATCCTGCGGACCTCCGACAACAACGCCGAATACGGCGTGCGTCTGCGTGACCTCATCAAGCGCGGCGACGTGTCCGCCAACGCCGAAGTCAAGCCCGGCGACGTTGTGATCATCCCCCAGAGCTGGTTCTGATCGTTCTCATGTCTGACTCCCTGGCCGGCAGGCCGGGGAGCGCTACCGGAAATTCCTGATGGAAGATATCTTAAGACAGCTGTCGGTCATCCTCCGCGGCATGTGGCTGTACCGCTGGTGGGGGCTCGCGGCGGCGTGGATCGTCGGCCCGATTGCGGCCGCCACGGTGTATCTGCTACCCGACCGCTACGAGTCTTCGGCGCGGGTCTACGTGGATACCCAGTCCATCCTGCGGCCGCTGATGTCGGGGCTTGCCGTGCAGCCCAACGTGGAACAGCAGATCAACATCCTTTCCCGCACACTGATCAGCCGCCCCAACGTGGAAAAGCTGATCCGCATGGCCGACCTGGACCTGGCCGTCAAGACCAAGGAAGAGCGCGAGGCCCTGATCGTCGGCGTGACCAAGGCCCTCGAGATCCGCGAGGCGGGTCGTGACAACATCTACACGCTGGCCTACAAGGACACCAACGCGGAACGCGCCAAGCGTGTCGTGCAGTCCCTCGTCTCGATCTTCGTGGAGTCCGGTCTCGGCGACAAGCGCAAGGATTCCGATACGGCGCGCAAGTTCATCGAAGAGCAGATTAAGACCTACGAGCAGAAGCTCGAGGAGGCCGAAAACCGCCTGAAGGAATTCAAACTGCGCAATCTGAGCACCATGGGGGCTGGCGGTCGGGATTATTTCTCGAAGATGGGCGAAGTGAACGAACAGCTCAATCAGGCCCGTCTCGCCCTGCGCGAAGCCGAGAATTCCCGTGACGCACTGAAGCGTCAACTGGCAGGCGAGGATCCCGTCCTGCTGCCGGAGAATCCCAGCAGTTCCGCCCTCGCATCGGTGTCAGTCCCTGAACTCGATGGCCGCATCGAGGCCCAGAAGAAGAATCTGGATTCCCTGCTGCAGAAATATACCGATCAACATCCGGACGTGATCGGCACGCGCAAGGTGATCGAACAGCTGGAAGCCCAGAAGAATCAGGAAATCCAGTCCCGGCGCAAGGCCGGGCCGAGCACCGTCGGGTCGATCAACAGCAACCCGGTGTTCCAGCAGATGAAGATGTCCCTAGCCGAGGCGGAAGCCAATGTGGCGTCCCTGAAGGCCCGCGTGTCGGAATACGAGGCGCGCCAGCAGAATCTGTCGTCCGCGTCGCGCATGGTGCCGCAGCTCGAGGCCGAATACACGCAGCTGAACCGGGACCACGACATCAACAAGAAGAACTACGACGCCCTCGTGGCCCGCCGCGAGTCGGCCACCATGGCCGTGGAAATGGGGGCGACCTCGGGTGTCGCGGACTTCCGCCTGATCGATCCACCGACCTTGCCGAGCAAGCCCGCGGCCCCCAACCGCCTGCTGCTGATGCCGGGTGCCGGCTTGGCGGCGTTGCTGCTGGGCGCTGTCGTGAGCTTCATGATGAGTCAGATCCGTCCCGTGTTCACCGACATGCAGGTTCTGCGCGATGTCACCGGTCTGCCGGTTCTCGGCGCGGTGAGCATGATCGCGGACCCCGAGCGGATGGGCACGCAACGTCGCGGCCGCATCGTGTTCCTCGGCGGAGTAGGTGCCCTGGTGGGGCTGTTCGGGGCGATGACCGTCTGGTTGTTGCTGGCCAAGGTCGCGTGAGAGGCGGATATGAGCATTATCGAAAAGGCCGTTGAACGGCTCGAACAACTTCAGAAGGCGGCCGCGGCTGCCAGCGCCGGTGCGACGGTCGAGGCCGCACCGGTTGCCGGATCGGCCGAGGGGCGCATCGAGCCGGTCGGCACGCCGGTCGAACAGCCTGCGCCCGTGATCGCGGCGGTGACCGCTGCCGTGACCGTAGAGGCTGCCCCGGTGGCCGAGGTGCCGTTGCCGGTTCCGTCTGCGGCGCCCGAAGCGTCAGTGTCGTCCCGCCCCCGCGCATCAACCGCCCGCAGCGTCGAGATCGATCTCGAACGCCTCGCGTCCATCGGCGTGGTGACGCCCAATGCGCCACGTTCCCTGATCGGTGACGAATACCGGATCATCAAGCGGCCGCTGCTGCGCAATATCCAGGGCAAGGGCGCGGCGGCGGTAGACAGTGCAAACCTCATCATGGTCACCAGCTCCCTGCCCGGCGAGGGCAAGAGCTTCAGTTCCATCAATCTGGCCATCAGCATGGCCATGGAACTCGACCACACGGTGCTGCTGATCGACGCCGACGTATCCCGTCCATCCATTCTGAACATCCTGGGTCTGCCGCCGAAGAAGGGTCTGATGGACGTCCTGACCACGGATGACGTGGAACTCGGTGATGTGCTGCTCAAGACCAACATCGACAAGCTCACCCTGTTGCCGGCGGGTACGCCCCATCCGCGCGCGACGGAGCTGCTGGCGTCCGACGCCATGAACAACCTGCTGGCTGAGCTGGCCGTCCGATATTCCGACCGGATCGTGGTGTTCGATTCGCCGCCGCTGCTGGTGACGACGGAATCCCGCGTGCTGGCGACCCACATGGGCCAGATCGTGATGGTGGTGGAGTCCAACAAGACCACGCAGGCCGCGGTCAAGCAGGCGATCTCCACGATCGAGGCCTGCCCGGTGAAGCTGATGCTGCTCAACAAGGCGCTCCAGGCGGGCTCCGGTGCTTACGGCTACGGTTATGGCTACGGATACGGTTACGGCTATGGCTACGGCTACGGGCAATCCCAGAAGGAGAATGCGTGAAGCGCCGAAGCCCCGTTCACGGTCGAGCTCTGTCCCGGACCGTCGTCCGGATGAGCGTCCTGACCATTCCGCTTGCCCTGACGAGCATGTCCGTGCTGGCTCAGGATCATCAGGTGACGTTCTCCCCCTCGCTGCGCCTGACCGAGACGATCACCGACAACGTCGACCTGAGCCGCGGGAGCGGGACGGGGGGCAATGCGTCGTCCAAGTCCGATTACATCACCGGCATCATTCCGTCCATGGAGCTGAACAGTCGGGGAGGTCGCGCCCAGGGGAACCTGCGCGCCAGCGTCGCGAGTCTCTTCTACGCCAACAATTCGAACCTCAACACCAGTTTCCTGACGTTCAACGGGACAGGAAGTGTCGAGGCTGTCGAAAAATTTGCGTATGTGGACGTGCGGGGATCGGAATCCCGTGAAGTCGCCTCGGTGCTCGGCGTGCGTCCGGGCGATCAGGTGACGGGCCGCGCCAACCAGACCAATGTCCGGAACGTCGGTATCAGCCCGTACCTGCGCGGTCATTTCCACAATTCGGGTGTGGCGGAACTGCGCTACGACATCAACTCGTCCTCCGCCAGCTCCGGGTCCTTCCAGCGCATGCAACAGCAGATGTGGTCGGGCAGCCTCGTGGATGAAACCGCGTTCGGGCAGTCCGGCTGGTCGCTGGCGTTCAGCGACAATCAGGTTTCCCAGACCGGACGCCGTGATCTGCATCTTCAGTCGGCGCGGCTCACGCTGATGAGCCGGGTGACGCCGCAGCTGCAGCTGCGGGTGATTGGCGGTGGTGAAGGCAACAACTACAACAGCAGCAATACCCAGCAATCCACCATCGTGGGGGCCGGTTTCGACTGGAAGCCGTCTGCGTTCGGCCGCGTGTCCGCCACCTGGGAAGATCGCTTCTTCGGGCCCGGATACCAGATGAGCGGGGACTACTCCACGGGTCCGTTCGTCTTCAATGCAAAGTTCTCCAAGGACGTCACCAGCACCAGCCAGGCGCTCAGCGCAACGTCCCTCACGACGGCCTACGATCTCCTCATGGGCCTGCTCGCATCGCGCTATCCGGATCCGGTTGCCCGCGATCAGGCGGTCCGGACTTACCTGACCAATCAGGGGGTGTCCACCGATCAGCAGATCGGCATCAGCCAGTCGGTGCTCAACAACGGGGTCTTCCTTGATCGCCGCCTGCAGTTCGGGGCTTCCTACGTGGGGCTGCGACGGACGACGTTCATGTTCAGCGGCTACCGCTCGGAGCGCAGCTCGCTGGTCAGCCAGACTGCGGCGCTCGGCGGGGAATTCATCAACGCCACCCGTGTGACCGACAGCAGCGGCAGTCTGATGCTGAATCATCGCCTGACGCCGCTTACATCCGCGACGGCCGACATGACGCTGATCCGCACGCAGGCTGACGGCAGTGCCACGACGCCGTCCTTCACCAACAAGACCCGGCGAGCGACGGCGGGCCTCTCCACGTCCTTCACCCGTCGTTCCAGCGGCTCTCTGACCTACCGCCACAGCCGGGCCACCGGCACCACCGAATACACCGAAAACGCGCTGCTGGGGAGCGTGATCATCCTCTTCTGACCGCTCATGTACGAATCCCATTTTGGCTTGCGCGGCAAGCCGTTCCAGCTCAATCCGGACCCCAGCTTCTTCTATGGCAGCCGCGGTCACCGGCGGGCGATGGCCTATCTGGAGTACGGACTGCACCAGAACGAAGGCTTCATCGTGATCACCGGCGAGGTAGGGGCGGGCAAAACGCTGCTCGTGCGCAGCCTGCTTGAAAAGCTCGATCCGTCCAAGATCGTGGCGGCCAATCTGGTCAGCACACAGATCGACGCGGACGACATCCTCCGTCTGGTGGCCGCCGCCTTCGGCATTCCGAGCCGGCAGATGAGCAAGAGCGATCTGCTGGTGGCCATTGAAACCTATCTGGTCTCGGTGGCTGCAGCCGGCAAGCGTGCGCTGCTGGTGGTCGATGAGGCCCAGAATCTGACTCCCCGGGCGGTCGAGGAGCTGCGCATGCTCTCCAACTTCCAGCTCGAGGACCATGCGCTGCTGCAGAGCTTCCTCGTTGGCCAGCCGGAATTCCGCGCCATCATGCAAAGTCCGCAGATGCTGCAGCTGCGCCAGCGCGTGATCGCGTCCTTCCACCTTGGCCCGCTGGATGCAACCGAGACCCAGGCCTATATCGAACACCGCCTCAATTGCGTCGGCTGGCGCGGTGTGCCGTCTTTCGACGCGGACGCGCTGGCCGCGATCCATGCAAGTTCCCAGGGCATTCCCCGCCGCATCAACGCAGTCTGCGATCGCGTCCTGCTGGCCGCATTCCTGACGGAACAGCGCCGAATCTCCGCTGCCATCGTGGAGCAGGTGGTGGCCGAGATGCGTGAAGAGCAGGTGGCGCCGCCCGCCATGCAGGCGGATACGCCCGCAGCGGCGCTGTCCGCGGGGCTTGCGGGGGTCGATCTGGCGCGCCTGGCGGCGGAGCCGGAGGCCCTGCGGACGCTGGCGAAGGCAGGCGAAGGCTTCGACACCGCGCGCTTTGAAGAGCGTCTGGCCTTGCTGGAGCGGACCCTGTCCACCACGCTGAATGCGCTGGGACAGCTTCTCCAGGCCGTACAGAAGCCGTCCCAGACGGCAGGCAAGGAAACGGAATCCCGATGAATCCGCATGTCGACGACGCCCGCTCACTGGTCAATGCACTGACCTGCGATGTGGAAGACTACTTCCAGGTTTCCGCGCTCGCGCCGCATTTTCCACGCTCGGGCTGGGATGGCACGCCCTGTCGCGTCGAAGCCAACGTGGATCGCATCCTTGCGCTGATGGATGCTGCCGGTGCCAAGGGCACGTTTTTCACCCTGGGCTGGATTGCCGAGCGCTACCCGGCGCTGGTCCGGCGCATTGCGGAAGCCGGTCACGAGATCGCCAGTCATGGTTATGGTCACGAGCGGGCCAGCGATCAGTCGCCTGAAGCCTTCCTGTGCGACATCCGGTTGGCCAAGGCGATCCTCGAAGACATCACCGGCCTCGAAGTGCGTGGCTACCGTGCGCCAAGCTTTTCGGTCGGACTGAGCAACCCGTGGGCCCACGACTGCATCCAGGCCGCGGGTTACGTCTACAGTTCAAGTGTGTATCCGGTGCGCCATGACCACTACGGTGTGCCCGATGCGCCGCGTTTCACGTACCCGGTCGGCAACAGTCTCGTCGAGATTCCCATCACCACGGTCCGGCGTTTCGGGCGGAACTGGCCGGTGGGCGGCGGCGGCTATTTCCGCCTGCTGCCTTATGGCGTGTCGGCGTGGGGCATTCGCCAGGTGAATGCAGGTGACCGTAAGCCGGCGATCTTCTACTTCCATCCCTGGGAACTCGATCCCGGGCAACCGGTGGTCCTTGAGGCGAGTGCCAAGACCCGCTTCCGCCACTATGTCAATCTGGAGCGCACCGAGGCCCGCTTCACCCGTCTGCTCAATGATTTTGCGTGGGGACGGATGGACGAGGTGTTCCTTTCCGGCGACACGCCGTCAGCTTAGGTTCCGATACATGGCTTCACCGATTTCCGTACGCCGCTTCCAGGCGGGCGATTCCACGCGCTGGAACGCATTCGTCTTCGACTGCCCCGACGCCACCTTCTTTCACCGCATCGAATGGCGCGACATCATCGAGCGGGTCTTCCGCCATCGTTGCCATTACCTGCTGGCCGAACGGGATGGGCATATCGTCGCGGTGCTGCCGCTGGTTGAGGTGAACAGCCGCCTCTTCGGGCATTCCATGACCTCGCTGCCGTTTGCAGTGTATGGCGGCGTGGCAGGCTCAGACGCCGACGCGGTGGCTGCGCTGGAGGCCGAGGCGGAGACCATTTCCCGACAGGCCGGCGTCCAGCACCTGGAATATCGCAACCTGCGGGCCCGTCACGAAGACTGGCCGCGGCAGGATCTGTACGTCACCTTCCGCAAGGAGATCCTGCCCGACGAGGAGGCGAACATGCTGGCCATTCCGCGCAAGCAGCGCGCCATGGTTCGCAAGGGCATCAAGAACGGACTCGTGAGTCACGTCGATCCCAACGCCGACCGTTTCTTCGCCCTGTATTCGGACAATGTCCTGCGCCACGGTACGCCGGCGCTGCCCAAGCGTTTCTTCGAGACCCTGCTGGAAGTGTTCGGCAAGGATTGCGAAGTCATGACGGTGACCACGGCCGACGGGAAGCTCCTGTCCTCCGTGCTGAGCTTCTACTTCCGTGAAGAGATCCTGCCCTATTACGCCGGTGACGACATGGAGGCGCGGGATCTGGCCGCCAACGACTTCAAATACTGGGAACTGATGCGACGGGCTTGCGCCCGGGGCTGCCGCCTCTTCGACTATGGCCGCAGCAAGATCGGCACGGGCCCGTACAGTTTCAAGAAGAACTGGGGCTTCGAGCCCATGCCCCTTTCGTACGAATACCGGCTTTTCAAGCGGGACGAGATTCCCCAGAACAATCCCATGAACCCCAAGTACCGCGCCTTCATTGCCCTGTGGAAGCGCCTTCCGGTGGGGGTGGCCAATCGCCTGGGCCCCATGATCGTCCGGAATCTGGGTTAAACATGGTGACGACGTTCATTGAGGCGCGGCGGCGGTCCATGCCGCGTGCCGCGTGCGAGGCGGACAAGGCATGAATTCACGACGAGCGGTACCGGTGGCCATCGCCGGCGTGTTTCTGTGGATCATTGGCGCCTACTTCACCACGGCGGCTGACATCGCCGGGGTATGGTGGCGTTCGGAATCCTATGCCCACGGCCTCATGGTGATTCCCATCTTTGCATGGCTGGTATGGCGCAAGCGCGAGGTGCTGGCGACCCGTCCGCTGCGCGCGTGGCCGATCTGGCTGTTGCCGGTCGCGGTGGCCGGCTTTGGATGGCTGCTCGGGCAGTTGGGCAGCGTGGCATCGGTCTCGCATTTCTGCCTTGTCACGATGCTGGTGCTGACGCTCTTCGGCGTGCTCGGCCGCGAAGCCGCGGGGGCCCTGAAATTTCCGCTGCTGTTTCTGCTGTTCGGCATCCCCGCAGGTGAATTCCTGTTACCTGTCATGATGAAGTACACGGCTTTGTTTACCGTGTCGGCCGTGCGTCTCATGGGCGTGCCCGTGTACCAGGAAGGGCTGCATTTCGTCCTGCCCAACGGCCGTTGGTCGGTGATTGAGGCCTGCAGCGGCTTTCGTTATCTGATTGCGTCGGTGATGGTCGGGACCCTCTACGCCTATCTCAGTTTCCGTAGTCTGCGGCGACGGCTGATCTTCACGGCGGTGGCCATCGTGATGCCGGTGGTCGCCAACTGGCTGAGGGCCTTCATGATCGTGATGCTGGGCTACTTCAGCAATAACCAGCTCGCCACCGGTGTTGATCACCTGATCTATGGCTGGGTGTTCTTCGGGCTGGTGATCCTGCTCATGTTCTGGGTGGGCTCGTTCTGGCGGGAGGATCTGGATGAGCTGCCGGCGGCTGCGGCGGTCCCTGCGCCGGCCGCATCAATCGACACGGCGGCGCTGGTGCGGGGCGTGCTGCCGTTCGCCCTGCTGACCGCGGTGTGGCCGGTGGTCGCCGTCCTGCTCGCGGCGCCGACTGATCGGGATGTCACCATCCCGATAGCGTTGCCGGCGGCCGGTGGCGCATGGCGAGCGGGTGGTGTCGAAACGGGGCACGCATTCCAGCCACGCTTCAGCGGCCATCGCGGGCTGATGGAGGAAGGCTATTCCGACGGGCGGCGCACGGTGAATGCCTATGTGGCGGTCTACGCGAATCAGTCCCAGGGCCGTGAATTGGTTCGCGCAGGCAATGTGCTGCTGTCGGTCGAGGATCACCATTGGGCGATGCTCGACGAGGGGGCCGGTCCGGAGACGCCCTTCGGCGCCTGGAAGCGTTCGGTCCTCAGCGGAGAGGGGACGCGCATCGTGGTCTGGAGCGCGTACTGGATCGACGGTCGACTGGTCACCAGCGATTACGTCGCCAAGGGCCTCTTGACGCTGGCCCGGTTGACCGGCAAGGCTGACACGTCGGCCTATGTGGCGATGTGGTCGCGGGCGCCCGACGAGCGTTCCGCCGAACAGGCGCTGGAGGATGCTGCCGCGTCCCTGCAGGGGCCGCTGTTCCAGCAGCTCCAGTCGCTGGACCGCGTGAAATGAGCGCGCTTCACCCTGACGGGCGATTGCTCGTCATGCACGTGGTGTATAGCTTTGCCGTCGGCGGGCTAGAAAATGGCGTCGTCAATCTGATCAACCGGATGGATCGGACACGCTTTCGGCATATCGTCGTGGCATTGACACAATGTGAACCGCTTTTCTGTGCCCGCGTGCAGGTGCCGGATGTAGAATTCGTCGCACTGCACAAACCGCCAGGGCAGGGGGTCAAGATCTATCCGGCATTGTTCAGGCTGTTCCGCGCGTATCGTCCGGATGTCGTGCATACCCGCAATCTGGCAGCGCTGGAGGCGACGGTGCCGGCCTGGGCGGCGGGTGTTCCCGTCCGCATTCATGGAGAGCACGGCTGGGATGTCTCGGATCCACATGGCACGCGCGCCAAGTTCCGCTGGATGCGCCGGCTCTACAGACCCTTCGTGACTCATTACATTGCGCTGTCCGGGCAGATCCTGTCATATCTGGTGCGTGCGGTCGGCATTCCAGACAGACGGGCCGAGCGGATCTGCAACGGCGTCGACGTCGCCCGATTCACGCCGCGAGGCGCGCGTCGTGCGGCGCTCGAGGGATCGCCCTTCAACGATCCGGCGTATTTCGTGATCGGCACGGTGGGGCGCCTGCAGGCGGTCAAGGATCAGCTCAATCTGGTGCGAGCCTTTGCCCGGATGCGTCAATTGGATGCGACGCACAGCGAATCGGTGCGTCTGGTGCTGGCTGGCGACGGCCCGCTGCGTGGGCGGATCGAGGATGAGATCCGGACGCTCGGGCTGAATGGCCGGGTGTGGATGGCCGGGGAGCGTTCTGACGTACCCCGGATGATGAGTGGTTTCGATCTGTTCGTGCTGCCCTCCCAGACCGAGGGCATCTCGAACACGATCCTGGAGGCCATGGCGGCCGGCTTGCCGGTCGTGGCCACGGACGTGGGCGGCAACGGCGAACTGGTCGCCGACGGGGAGAGCGGCGCGCTGGTTCCCCCTCAGGACAGCCAGCGTCTTGCCGATAAGCTGCTGGAGTACGTGCGGGATCCGCTGCGGGGCCGGGCGGAAGGACACGCGGGAAGGCTGCGCGTGGAGGCGAATTTCAGCCTGGACGGCATGGTGAAGCGGTATGCCGATCTCTATCTGGCCCTGTGCGCGGCCAAGGGGCGCTGACAGCGCGAGCTAAGCGGCAACGCGGAATTTAAGGTAGGGACTATGTGCGGCATTGCCGGAATATTCGACACGCGGGGCCAGCAGGACTATCCGCGCGAGCTGATGCAGCGGATGAACGACATCCAGTCCCATCGCGGACCGGATGAAAGCGGCTATCACTTCGAGCCGGGGGTGGCCTTCGCCCACCGGCGTCTGTCCATCATCGACCTGTCCACGGGTCAGCAGCCCCTCTTCAATGAGGACGGCTCGGTGGTGGTGGTGTTCAACGGCGAGATCTACAACTATCAGGAACTGATTCCCGAACTCACCGCCCTCGGTCACCGCTTCCACACCCGCAGCGATACGGAAGTCATCGTCCATGCGTGGGAATCGTGGGGTGAGGCCTGCGTGCAGCGTTTCCGCGGCATGTTTGCGTTTGCCCTGTGGGACCGCAACCGCCAGACCTTCTTCATGGCCCGCGACCGCATGGGGGTGAAGCCCATGTATTACGCCATCCTGAGGGATGGCACGCTGGTCTTCGGCTCCGAACTCAAGGTGCTGATGCAGCACCCGGACCTGGACCGGACCATGGACCCGCTGGCGGTGGAGGAATACTTCGCCCTGGGTTATGTGGCTGAGCCGCGCACGATCTTCAAAGGCGCGCGCAAGCTCGATCCCGGCTTCACCCTGACGATCCGCCGCGGCGAGCCAATACCCCAGCCCAAGCCCTACTGGGACGTGCGTTTCACCCTCGACCACAACCTGAACCTCGCCGACGCCACGGCGGAGCTGAAGGAGCGCCTGAAGGAGTCCGTGCGCCTGCGCATGATCGCCGAGGTGCCCCTGGGCGCCTTCCTGTCCGGCGGGGTGGATTCCAGCGCGGTGGTGGCGACCATGGCCGGGCTGTCGGACGAGCCGGTGAATACCTGCTCCATCGCCTTTGACGATCCGGCCTTCAACGAATCCGAATTCGCCCAGATGGTGGCGGACCGCTACAAGACCAATCATCGCGTCGAGACCGTCCAGTCCGACGACTTCGACCTCATCGACACCCTCGCCGCGCTGTACGACGAGCCCTACGCCGACAGCTCCGCGATTCCCACCTACCGGGTCTGCCAGCTCGCCCGCAAGCACGTCACCGTGGCCCTGTCGGGCGACGGTGGTGACGAGAACATGGGCGGCTATCGCCGCTACCGCTTCCACATGATGGAAGAAAAGATGCGTGGCGGGCTGCCCTACGGCCTGCGCCGACCGCTCTTCGGCTTCCTCGGCTCCGTGTATCCCAAGGCCGACTGGGCGCCGCGGGTGTTCCGCGCCAAGACCACCTTCCAGGCGCTTGCGCGGGATTCGGTCCAGGCCTATTTCCATTCCGTGTCGATCCTGCGGGACGACATGCGTCGGCAGCTCTTCTCCCAGCGTTTCCGTCAGGAACTGGGCGGTTACAACGCCCTGGAGGTGTTCCGCCGCCACGCCGCCAATGCCCAGACCGATGACCCCCTGGCGCTGATCCAGTACCTGGACATCAAGACCTATCTGGTGGGCGACATCAACACCAAGGTGGACCGGGCCTCCATGGCGCATTCCCTGGAAGTGCGCGAACCGCTGATGGACCATCCCCTCGTGGAATGGCTCGCGTCCCTGCCCAGCAGCCTCAAGATCAAGGGGCAGGAAGGCAAGTACGTGTTCAAGAAGTCCATGGAGCCGATGCTGCCCCGCGACGTGCTGTACCGCCCGAAGATGGGCTTCGCGGTGCCCCTGTCGCGCTGGTTCCGTGGCCCCCTCAAGGAGCGGGTGCGCGAGGCGCTGCTCGGCGAGACCCTGCGCGCCACCGGGCTCTTCAACGAAGCCTACCTGCGCCATCTGGTGGATGCCCACCAATCCGGCGCTCGTGACTACAGCTCCGCCATCTGGACCACCCTGATGTTCGAGGCCTTCCTGCGCAACTGTCAGACCACGGCCCAGCCCGCGCCGCTCGTGAGGTCGGCATGAGCCTGCGCGTCCTCCACGTCCTTGACCATTCCCTCCCGCTGCACAGCGGCTACGCCTTCCGCACGGTGTCCATCCTGCGGGAGCAGCGCAAGCTCGGCTGGGAAACCTTGCACGTCACCACGCCCAAGCAGGGCGTCTCCTCCGGCGGTGCCGAAGAGGCCGACGGCTGGACCTTCCACCGAACCGCCAACACCGGGCAGGAAGGCCTGGTCGCGCAGATGCGCCTCACCGCCGCGCGGCTTGACGATCTGGTGCAGACGCTGCGACCCGACATCCTCCATCCCCATTCGCCCGTACTCAACGCGCTGCCGGCCCTGTGGGTCGGGCGCAAGCACCGCATCCCGGTCGTTTACGAGATGCGCGCCTCCTGGGAAGACGCCGCCGTGGATCACGGCACCACCGCCGAAGGGAGCCTGCGCTACCGGGTGTCCCGCGGTCTTGAAAGCTTCGCCCTGCGCCATGCGGATCAGGTGACCACCATCTGCGAAGGCCTGCGCGGCGACATCGCCGTACGCGGCGTGCCGGACGAGCGCATCACGGTGATTCCCAACGCCGTAGACGTATCCGCCTTCACCTTCGGCGCCGAAGCGGACCCGGAACTGCGCCGCAGCCTGGGCCTCGACGGCAAGACGGTGCTGGGCTTCGCCGGCTCCTTCTATGGCTACGAAGGGCTCGACCTGCTCATCCGCGCGGCGCGCCAGCTGGTGGATCGCTACCCGGACCTGCGCGTGCTGCTGGTGGGCGGCGGACCGCAGGACGCGAACCTCAAGGCCCTGGTCGCCGAGCTGGGCTTGTCCGACCGGGTCATCTTTTCCGGCCGCGTGCCCCATGCGGTCGTGCAGCGCTATTACGAACTGATCGACGTGCTCGCCTATCCGCGCCTGCCCATCCGCCTGACCGAGCTGGTGACGCCCCTCAAGCCGCTGGAGGCCATGGCCCAGGGACGCATGTTCGTGGCCTCCGACGTGGGCGGACACAAGGAGCTCATCCGCCACGGCGAGACTGGCTTCCTGTTTCGCGCCGGCGACGTGGACGCCCTGGCGGCAGCCATCGACGACGTGCTGACCCATCGCGAGCGCTGGCCCCAGGTGCGCCAGCAGGCCCGGAGTTTCGTCGAGGTCGAACGCACCTGGGCCACCAGCGTGGCCCGTTATCGCGACGTCTACCGGCGGGCCCTGGCGGCCCGCGGCCGTACCCTTTCCATCTGAGGTTGCAACGTGTGCGGCATTCACGGATTCTTCCGATTTGACGGTCAGCGGGTCGAACCCGCCCAGCTCACCGCCATGGGCGACCGGACCCAGCATCGCGGGCCCGACGACGAAGGCCAGTACATCGACGGTCCCTGCGGGATCGCCATGCGCCGGCTGTCCATCATCGACCTGGCCGGTGGCCACCAGCCCATCTCCAACGCCGACGACAGCCTGTGGATCGTCTGCAACGGCGAGATCTACAACTTCCGCGAGCTGCGCGCCGAACTGCAGGGCCTGGGCTTCCACTTCAAGACCGGCTCCGACAGTGAGGTCGTGCTCCACGCCTACGACGCCTTCGGTGACGATTTCGTCCATCGCCTCAATGGCATGTTCGACTTCGCCCTGTGGGACCGGCGGCGCAAGCGCCTTCTGATCGGCCGCGACCGCATCGGCGTCAAACCCCTCTACGTGATGCAGGACGCCCGGCGTCTGGCCTTTGCCACCGAGGCCAAGGCCCTGCTGGCCCTGCCCGGCGTCTCGCCGGAGCTCGACCGCAGCCAGCTCGCGAGCTACCTGCACCTGGGCTACGCGGCTGCGCCCGGCTCCATGTTCAAGGGCATCCGCAAGCTGCCCCCGGCGACCCTGCTGTCCATCGAGAACAACGAGGTCCGCGAATGGCGCTACTGGCGCCTGCCCAGCGTCGTAGAGCGCACGGTATCCGAGGCCGACTGGCTGGAGCGGGTGCGGGTGCGCCTCGAAGAGTCCGTGCGCATGCAGATGGTCAGTGACGTGCCCATCGGCGCCTTCCTGTCCGGCGGCGTCGACTCCAGCGCCGTGGTGGGTTACATGGCGCGCCACTCCGACCGGCCGATCCGCACCTACGCCATCGGCTTCGAGGGCGGCGAGGCAGAGGCGCTCTACAACGAGCTGCCTTATGCCCGCCAGGTCTCCCAGCTCTTCGGCACCGAGCACCACGAAATCGTCGTCAAGCCGGACGTGGTGTCGCTGCTGCCCAAGCTGCTCTGGCACATGGACGAGCCCCTGGCGGACACGGCCTTCATCACCACCTTTCTGGTCTCCGAATTCGCCCGCCAGGACGTGAAGGTGATCCTCTCCGGCGTCGGCGGCGACGAGCTCTTCGGCGGCTATCGGCGCTACCTGGGCGGCCATTACGCCGAGCGTTTCCAGCGCCTGCCGGGCTTCGTGCGCAGCGCGGCCACGGCAGTTGCCAATCGCCTGCCCAGCGACCGGCATTCCGGCCTGCTCAACACCCTGCGCCTGGCCAAGGGCTTCATCGCCTCGGCAAACATGGCGCCGGACGACCGGTATCGCAGCTACCTGCAGGTGCTGGCGCGGGAAACCGTCTCCGCCATGTTGCTGGATGCAGGCGCCCAGGCGCCCGATCCGCTGGCCCAGGCCTTCTCCGACGCCGGCCAGGCCGACGACCTCAACCGCATGTTCGCGGTGGACGCCGAAACCCAGCTGCCGGACGATCTGCTGTTGCTCACCGACAAGATGAGCATGGCCGTGTCCCTGGAATGCCGCGTTCCACTGCTGGATCACGAACTCGTTGAACTCGCCGCGGCGATTCCCGCCGCGGTGAAGATCCGCGGCGGACGTCTCAAGCACCTGATGAAGGATGCCCTGGCGGACTTGCTGCCGGCCGACATCCTCGACCGCAAGAAGCGCGGCTTCGGCACGCCCATGGGCGCCTGGCTCAAGCGCGATCTGGCGCCGGTGCTGCGTCAGCTCCTGTCGCCGGAATCCGTGCGCCGCCGTGGCCTGTTTCGCCATGACGTCATCGCCGGCCTGATGGCCGACCACGAATCCAACCGCAGCGACGGCACGGACGGTTTGCTGTCCCTCATGAATCTTGAAATCTGGAGCCGGATCTACCTCGACGGGCGGTCGGCCGACGACGTGGCGGCCGAGCTGAAGAGCTACACCCGATGAACATTCTGTACGTCTGCCATCGTTTTCCCTTCCCGCCCAAGCGGGGCGGCAAGATCCGGCCCTTCAACATGATCCGCCACCTCACGGCGCAGGGGCATGCGGTCACCGTCTGCTCCCTCGCCCGTTCGCCCCAGGAGGCGGAGGAGGGGCGGGGCATCGCCCCTCATTGCAAGGCCTTCGAGATGGGTCTCGTGAGCAACCCGGTGCAGGCCCTGCGCATGGTGGCGCGGCTGCCGGTGAGCACGCCCTCATCCATGGGCTTCTTCTATTCGCCCGACCTGAAGGCCAAGATCGACCGCCTCCTCGCCAGCCAGAAGTGGGACCTGATCTTCGTCCACTGCTCGTCTGTCGCCCAGTACGTGGAGCACGTGACCGACGTGCCCAAGATCATCGACTACGGCGACATGGATTCCCAGAAGTGGCTTGAGTACGCCCACTACAAGCCCTTCCCCCTGTCCCTCGGCTACCGCCTCGAAGGCCTCAAGATGCTGGCCGCGGAAAAGCGCCTCGCCGGCAAGTTCGATCTGGGCACGGCCACCACCCGGGCCGAGTGGGAAACCCTTGACAGCTACGGCACCGGCCTCGCCACCGACTGGTTCCCGAACGGCGTGGACGCGGGCTTCTTCTGCCCTGACGACACGGTCTACGATCCCGACACCATCAGTTTCATCGGGCGGATGGACTATTACCCCAACCAGGAATGCATGACCCGTTTCTGCCAGGACATCTGGCCGCGGGTCAAAGCGGCGCGGCCCCAGATGAAGCTGCTCATCGTCGGTGCGGATCCTTCCCCGGCCATGCGCAAGCTGGGCGAACTGGACGGGGTGACCGTCACCGGCTCGGTGCCCGACGTGCGCCCCTACGTGCGCAGCTCGGCGCTGATGGTGGCGCCCCTCGCGATTGCCCGCGGGACCCAGAACAAGATTCTCGAGGCGATGGCCATGGGCGTGCCGGTCGTCACCAGTTCCATCGCGGCGGGCGGCGTCGATGCGGAAGCCGAGAAGCATTTCCTCGTCGCCGATACCCCGGAAGCTTATGCTGCGGCTATTGCTCGCATCACGTCAGACCCGGTCGAGCGCCGCCGTCTGGCCGAGGCCGGCCGGGCGCGGATGCTCAGCCACCACGCCTGGCCTGCGTCCATGGCGCGGCTTGACCGGATCATCGGACGCTGCATCACTCAATTTCAGGAAAGCAAGGAAAAGCGCACATGAAGATCAGCATTTTCGGCCTGGGTTACGTCGGAGCGGTGTCGCTCGCCTGCCTGGCCCGTGACGGGCACGACGTGATCGGCGTCGACATCGACGCCACCAAGCTCGACCTGATCCGCCAGGGCAAGACCCCGGTGGTGGAGGAGGGCATGGTGGACCTGATGAAGGACGTGGTCGCCGCCGGTCGCGTCACTGTGACCACCGACGCCGTGCATGCCGTGCTCAACAGCGACATCTCGCTGGTCTGCGTGGGCACGCCGTCGGCCGCCAACGGCAGCCAGGACCAGGGCGCCGTGCTGCGTCTGGCCGAGAGCATGGGCGTGGCGATCCGCGAAAAGGCCGCGCCCCACGTGGTGGTGTTCCGTTCGACTCTGGTGCCTGGCACCGTGGAAGACGTGCTGCGTCCGATCATCGAGAACGGCTCTGGCAAGAAGGATGGAGAGGGCTTCCATCTGTGCTTCCAGCCCGAATTCCTGCGGGAAGGCTCGTCGATCCGCGACTACGACAAGCCGCCCTTTACGGTGGTGGGCGCCAATCACGACTACCCGGCGGAGCGTCTAAAGGCGCTCTTCGGTCATCTGCCCTGCAACTTCCTCAAGACCTCGGTGCGTTCCGCGGAAATGATGAAGTACTGCTGCAACAACTTCCACGCCCTCAAGATCACCTTCGCCAACGAGACCGCGCGCCTGTGCGCCGCCCTCGGCGTCGATCCCTTCGAGGTCATGGACCTGGTCTGCCAGGACACCCAGCTCAACATCTCCCGCGCGTACCTGAAGCCCGGCTATGCCTTCGGCGGCTCCTGCCTGCCCAAGGACCTGCGCGCCACCACCTACCTGGCCAAGCGCCACGACGTGGAGATCCCCATGCTGGCGGGCATCATGCAGTCCAACCGCAATCACGTGGATGTGGCGGTGAATAAGGTGCTCGAAACCGGCAAGCGCAAGGTCGGCTTCGTCGGACTGTCCTTCAAGACCGGCACCGACGATCTGCGGGAAAGCCCCCTGGTGTCCCTCGCCGAACAGCTGCTGGGCAAGGGCGTGCAGCTCTCCATCTACGATCCGGAAGTGCATCTGTCCCGCCTGCTGGGCGCCAACAAGAGCTTCATCGAGCGTCACGTGCCCCACATCGGCGAACTCCTCAAGCCGGAGCTCGCCGATGTGGTGGCCGAGGCCGAGGTGCTGGTGGTAGGCCTGTCGAGCAAGGAAGTTTTCGCGGACCTGGCCCGTCTGGCCCGTCCCGGCCAGAAGATCATCGACCTGGTCAATCTGCCCAATGTGGCGGACATCCAGGCGGACGTCGAGGGACTCTGCTGGTGACAGCTCTCCGGCGCCGGGTGGCCGGCCGGGCGATGCCCCGGCTGCTGCTCGCCACCGTGGTGTGTATGGCGATCCTGGCGGCCTTTCTCGGGGTGCAGGCGATCCCGTCCACCGAGGCGGTGCGCCTGCGTAATGCACTGCTCGTGGAGCCGTCCTCGCCCGCCGACTTCACGTGGACGCCCGCGCAGGTGCCGGCCGGTTTCCTGCAGGATGCCGGCCCGGTCGAGCCCCTGTTCGCCGACGTGGTGCGCAATCTGGGCATCGCGGCCTTGCCGGACGACCGCGCCAAGGCGCTGGCCCTGTCGGCCCACCTGAGCCAGCACGCCGACCAGGAGGGCCCCATCCAGTCCGACCTGCAGACGACCTACCACGCCATCCGGAAAGGCGCTGGCTACTGTGCCGACTACACCGCGGTGTATCTGGCGTTGGCCCGGGCCGCCGGTCTGTTCGCGCGGGAGTGGGGGTTTTCCTTTGACGGCTTCGGCGGGCACGGCCATGCGGTGGTGGAGGTCTTCGACCGGCAGCACCAGCGCTGGATGTTCCTGGACGTCTTCAACAATTTTCATCCGGTCTATGCGGATTCGGGCGAGATCCTGAGCGTCGCCGAATTCCGGGCATTCCTCCATGGCGAGGGCCCGGCGGTAAGGATCGTCAAGACCGGTCCGGGGCGCGCTGGCATGAAGTACGAGGACAAGCTGCTGGCCTACTACCGTCACGGCATGGACCAGTGGTACCTGTGGTGGGGCAACGCGGTGTTCGATTACGAGCGGGCACCGGTGGTCGCGGCCCTCGGGCACGTGTCCCGCTCCCTGGAGCAGCTGGGCGCCATCGTCGCTGGCGTGCATCCCCACGTCCGCATCGTCGAGACACCCAGCAACCAGGCCCTGGTGGCCCGGATGACCCGCCTGGCGACCCAGATCAGGGTGATCGCTGCGGTCGAGGCCGTGCTGGCCTTCCTGATGCTCGTTCAGATTCTGGCATGGCGCCGTTCAGGCCGGCGCGAGAACCCCCTGTGATGGAACAACCCACCTATTCCGGCCTGCGTCTGGCCGTCGTCGGACCCCTTCCGCCGCCCTCCGGCGGCATGGCCAACCAGTGCCAGCAACTGCTCGGCCTGCTGCGCGCCGAAGGCGCGGAGGTGGAGCTGGTCCGTACCAATGCGCCGTATCAGCCCGAGTGGGCTGGCCGCATTCCGGTGTTGCGCGCCTTCTTCCGGCTGCTGCCTTATCTGTGGGCCCTGTGGCGGGCGAGCGGGCGCTGCCAGGTGATGCATGTGCTGGCCAATTCCGGCTGGGCCTGGCACCTGTTTGCCGCGCCGGCGCTCTGGATTGCCCGCCTGCGGGGGGCTCCGGTCATCGTCAATTACCGGGGGGGCGAGGCGGAGCCCTTCTTTGCCGCCGCGCCGCGCCATGTGCATCGCACCCTCGCGGCCGCGGATGCGCTGGTGGTCCCGTCGGCCTTTCTTGACGGGGTGTTCCGGCGCTTCGGCTTTGCGTCGGAGATCGTGCCCAACATCATCAACCTGGAACGCTTCGGCGTGCCCCGCACGCGCACGGCAGACGACGCGCCCCACGTGGTGGTGACGCGCAACCTGGAGCCGATCTACGACATCCCCAGCGTGCTGGCGGCTTTCGCCGCAGTGCGTGCAGCGCTGCCGGCGGCACGCCTCACGGTGGCCGGCAGCGGCCCGGAGCTGACCCGCCTGCAGGCCATGGCCGCCGACCTGGGCATCGCCGAGGCGGTCACCTTTGCCGGGCGCATCGACAATGCCCAGATCCCGGCCCTCTACGCCGCAGCCGACGTGATGCTCAACCCGAGCACGGTGGACAACATGCCCATCTCGATCCTTGAAGCCTTCGCGAGCGGGGTGCCGGTGGTGTCCACCGACGTGGGCGGCGTGCCCTTCATTGCCGAGGACGGCCGTACCGCGCTGCTGGTGCCGGCCCGCGATCCGGCGCGCATGGCCGAGGCGATGCTGCGCATCCTGCGGGATCGGCCTCTGGCCGAACGGCTCGCTGCCGCGGCGCGGGACGAAGTCAAACAGTATGCGTGGCCGGTGGTGCGCCAGAAGTGGCTGGCCGTCTATCGCCGGCTCGCGCGCAACCGCTAGCAGGACAGGACCATGGGACTCTATACGCGCGTGTGCTCCGGGGTGCTCTTTCCCCTGCACGAACGACTCAAGAAGCACGACTCCGTTGCCCGCCGCAAAGATCTGGAAATCACCCAGCGTCTGCCGCGGGCCGAGATCGAGGCGATCCAGGCCCGCCGCCTGAAGGCCTTCCTGGAAGACATCGGCCGTCATGTGCCGTACTACCACACGCTGTTCCGGGAACACGGTTTCGATCCGGCCGGCGTGACCGGTGCGGCGGATCTGCGCAAGCTGCCCTTCATGACCAAGGCCGTCATCCGCGCTCACGTGGACGAACTGAAGGCCGACGACGCCGGTCCCCTGAGCCGCTACAACACCGGCGGTTCCAGCGGTGAACCGCTGATCTTCTACATCGGCAAGGCGCGCAAGAGCCATGATGTGGCCGCCAAGTGGCGGGCGACGCGGTGGTGGGACGTGGATATCGGCGATCCGGAGATCGTGCTGTGGGGCTCGCCCATCGAACTGGGTGCCCAGGACCGGGTCAAGGCCGTCCGCGACAGCCTGCTGCGCACCTGGCTGCTGCCGGCCTTCGAGATGTCCGACGCCAAGGTGCGGGACATGCTGGCGATGATCCGCGCCAAGCGCCCGCGCATGCTCTTCGGCTATCCTTCGGCCCTCGCCCATCTGGCCGAGCGGGCACGCCTGTGGAAGATCCCGATGGACGACCTGGGCATCCGCGTCGCCTTCGTCACCTCCGAGATGCTCTACGCACACCAGAAGCAGTCCATCACCGAAATCTTCGGCTGCCCGGTGGCCAATGGCTACGGGGCACGGGACGCGGGCTTCATCGCCCACCAGTGCCCCCACGGCCACCTGCACCTGTCGGCCGAGGACATCGTCGTCGAGACCATCGACCCGGAAGGCCGGCCGGTGGCGCCGGGCGCGCCCGGCGAGATCGTCGTGACCCACACCGCCACGCGGGATTTCCCCTTCGTGCGCTACCGCACCGGCGACATCGGCGTGCTCAGCACGGAAACCTGCGGATGCGGTGTGAACCTGCCCATCCTGGCCGAGGTGCAGGGGCGCACCACCGACTTCGTGGTGGGCGCGGACGGCACGGTGATGCACGCCCTCGCGCTCATCTATACCGTCCGGGATCTGCCTGGCGTACAGCAGTTCAAGATCGTCCAGCACGACATCGGCCGTACCGAGGTGCTGGTGGTGGCGGACGACCGGTTCGGTGAGGCCGAGCGCCAGCGCATCCGCCACGACTACGCCGCCCGCCTGGGCGCGGGCGTGCAGGTGGACATCACGCCGGTCAGCGAGATCCCGCCGGAGAAATCGGGCAAGACCCGCTATGTCGTGAGCCACGTCAAACGCTGAGATGGGCGACACGATGTTTTTCCCCTCCAGCATGATGCCGGTCGCAGCCTGGACGCCGGCGGGAGCCCCGCGTGCGTGACGTAGCCCTGACCCTGATCATGCTCGTCCTGGTGCCGAGCATCTTCTTCCGCCCGTCCCTGGGGCCGCTCGCCTGGGCATGGGTGAGCATGATGGTGCCGCACCGCCTGACCTTCGGGTTCGCCTATTCCCTGCCGTTCGCGCAGCTGGTCGGCGGCGCCACGCTCATCGCACTGTTTGCCGCCAAGGAGCGGCACCGCATCCCGTGGATCACGCCGATCCGCTACCTGGCCTACTTCTACGCGGTGATGTGCTTCACGACCATCATCGCCCTGAACAACGTGGGCGACGCCTTCGACATGTGGGTCAAGGTGACCAAGGTGCACGTGATGCTGTGGGTGACCATCGCGCTCATCGGGGGCAAGAAGCAGATCCTCGATCTGATCAAGGTGATTACCCTGTCCATCGGCTTCTACGGGATCAAGGGGGGGCTGTTTACGATCCGTTCCGGCGGTGGCGAGCGGGTGTGGGGGCCGACTGGGAGCTTTTTCGAGGGCAACAACGAGCTGGCCCTGGCCCTCGTGACCATCATGCCCCTCATGTACTTCATGCGTCAGACCGCCGAGCGGGCCTGGTGGCGGACGGTGCTCAGCATCTCGCTGATCCTGGTGGCCTTCTCGGTGCTCGGCTCCCAGTCCCGCGGCGCGCTGCTGGCCATCAGCGCGATGGCGCTGATCCTCGGTGCGCGCAGCAAGCGACCGGTGCTGGCGGTGTCCCTGTTCGCCATCATCGGGATCGGTTTGGCGGCCTTCATGCCGGACACCTGGTCGAACCGGATGAACACGATCTCGTCCCACGAGGACCACTCCGCCCAGAGCCGCCTCTACACCTGGCAGATGATCCTGAACATGGTGGCCCACAATCCATGGGGCGCAGGGTTCGACTTCTGGACCTGGGAGGTCTGGGGGCGCTACGCCGTCACCGAGTGGCTGCTGCCCTATTCGCCCCACAGCATCTACTTCCAGGCCCTCGGCGAGCACGGCATCCTCGGCTTCTTCTTCTACATCGGCATGGGCGTCACCTCCTGGCGCTTTTGCGGCCGGATGATCAAGGAGGTGGGCAACGATCCGGAACAACAGTGGCTCAAGCTGCTGGCCCAGTGCATCCAGATCTCGCTCCTCAGCTTTGCCGTGGGGGGGACCTTCCTCGGGCTGGTGAACTTCGACGTGCCCTATTACCTTGTCGCCATCGTGGGTCTGCTCTGGCGGGATTGCCGCAAGGTGCCGGACGCCGTCACAGCGCCCGGTGCCCCTGCCGTACCCAGGCCGCGACCGGCCGGGGGGCTGTAAGGTGCGCGGGGCCTTCTATCGTCTCGCCCGCCTGCTGGGTTTGTTCACCCTGGCCAGCTGGCTCTACCGCGGGCGCCAGAGCATCCTCTGCTACCACGCGTTTGCCTTTGAGGACGAGCATCTTTTCCGGCCGCAGCTGTTCATGCAGCCGGCAACATTTGCGCGGCGCCTCGACCTGCTGGCCCGGCGAGGCTACCGGGTCATCACCCTGGATGAGGCCCTGCGTCGACTGGACGCCGGATCGGCACGCTTGCGGGACGTGGTCATCACCATCGACGACGGCTTCATCAGCGTGCTGCGTCATGCGGCACCTGCCCTGGCCGCGCGCCGGATTCCGGCGATGCTCTACCTCACCACCCACTACCAGACGGCTGCCCGTCCCGTGGCGGATCTGGTGGCCCAGTACCTGATCTGGCGTGCCCTGCGTCGTCACCCGGAACGGGCCGACGCGCTTGCGGCGCTGCTGCCGCCGGGGGAGGGTGGGCCGATCGCCCGCTACCAGCGTCTCGACAAGCCGGCCCGCCGGGCCTTCCTGCGGAACGCCCGCGCGGCAGGGGTGCTCGAACCGGAATCCGCCGGGCTCGACGAGCGCTTCCGGATTGTCACCGCCGAACAGGTTCGTGCGCTGCAGGCGGCCGGGCTGTCCATCGAGCTGCACACCCACCGGCACCGCTACCCGGCCGATCCGGCCCAACTGCGCCGCGAGATCGACGATAACCGGGCGGCGCTGGCTGCCTGCGGCGTGGCTGCGGCGCGGCATCTGTGCTATCCCAGCGGCGAATGGCGCGCCGCGTCGTTTCCGGTGCTGGAGGCAGCGGGGGTCGTGTCGGCCACTACCTGCATCGCCGGCCTCAACGAACGGACGACGCCCCGTCTTGCGCTGCACCGCTTTCTCGACGCGGACGATATTTCCGACATCGAGTTCGAGGCGGAAATCTCCGGTTTCAAGGAACTCCTGCGTGGGGCGCGGCGGCGCCTGCGGGGCGCCTGAGCCGTCTCCCGAGAGGAATTCATGGGTCTGCTTCCCCGTTCCCTGGCGCTGAAGGCCGAAGGCCTCGCGTCGCTGTTGCCCGGCAAGGGCCGGCGCCTGTCCGTGCTGATCTTTCATCGCGTCGTTCCGGAACCGGACCCGATGAATCCGGACGAGATCGACGCCGACCGCTTTGATCGCCTGCTGACAATGCTCGGGCGGGAATTCCACGTCCTGCCCATGGCCGAGGCTCTGTCCCGCAGGGCTGCGGGCACCCTGCCGGCACGGTCGGTGGCGATCACCTTCGACGACGGTTACGCAGACAACTTCACAGTGGCCTGTCCGATCCTGCGCCGACATGGCATGGAAGCCACCTTCTTCGTGGCCAGCGGCTTCCTCGACGGCGGCCTGATGTGGAACGACGCGGTCATCGAGACCCTGCGCCAGTACGGCGGTGCCACCCTGGATCTGGCCTGGCTCGACATGGGGATGTGCGCGACGCAGTCCGTTGTGCAGCGTCAGGTGCTGGCCGAGGCCTTGCTGTTGAAGCTCAAATACCTCGACCTCGATGGCCGGAAGGCGGCGCTGGCACGGCTCGTGGCCCAGACCGGGAGCCGCCTGCCCGAGGACCTGATGATGAGCAGCGCCCAGTTGCGCGGCCTGCGGGACGCGGGCATGGAGATTGGCGGACATACGGTTTCGCACCCCATCCTGGCGGTGCTGGACGAGGACGAGGCCCGCAGCCAGATGGCCCGCGACCGGGCCCGTCTGGCGGAACTCCTGGGACGTCCGCCGCGCTTCTTCGCTTATCCCAACGGTCGGCCGGGCAAGGATTACACGGCAGTGCACGCTCGTCTCGCCCGGGAACTCGGCTACGAAGCAGCCTTCACCACGTCCCACGGCTCGGTCGGTTCGGAATCCGGGCTGTACGAGTTGCCGCGCTTCACGCCCTGGGATCACAATCTGCGCAAATTCTCCCTGCGCCTGTTGCGCAATTATCTGAACGTCGACGCGCCCCAGCTGGCGTCTGCCCGCGCCTGATCCGCGGCAGAGGCTCGACACATTGACGAGGCTTCCATGGTGACCAGAGAAACGATGCACGTCCTTAGCCGCCGCGGGCGGGTTGCGGGATGGGTGGTGGCCGGCATGTTGGTGGCCAGCGCGGCAATGGCTGGTGAGCACGGGACCTGCCAGCCGGTCCCGGCACTGGAGTTCGGCCCCTACGATTACCGTGTGGCGCCGCCGGACAAGCTCCTGCGAGTTGAGAACTACCACTTCGATACCGGCGTGGAATCCCTCACCAAGGGCAAGAGCAGCGCCTACGTGGGCCACGATCTGGAATTCACCCTGCGCTATTTCCCCAACCACTTCCGGGCGCTCAACGCCATGGTGAAGCTGGGGCTCAAGCAGAAGACCCCGACGCCCACCGGTACCACGGAGACTGTCGATTGCTGGGTTTCCCGGGCGATTCAGTTCCGCCCCGACGACGGCCTGATGTACCTCATCAACGGTCTTTGGCTGGTCCAGCGCGGCATGAAGGCCGAAGCCGCCGAACAGATGGCCAAGGCCCGCGAGCTTCAGGTGGACTCGGCCAACTATCAGTACAACCTGGGCCTGGGCCTGTTGATGGTGGACAAGCCCCAGCAGGCGCTCGAAGCAGCCCACAAGGCCTACGCCCTGGGACATCCGCTGCCCGGACTGCGCAACAAGCTGCAGCGCATCGGCGCGTGGCGACCCCAGCCCGAGCCCGCGCCCGAAGACCCGCCGGGCACCGCGGCCCCGCCGGCAAACACGGGTGCGAACGCCTCCGGTGCCGCCGCCGCTGCGCCCGGCGCGGCCGCGACGAGGGCCGGCGAGTGATCCGCCTGCTCGGGCGGATGCTGGCCGTCGGGGCAAGTGTCCTGACCCTTGGCGCGTGGGCCGCATCGCCGGAAAACAGCCTGCCCGACGCCATCGACGGCGCCAGCTGCCACTATTTCAACGGCGTCGGAGGTGGGCGCTGGAACCGTGAGGGGGGTGACTGGGCCGATGCGGACCGGCGTTCCTACGGTACGCGGGCCTATTCCACGACGGTGATCCGCGAAGGCAGTCGCGGGCATCTGGTGGAGATCGACATGACCGGACTGGCCCGCGACTGGCTGGCCGGCAAGGCCGATCCGGCCCAGGGCGCGATGCTCATGTCCACCAGCGGTCCCGGCGGCAACATCGTCGTCTTTGCCAGCCGGGAGCATCCCGACATCACGGCCCGACCGCTCCTGCGCCTGGAATTCAAGGACGGCCGTCGCACGGCCTTCGATCCGGTGTCGGATGCCTATCTCGACTGCTCCACCGAAAAGGGCCTCGGATTCGAACCGCGTCTGCGCGCCGGCGGCACCTATCGTAGCCTGCTGGCCTTCGCCCTGCCGGTCGAGAAATTTGCCGGGCGTGTCCTCGACAAGGCGGTCCTGACAATGCGTGTGGACGATCAGTACGGCAACGACACGACGCTGGGTGTGTTTGCGGTGCGGGCGCCGGAATCTCCGGATCGTCTGCCGCGGCCGGGTCTGGCGGCGGCTTATGTGGGGGACGCGGGCATCGCCAAGGATCCCAGAGTGCTGTTCTTCTCGGATTTCGAGGCGGATCGCTGGAGTTCGGCGTGGTCGGAATATGATTCGCGGAGCACATCCACCACCGTCACCTCGGATCCCGAGCGGCTGTTCCTGCCCCTCAGCGGCCGCGCCTTGCGGGTGACGGTCCCGCGCAACGGCAATCTCGGGCTGGATCTGCGCTATAACTACCGGGACAAGACCGGTTCGGAGCCTGAAGAGGCCTATTTCCGCTACTACCTGCGCTTTGCCGCCGACTGGGGGCCGGAGCAGAGCGCCGGCAAGATGCCGGGATTCGCCGGCACCTACGGCAAGGCAGGGTGGGGGCTGCGCAAGAGTACCGGCGACGATGGCTGGTCCCTGCGCGGGCAGTTCTCCATGGTGTCCCGAAGCGGCAATCCGCTGTCCGGGCGCACCGGCATGGGCACTTACGCCTATCACGCCGCCATGCGCGATCCCTCCGGCGACTTCTGGCCCTGGCCCCTCGGGCGCCTGGCAGCCCTGGCGAACAATCGCTGGTACTGCGTGGAGCAGTACCTGAAGCTCAACACCCCGGGCAAGTCCGACGGCATCCTGCGGGCGTGGATCGACGGCCGGCTGGTGGTGGAGCGGACCGACATCCAGCTGCGCAATGTTCCCCAGCTGCGGATCGAGAGCGTCTGGTTCAACGTCTATTACGGCGGTGTTGATCCGTCGCCGCGGGACATGAGCCTGTACATCGACAACGTGGTGGTCGCCACGTCCTACATCGGCCCGATGGGGCGGAGCAGCGAAGCGGGTGCGCCGGTCCGCTGATCTGCGGTGCAGCGCGGGCGTGCGTGGGGGACCGGGCGTGCCGGCGTCTGGGGGCCCAGCCGTCTGGTCGATCGTGCGTCCCTACAAAAGGCGGCCGTTGCCGTCCGGTGTACCGGCGGTGATGGATTCTGACGGCAACCCGGTCCCTGCGCGTACCGGAACGGTGAACATCCGGTGGTCGGGGCTCAGGCCAGATAGATCCCGAAGATCCACGCACCCAGCGCGATCCATCCCGCGCTCAGGCCTAGCAGCACCCCGCGACGCTGGCCGGGCGTGGTGGCCGGCCGGCGGATGAAGACCTGCCATGCGATCTCCTGGGCCACCATCAATGCGAGCAATCCGTATGCGATCCGTGCCCGGAAGCGTGACAGGTCGCGCCAGGGCGGGAAGGCGTCCACCGCCTTGCGATAAGCGGCGCGCAGGACGGCTTGCGCCGGTGCAATGTCCGCAGGTGCGGCAAGGCTGAGCACGCTGGCATCGTCCATCGCGAGGCGGGCGCCCTGACGGGTCACCGCATGGCGGGAGCCTTCCTCGTCGATGTGGATCGACCAGGCTTCGGGCGTCGCACCGGGCGCCACACTGAGCTGTGGGCCGATCCGGTCTGCGGGCCGCAGGGCGAGCAGGAGGGCGGTCACCGAGCGGGCCGACGGGTCGGTCACCCGGAGCGTGCTGGCGGGCGTTGGGCGCAGATTCACCGACACCCAGCCTGCGAAGGGGTCCTGGGAGCCTCGCAGGATGCGGCTGCGCGTCGTGGAGGGCGCCGCCAGGCTGAGGATCAGCCGGCGCCCCTCGGCTTCTGTGGACTGGAAGCTGCGGTCGTCGGCGCGGGCGGTGAGGCCCAATGCCGGCGGCAGGGTCCAGTCGGTTTCGCTGCCCGATGCGCTTCCGTCAACGAAATCCAGCACGAGCCAGGTCTGGGCGTCGATCTGGACGATCTGGCGCCGGAATTGGGCGCCGTCGCCGGTGCGGCGGAGCAGGTCCACGGCGTGCATCTGGGCGTCGTCGGCGCTGCCAAGGAGTTCCACGGTGCGCACGCTGGCGGCAAGCTCACCGATACCGTGGGGGGCATTGGCGCCGGACCAGCCGTAGGCAGCCTTTTCGTTGGCACCACCGTAGGGCCAGTAGGCGATGCTGGTGAGCCAGTCACGGCCGCCGGACCACAGGAGCAGCGAGCCTTCGTCGGCGTGCTTGTGACCGTGGCCGTCGTGTTTGGCCCAGGCGATGACGGTCTGGCTGCGCAGGGCTGGATCGTCTCCGGTCCACCACAGGGCGTAGCCGGAGACCGGATAGACGTGGGCAGCGGGCTCAGGGAGCGGGAACGGGGCCGGCTGTTCGGCGACGGGTGTGGAGCCGTCGGTGGCGCCGGTGACGGCGGTGTGGGGGCGTCCCACGATGGAGTCGCCGACGGCGGGCAGACTGCCGTCGGGGCGCTGGAGCTGGCTCTGGACGGTCCGGCTGGCGGCAGACTTGTCGAGCAGCTCGCGGGAAACCGGCAGGTCGTTGAGGCGGGCGAGGCGGACGGCCATGGCGAGCAGGCTGACGCCCACGTGCTGATAATCCGCCGAGTGTTCCAGCACGACACCTTCGGGCGATACGTAGAAGGGCAGTTGCAGGGCCAGCCGCTCCATGCCCAGGCGGGCCCAGCCGGCGCTGTCGGGCAGGCTCGGGAAGGCCGCGGCGATCTGCATGAGGGCGACGTTCTGGATCACCCCGTGGTTGGTGCGTGCGGTGAAGTGGTCCGGCGCGGCGAGAAAGCGACCGCCACGGGCGATGAGGGACAGCAGGTTGCGCAGACCGTCGGCGGGGTAGGCCGGGTCGTGGCGGATGTGGCGCCACAGGCGCGCCACCACGGCAACGCGGCAGGCGATGGCGTGGTCGTTCCACAGGAAATCGACGGCTTCCCGCTGGGTGAGCTCGAAGGCGGCGAAATCCTGAATACGCTGGTAGGCGGTGCGCAGGTAGCGGGCGTCGGCGGTGCGTTCGTAGGCTTCCAGCAGGATGTCTTCAAAGCCGAATCCGGCGGCAGCGAGCTGGAAGGTACCGGGACCGAAGCGGAAATCCGCCGGATATCCGGTCAGCGGCGTCGGGCCATCCAGGTAGGCGGGAAAGAGGGCGGTGCCCCGCACGATCAGATCGGCGGTGGCCACGACCCGGTCCGACGGGACGCCCAGGTCGATGGCCAGGGACATGTGGCCGATCTCGTCGAGGCGGGCGTCGTCGGGCGCCTGACGGGCCTGCTCGACCACGGCTTCTGCCACCGGACTGCGGTCCACGTGGAAATGGGCATAGTGAGCCAGCCACACCAGGGCGATGAGGAGCAGCGGCAGGCCCAGCCGCAGCAGCGCCGCGCCCGCACGGGCGGGTGGGCGGCTTGCAGAGGCTGCAGACGGTGCGTCGGGGCGGGCGGCCGTCATGCCCGGGCCGGGCCGCCGAGGCGCCAGTCGGGCGCGTAGGCCTGCAGCCACTGTTCGAGCATCATGACGATCCACACCAGCTCACCGTAGTAGCCCGGATGTTCGGGCAGCCACTTGGCGTGCAGGTCGTGGAGGAAGGTGGGGCTCATCACGCCGCGCTGGCCGAAGGCCTCCAGGGTGTCGCAGGCGAGGGCCTTGAGGCCGGGGTGCTTGACGGCCCATACGCCGAAGGGCAGGCCGAAGCCGTGCTTCTTCTTGGTGATGATCTCGTCCGGCAGGAAGCCGCGCAGGGCCTCCTTGAACAGCCAGCGCAGCTTGAAGCCCTTGAGCTTCCATTCGCTGGGCAGGGTCAGGGAAAAGTCGAGGAGCTCGTCCGACAGCAGCGGGAAGCCCACGTCCACGCCGGCCAGGCGGGTGGTGCCGATGACCTTGGGCAGGTCGTTGTCGGCGAGGGTGTATTTCCAGTCGAAGGCGAGCATGCGGTTGAGCAGGCTGCCTTCCGGCACCAGGGCCCAGGTGTCACGCTGCAGGCGGGACGGCTCGCCGGTGTCGATGCCCTTGAGGAAGTTGGGCTGGAACACGGTGTCGAGGCCCAGGCGCAGGAGCAGGTTGTACATCTGCATGCGGTCGGGCATGGGCACGCTGGCCTGCTCCACGTAGCTGACGCCCTTCTTGATAAGGGGGATGCGGTCCATGCCGGGCAGGCCGCTGAGGGGTTCGATCAGGCCGCTGCGCAGGGGCGAGGGGATGGTGTCGTACCAGCCGAAGACGCGCTGTTTGGCGTAGCGGGCGTTGCCGCCGAAGAGCTCGTCACCGCCGTCGCCGGCCAGCAGCTTGCCGATGCCGTCGGCGCGGGCGCGGCTGGCGCAGATCCAGGCGGGCACGGCCGAGGAGTTGCCGAAGGGTTGGTCGTAGCTGCGTGCCACCTTGGGAATGCCTTCGAGGAGATCTTCCGGGGTGACGTAGTACTCGTGGTGATCGGTCTTGAAGTGCTTGGCGGCGATGCGCGCGTACTCCATCTCGTCGTAGCCGGTGGCGTCGAAGCCCATCGAGTAGGTCCGCGCCGGCCGGCCGGTGATGCGCCCGAGCATGCCCGAGACGGTGGAACTGTCGGTGCCGCCGGAGAGAAATGCGCCCACGTCGTCCCGGTCGATCTCGCGGGTGACGGAGTCGCGCACGATCTCCATGAAGCGGGCCTTGGCGTCCTCCACGGACACACGCGTGTCCTCCCGGAAGACCGGCACCCAGTAGGGGGCCTGACGGGTGCTGCCGTTCTGCCAGTCGAGGCGGCTTGCGGGGGGCAGGCGGCGGACTTCCCGGAAGAGCGTGACCGGCGACGGGATGACGTGGAAGAACAGGTAGTCGAAGATCGACTGGGCACTGACGCTGCGACGCGTCAGGGGCACCGCGTCGGCCCGGTCCGAAAAGCACAGGGCGCCGTCTTCTTCACCGAAGCACCAGGATTCGGTGGCAAAGCGGTCGGTGTAAAAGGATGCGGTCTGGCGGCGGGTGTCAAAGAACGCGACGCTGAACAGGCCCTTCACGTCGCGATGGACATCGGCACCATGGCGGGCGTGGAGTTCGAGCCAGGCGTCGGCGATGTCGGCGCCGCTGACCGGCAGGCGGGGCGATCCGCTGGCCACGCACAGGATGCCGTCCCGCTCCGCCAGACGGGCAGGGGCATGGACCTCCAGGCGGGCGCCGGCCCAGTGGCAGCGCCACCCGTCGTCCAGGCGCTCGATGGACAGTTCGCCCGGCGTGCCGGCCGGATTCGGGCTGAGGCGCCCCTGAATGGAGAATCGGTTGTCCAAAACAAACCTCGTAAGTCAGTGCGTTCCAGGAATGGGGAAGAGGGGTCAGGCGGTCCCGGCCTTGCGGCGCCTGAGGACGCCGGCGAGCTTGTCGAAGACATAGGATTCGGCGCCGTCGGGACGTCCGGCCAGGCGCCAGATCAGCACCACCGCGGCCGTGTAGCTGAACATGCCGGCAAAGATCTTGAGGAACATGGCGACGACCACCGGGAGATCGGCGGTGAGCACGCCCAGCCCGTGGATGGCGCCGCCCATCACCGCCGTGGCGAGGATGGGCCGCACGATGGTGCGCACCAGTTCGAGCAGGCGCAGCCCGCTCATGTTGAGCATGAGGATCCACATGGCCAGCACGAGTCCGGCGAAGACGGCGCTGACACGCAGGATGGCGATGTCGAGGGCTTCCGGCTGATGCAGCACGAGCAGCGCGCCGATCGCCACCAGGATGACCTGGGCCCAGGTGGTGAGGGTCACGCTGCGGACCTTGCCCAGGGTGAGGAGCATGTAGGCGCCGCTGTTGGTGATGGCCTGGACCACGTTGGAAAGGGCCAGCACCTGCACGAAGGGAATCGCGAGGCTCCAGCGTTCGCCCAGCAGCACCAGCACGGCGTCGTGGGCGATGAAGGCCAGGCCCAGGCTGGCCGGCACGGCGATCAGGCATTGAACTCCCTGGGCCAGCAGGAAGACCCGTTTCAGCTCGACCAGGTCGTGCTTGGCCCGCACGAAGGCGGGGAAGAGCACGCGGTTGAGGGGCGCCAGGATTTCGGTGGAGGGCATCGCGGAGATTTCGTCGGCCAGCGTGTACCCCCCCATCGTGCCGGTGGAGGCGAAGCGCCCGACGAACATCTTGTGCAGATTGGCGTTCAGGTAGATGCCGATGCTGTTCACGAGCATCCACTGGGAGACGGCGAAGATCTCCCGCATCTTCTCGGTGCTCAGGCGCGGACGCATGGCCACCATGCGGTAGCTCAGGAAGACGCCGAAGATCCGTCCGGAAAGGGTGCCGAACACCAGCGCCCAGTAGCTGTGCAGCAACCATGCACTGGTGACGGTGACCAGGAAGGCGACGATGCGCTTGGAGAAATTGAAGCGGTATTCCAGGTCGAAGCGCATGTCCTTCTGGAAGGTGACGGTGCCGATGTTCTCCAGGCCGGCAACGAAGAGGCTCAGGGCCATGAACTGCAGCACCGGCGTGACGCGCGGATCGTTGAAGTAATCGCCGGCGAAGGGTGAGGCGATGACGATGAGCAGGGCGGTGGTGGCAGCCTGGGCAAGCCGCAGGGTCCAGGCGGAGTCGTAATGAGCCTGACTCGGCGTTCGGTTCTGGATGAGGGCGACGTTGACCCCCAGATCCAGCAGCACGTCGAGCAGCCCGACCACGAGGGACGCCATGGCGATCACCCCGAAATCCTCGGGCACCAACACGCGTGCCAGGATCAGGGTGCTGATGAAGCCGATGAGACGGTCCGTCCAGCGCATGAGGACGGTCATGAGGGCGCCCTTGAAGACGCTGTTGGAAGAGGAGTCCGTCATCGGTTCTGGGGCCAGCCGGGGATCAGGTAACGGGAGTAGCCCAGGTAGCGCAGGCCGCCGGGCTGGCGCAGGCTGCGCACGTGGTGGCGCAGGGCGTCGAGGCGCTGGCCGTTGCGCAGGGCAGTAACGGATTGGTCGTGCCAAAATGAGCCGATCCGCCGCCGGATGAGATCCGCCACCGGAGCCGGCGGTGCCAGGCTCAGCATCCGTTCGTACAGCGACAGGTAGGCCATCTCGTACTCGTTCGATTTCGAGAGGGAGCCCGCAGTGTCGTTGCACACGAATGTGGGGGTATCGATTACGGCAATCTTCTTGCCCGCCACGCCGAACTGATAGGCGAGCCAGGTCCACTCGGCAAAGGAGTGGAAGTTGCGGAAGAAATGCGCATCGATGCTGGCCGTGCGGTACAGGGAATTACAGCTGGACAGCCATGGCATGCGGAACAGGGCCGGCAAGGGCGCCGCCGGCACGCTCGGTAGATCGTCGTAGCAGAGGGTGTCGCCCGTGCTGTCACGGCGCAGGCCGTTGCAGACCACGATGTCGGGGCAGGTGTCGGACTGCATCGCGGCCAGGCGCAGGTCGAGCGCGCCCGGGGTGAATTCGTCGTCGTCGTCGAGCGACGTGAAGAAGGGCGTCGCCACCAGTTCGCGCCCCCGCAGCATGGCGTTGGCCGCAGATGGCTTGGCGTCGAACTCCAGGCGCACGTCAGGTTGATCGGCCAGCCAGGCGCAGGCCTCGGGATCGCTGCGGGTCCCGTTCACCACCACGATGATGGCAACGGGCTGCTTCGATGCCGCGCGGATCGAGGTGATCGCCCGCTTCAGCGAGGCGGCCCGCGCCTTTGACGCCATCGTGGGGATGATCGTCGTGATGAGGGGGGCAGGCAGGGAGGCGTCGGTGGCGTCCATCTTGGAAGACAACTCAACAGTGCGCGAATGCGGCCGTGGCCCGATGCCACCGGGTGGGCGGTGGCCTTCGGTCCGCAGAAGGCTCGGCGTGGGGGACGGCGGTTGAAGAACTCAGATCCATCGGGATCTTCCGGTCACGACCGGGCGCAGGACCGGCCATGGCTGGTCCGGGGTCCGCAACCCGTTCAGCCGGCCGGCGGGCGGCACGAGACGGTGCGGCGTGGTGCAGTTCGGATGCCACGTCAGACCAGCACCTCCACCAGATCCGGATGGCTCAGGAAGCCCCGCGGGCTGGCGGTGGCGCCGTAAGCGCCGGACTGGTAAAGGGCGATCAGGTCGCCCGGACGGGCTTCCGGCAGCGCCATCCGGTCGGCCAGCAGGTCGAGAGGCGTGCACAGCGGACCGACCACCGACACCGCTTCGCCGAGCGGGGCGTCCATGCGGTTGCCGACGGCGGCCGGGTAGTTCTTGCGGATGACCTGGCCGAAGTTGCCGGAGGCGGACAGGTGGTGATGCAGGCCGCCGTCGGTGACCAGGTAGGTGTGGCCACGGGAGACCTTGCGGTCCACCACCTTGCAGACGTACAACCCGGCCTCACCCACGAAATAACGCCCCAGTTCGATGACCAGCTCGGCGCCGGGCAGTTTGACCGCGGCTTCCTCGGCGATGATCGCCAGGTTGGCGGCGATGGGGGCCAGGTCGAGGCGTTGTTCGCCCGGAAAATAAGGAATGCCGAAGCCGCCGCCCAGGTTGAGGAACCTGACCGGCGACGGTGCGGATTCGGCCAGGCGCAGGGCCAGGTCGAAGCACTTGCGCTGGGCCTCGACGATCGATTCGGCGCGCAGATTCTGGGATCCGGCGAAGAGGTGGAAGCCCTCGAAGGCCAGGCCGGAGCGGCCGATTTCGGCGAGGAGTTCCGGCACCTGCTCGGCGTCCACGCCGAACTGCTTGGGGCCACCGCCCATCTTCATGCCGGAGCTCTTGAGTTCGAAATCCGGATTGACGCGCACGGCCACGCGGACATGCCAGCCGGTGGCCTGGCGGATGGCGGCCAGTTCGGCCACTTCGCGGAAGGATTCGATGTTGATCAGGATGCCCGCAGCGACGGCCTGGCGCAGTTCCTGGTGGCTCTTGCCGGGGCCGGCAAAGCTGATTTCATGGGGATTGGCGCCGCTGTCGAGGGCGACACGCAGCTCGCGCCCGGAGGCCACGTCAAGGCCATCCACGAGGCGCGCCATGTGATCCACCACCGCCGGCATGGGGTTGGCCTTCATGGCGTAGTGGAGCTTGATGGCCGTGGGCAGCGTGGCGCGCAGGTCCTGTACGCGGCGGGTGAGGAGGGCGCGGTCGTAGGCGTAGAAGGGGGTCTGACCGACCCGGTCGGCCAGGCGAGTGAGGGAAATGCCGCCCACGGTGAGTTCGCCGTTCACGACCGGGAACTGGTCCATCGGGGCGTGGACGGGCTTTTCGCGGGGGGTGTCGCTCATGACTGGACCTTACGGGCGTTTTCGAATTCGGTGGACAGGGTCTTGCGGTCGATCTTGCCATTGGGGTTGCGCGGCAGCGGGCCGTCGCGCACTTCGATGACCGAGGGCACCATGTAGGCGGGCATGCGCTGCTTGCATTCGGCGAGCAGGGCGGCGGAATCGAGGGCGCTGCCGGCGCGCGGCGTGGCGATCACGCAGATGGCCTGGCCGAGGCTGGGATGGGGCACGCCGAAGGCGACGCATTCGCCCACCAGGTGCGTGCCGTAGAGGATCTCTTCGACTTCGGTGGGACTGACCCGGTAGCCGGAGGTCTTCATCATCTCGTCGCGGCGCCCGATGAAGTACAGGTAGCCTTCCTCGTCCCTGCGCACGTTGTCGCCGGAGAACACGGCGATTTCGGGCAGCACCAGCCCGGCCTGGCGGCCCGGCGCGGTGACGGGCAGGGGCTTGAAGCGTTCGGCGGTCTTTTCCGGATCGTTCCAGTAGCCCATGGCGACGAGGGCGCCGCGCTGCACGAGTTCGCCGGGTTCGCCCGGTTCACAGGGGCTGCCGTCCTCGCGCAGGACGAAGACGTCGGAGTTGGGGATGGCCTTGCCGATGGAGTCGGGACGCACATCGACCTGGTCTGGCGGCAGGTAGGTGGCGCGGAAGGCTTCGGTCAGGCCATACATGAGGTAGGGCTTGGTCCGCGGCAGACGGGCACGCAGGGCGGTGAGGGTTTCCAGCGGCATGCGTCCGCCGGTGTTGGCGATGTAGCGCAGGTGGTCGGTGACGGTCTCGGGCCACTCGAGTTGGGAGAGCTGGATCCACAGGGGCGGCACGGCAGTGAGGCCGGTGACCTTGTGCTTGACGAGGGCGTTGAGCACGTCGCGGGGCATCAGGTAGTTGAGGAGGACGACCCGGGCGCCGGCGTGGAAGGCGGTGGTGAGCTGGGAAAAGCCCGCGTCGAAGGACAGGGGCAGGGCGGCGAGGAGGGTATCGTCGGCGCGGTTCTCGAGATAGGTGGCAACGCTCTTGGCACCGGCCACCATGTTGCGGTGGGACAGCACGACGCCCTTGGGACGGCCGGTGCTGCCGGAGGTGTACAGGATCGCCAGCATGTCGTTGTCGATCACCCGGTGACCGGCGCGGGCGGGCGCAGCCATCACGTCGGCCCAGCGGTGGATGGACATGCCGGGCAGTTCGGGCAGGGTGTCCACCTTGCCGGTGAGGATCACGTGGCGCAGGTCGTGGCAGTCGCTGAGGGTATCGGCGAGGGGTTTGAAGCGCTCGACGGAGGTGACCAGCACCCGTACATTGCAGTCCTGCAGGATGTAGCCGACCTGCTGGGGCTTGAGGATGGGATTGACCGGCACGAACACGCCACCGGCCGCGGCGGCGCCAAAGGACGCGATGACGGTCTCGAAGCGCTTGTCCAGGTACACGCCGACCCGTTCGGTGCGATCCAGGCCGAGGGCCATCATGCCGGAGGCAAAGGCGCCGATCTGGCCGGCAAGGGCTTCGTAGCTCAGTTCGGCGGCGCCGTCACGCAGCGCGCCGGCATCGGGCGCCCGCAAGGCGGATTCGGTGACGAGCTGGTGAAGAAGGGTGGTGGCGTTCATGGGTCGGTGAGGGCCAGAGGATGTTCTTTGAATGAAGCGGTGAGTGTATCCGAGCCTGTGCGGCGGAATTGCGAAAAACTGCCTGACGGGGCCTACTCAGCGTCCGGTGCGCGCAGGCGCAGGACCGGCCGGGACGCGTCCGACATGCCGATATGCAGATAGGGCGCGCCGCCGAGGGCGCTAATTTGCACGGATCCGAGGCAGATGAACGTGGCACTGTGCAAAATCTTGATCCCGAGGCGGTCGTGGGCGGCCAGCGAGGCGGCATTGAAGGCGGAGATCCGCGAGATGCTCCAGCGCACGCCGCGGGGGGCGAGGTGCTGGTTGGCCGCATCCCACAGGCGCGCGAAGGTCCGGCCGATGCGGTAGGCGGGTTCGACGTAGACGTCGTAATCCCACACGCAGCGGTCGTCGTCCACGAGTTCGTAGCGGCAGCGCACCTCGTCCTCGTCGTAGGCGCCATGGGCGAGCCACAGGAAGCCGGCGAAGGTCTCGCCGGAGCGGGCGATGAAGCAGGTGGCGCCGTCCCGCAGGCGTTTGGCAATGACCTCCGGCGGACGTGGAAAGGCTGCAATCAGCGGATCGGAAGGGTCGAGCAGCGTGACCGGGTTCTTGGCCGACGGGCGGCAGGCGGCGTCCGGATGGATCGGTTGTGCCACCAGGTAGTAGCGCACCAGCTGTGCGCGGCCGCCGCTCAGGGTCTGCAGGATGCGGTGGAGGAGATAGAGACCGCCGTTGAGGGCGCCCATCTCGGCAAAGGTGGCGCGCAGCTTGCCCAGCGCCATCGCTCAGGCTCCGCCGTGGGCGACGGCCCTGTCGAGGAGGCCGGCGAGGGCTTCGGTCCGCCCGCGCCGGGAGGCACCGCGGATGGCGGCTTCGGTGGGCAGAGTGCCGGCGTCGGGCTGGGCGACGAAGCGTTCGAGCAGGCTGGCGATGTCGGCCGCGTCGTCCAGACGGGCGAGGGCACCGATGCCGGCGTCGCGGACCACCTGTGCGGTGTCGCCGGCCGGGTCGGTCAGGGTCAGGACCGGGCGGCGCGCGCGCAGGTATTCGTAGAGCTTGGCCGGCACCTGGGCGTTGCAGTTGGCGGCCTGCAGGATGAGCAGGCCGTCGGCGTTGAGCATCTCGGCCAGGGCTTCGCGATAGGGTACGGGCTGGGCGAGCTCCACGTGTTCCTCGACGCCGTAGGTCCGCGCCAGATCGGCGAGCAGGTCGAAATGGATGGGCGCCCGGAAGCGCACGCCGAGGCGGGCGAGGACGGCCGGTGCGCGCTCCTTGAGCAGGCGCAGGGCGGCAAACAATTGTGTCGGATCCCGTTCGGAGGGGTAGATCACGCCACTGTGGAGCAGCGTGAGGCGTTCGGGATGGAGGCGTCCGGTGGCGGTCTGGCCGGCGAAGGTCTCTTCGTCGTAGCCGTTTTCGAGCAGGGCCATGTGGTTCGCCCGCTCGGGAAACTGGCGGCGGAACATGGCCAGGGCGCTGGGGGTGGTGAAGGTGCTGCACGCCGCGCGGCGGATGGCGTTGCCCTGGATGGCCTCGAAACTGCGCCGGATGGCCGGATCGGACGGGTAGTCGCCGTCCACCATGGGATCGCGAAAGTCGGCGATCCAGGGCAGGGCGCTGAGGCGCGCGAGGCTGCCGCCGATGCGGTGGGCGGTGGCGATGGGGTAGGTGGACCAGATCGCCAGTGGATTGAATTCACGGATGATTTTCAGGCCGGCCGGTACCGCGCCGAGCCACCAGGACATCCATCGGTCGGGTCGCGCCAGGAAGCCCGGATAGCGGCCGGCGATGGACAGGTGGCGGGAGCTGTCCCAGGCGGGGGCGCGGATGACGCGTACCCCGGGGGGAATGTCCTTGAGCTGATCGTCGGAGGTCTCCGCGTAGGCGCGCGGGTGGGCCGTGAGAACGATGGGTTCCCAGCCGAAATCGGGCAGGTAGCGCGCAAACCTGAGGGTCCGCTGTACCCCGCTGCTGCCCTGGACGGGTGGAAAGTGGAAGGCGATCAGGAGAACGCGTTTCATCGCTGGGCAAAAAAAAACCGGCCGAACCGGAAAATGCCGCCGACGCGGCCTGCAACTTCAATCACGGTCCCGAGGACCGCAGTGTCGAATATAATGATAGCAGTCTTGCCATGACGCCGTCGCTCGGCCCGGCCGCTGCGATGTGATTTAGTTTTGCTACGGAGTCTGCTTTTGGATACCAAGAAGGAAGTGCTGTCGATTCTCGACGAGGTGTTGAGCCTGGGAGGGCGTGCGGCGGAGTTTGATCTCGATACGCCGCTGCTGGGGGCTCTGCCCGATCTGGACTCCATGGCCGTCGTGGGCCTGATCAACATGCTCGAAGAGCGTTTCGGCTTTGTCGTGGAAGACGATGAGATCGACGGCGCTACCTTCGCCTCCGTCGGCTCGCTGGTGGAGTTCGTCGACGCCAAGCTCGCCTGAGGTCAGGGCGTGCAGCCGTTGCGGCGGGAGGCGTTCTTCCTCCCGGGGGCTGCGCACGGAGGACGATTCTGCCTCCTTACGCGCGCGCCCGAGCCGGTAGGATCCCTTGTATTCGTGCACGCCTTCGCCGAGGAAATGAACAAGTCCCGGCGGATGGTGGCGCTCGCGGCGCGCGCCTTCGCCGAGCGGGGCTGGAACGTCCTGCAAATGGATCTGTCCGGCTGCGGCGACAGCGGGGGTGAGCTTGCCGATGTGTCATGGGGTACGTGGATCGACGATCTGCGCGACGCCGTGCGCTGGGCGACGACAGACCTGCGGGTGCCGGTGGCCCTGTGGGGCATGCGTCTCGGGGCCCTGGTGGTGTCCGACTGGATCAAGGCGGACGGCACGGCGCCACCGCTGCTGCTGTGGCAGCCGGTCGGCAACGGCAAGCAGCACCTGACCCAGTTCCTGCGCCTGAAGGCCGCCTTCGACATGCTCGCCGATGCCGACGCCAAGGCTTCCATGGACGCCATTCGCGCCACATTAAAGGCCGGCGGCGTGGTGGATGTTGCCGGGTATCGCCTGCCGGCCGCACTGGCCTCCGGCATGGAGGCGGCGACGCTGTCGTTGCCAGCCGCGTATGCGGCGCCGGTGGTGGCGCTGGAGGTGGCGCCGGCGGATCGTCAGGAGGTGTCACCCGCGCTGCGGGGGCCGGTCGATCGCTGGGCGAACGCGGGGACGGCAGCGCGTGCGGCGGTGGTGCCGGGTGTTGCCTTCTGGCAGACCCAGGAAATCGAAGTCTGCGAGCCGCTTATCGAGGCCTCGGTCGAGGCGTTGAAGGGGTTCGTGCGATGAACTGGCAGGATCGGGCGCTCGTCTTCGAGTGCGGCGGAGAGTCTCTGGTCGGGATCCTTTCGGCGCCGCAGGGGCCGGCTCGCGTCGGGGTGCTGGTCGTGGTCGGCGGGCCCCAGTACCGGGTCGGCAGCCATCGCCAGTTCGTCAGTCTGGCGCGCTATCTGGCGGCGCGCGGGGTGCCCTGTCTGCGCTTCGATTATCGCGGAATGGGCGATGCCAGCGGCGCGGCGCGCCACTTCCTGGACGTGAGCGAGGACATTCGGGCCGCCATGGACGCCTTTCTTGCGGCCCAACCGGGGCTCGAGAAGGTCGTCCTGTGGGGCCTGTGTGACGGGGCCAGCGCAGTGTGCGTCTATCCGGCGAGCGATGCGCGGGTGGCCGGCGTGGTGATCCTCAACCCCTGGGTGCAGACCAGTGCGGGGCAGGCCAAGGTGTTCCTGAAGCACTATTACCTGCAGCGTCTGTCCGATCCGTCCTTCTGGAAGAAGCTGCTGGGGGGCGGCGTCAATGTGTTCGGATCGATCCGGTCCCTGTTTTCCACCGCGCGGGCGGCGCGCGGTGACGGGGCCGCCAGGACGGCGAATTCGTCGGATGAGGCCGACGCCGGCAGCCTGCCCGAGCGCATGGCGCAGGGCATGCTGCGACGCGCCGGGACGCCGGCCGCGCTATTCCTCAGCGGTCGGGATTACGTTGCGCGGGAATTCGAGCAGGTGCGTGACGGCAGCGAACGCTGGCAAGCCGTCGTGACACGGCCCGAGGTGTCCACGCGGCATTTTGAACAGGCTGATCACACATTTTCCGGGCCGGACGATTGCCCCGCGGTGTCCGCCGCGACCTTCGAGTGGCTGGTGGCCCAGGGGTGGGCGCCGGCGTCCTAGGCGCCCGGGTTGGGCAATGAAAACCGGGCCTTCAGGCCCGGTTTTTTCGTGGGGTGCGCGAGGCCCGGCTCAGTGGCTGTTCTGCTGCTGAAGTCGCTTGAGCTCGGGCAGGCAGGAGCCGCAGTTGGTGCCGCAGCGGGTGCGGGCCTGGAGGGCGTCGAGGGTGTCGCCATTCTTGAAGGCGGCCACGATGTCCTCTTCCGATACGTCGAAGCAGTTGCAGATGACCTTGCCACGCGCCGACTGGCCGGCTGGCGGCTGATCCACCGGGGCGAGCAGCCACGGGCGCACCGCGGCGGCCGAGTGGCCACGCACCATCATGTCGGCGAGCCAGTCTGCCGCGCGGGTCTCGCCCGCCAGACGGACGGCTGTGAGGGAGTCGCCCTCCACCAGTGCCCGCTTGGCCACGTCCTTGCGACGATCCTGATAGGACAGGACGCGGGTCGGATCGTCGAGGCTCAGATCCCGGTCCAGGGCCTCGAGGAGTTCCGGCGCGAGTTCCTCGCCGCGGGCCTTGAGCACGACGACCGGCTCATGGCGTCCGGCCAGGGTCAGGCTGGCATAGGGGAAGTGCGGCAGCCAGCGGCGCAGGCTCTCCATGACTTCGAGCGGATTCGGCTGCAGGACGCCGTTCGCATCCGGTTCGGAGCGGCGCAAGGCCACGAGGGCCTTGCCTTCGGTGAATTTCTCCACCTGCACGGCGGCATGCTTGAGCTCGGGCTGCTTGGAGGTCGGATCGAAGTCGGGCGGCATGAGGACGTTCACGCCCTGGCCGCCCATGGCGTTGGCGCCCCAGTGCATGGGCAGGAAGCATTGCCCCGGACGCACGGTGTCGGATTCCAGAACCTTGACGACAATCGCGCCGCGGCGGCTCTTCACACGGACCAGATCGCCGCTGCTCAGCTGGCGGCGGGCGAGATCGTCGGCGTGCATGTGCAGCAGGGGTTCGGATTCGTGACTGTAGAGGCGGGCCACCAGGCCGGTACGACTCATGCCGTGCCACTGGTCGCGCAGGCGGCCGGTGTTCAGGTGCAGCGGGAAGCGGGCGCTGGGCGCCTCGGCGGTGACTCGGTATTCGGTGGCGACAAAGCGAGCCTTGCCGGATGGCGTGGGGAACACGCCGTCCGCGTAGAGGCGCACCTTGCCAGCCTGGGCGCCTTCGATGAAGGGCCACTGCTGGGGACCGACGTCTTCCAGCGTGGTGTAGCTGAGGCCGGTGATGTCCAGATCGCGACCGCGGGTGGATTCGCGGTGCTCGTTCCAGACGTCTTCGGGCCGGTCGTAGGGGAACATCCGCGCGGCAAGGTCGCCCTTGCCGAGGCGGGTGCCCAGACGCCGGGCGAAATCCACCACGATCGCCCAATCGTGGCGGGCTTCGCCCGGCGCGGACACGGCGGGCCGGACGCGGGAGATGGTCCGGTCGGAGTTGGTGACGGTGCCGTCCTTCTCGCCCCAGGTGCTGGCAGGCAGGAGGAGATCGGCGTAGGCGCAGGTCTCGGTGTGGCCGAAGGCTTCCTGCACGATGACGAATTCGGCGCTCTGCAGGGCTTCATGGACCAGGGTCTGGTCAGGCAGGGACTGGGCCGGGTTGGTGCAGGCGATCCAGACAGCCTTGACTTCACCGCTCTTGAGGGCGCGGAACAGCTCCACGGCGCTCTTGCCAGGCTTTTCCGGCACGCTGTCCACGCCCCACAGGGCGGCCACTTCGGCGCGGTGCTGCGGGTTGGCCATGTCCCGGTGGGCCGACAGCAGATTGGCCAGACCGCCGACTTCGCGGCCGCCCATGGCATTGGGCTGACCGGTGAGGGAGAAGGGGCCGGCGCCGGGACGCCCGATCTGGCCGGTGGCCAGGTGCAGGTTGATCAGCGCCGAGTTGTTGTGGGTGCCGAAGGAGAACTGGTTGAGCCCCTGGCAGTACATGGACAGGGTGGCCGGGGAGGTGGCGAAGAGTTCGGCGGCCTGTTCGATGACCTTCTTGTCCAGACCGCAGATGGTGGCGGCCATGGCGGGTGTGTATTCGCGGACGGTGCGCTTGAGGGCGTCGAAGCCTTCGGTGTGCGCGTCGATGTAGTCACGATTCACCCAGCCTTCCCACAGCATCACGTGGAGCATCGCGTTATAGAGGGCGATGTCGGTGCCGGGCAGCAGGGCCAGATGCAGGTCCGCCCCTTCGGCGGTGTCGGTGCGGCGGGGGTCGATCACCACCAGCTTCATGTCGGGGTTGGCCTTGCGGGCATCCTCGACGCGGCGGAAGACGATGGGGTGGGCGAAGGCGGTGTTGCTGCCGGTGATGAAGAGGGTGCTGGTGTGGGCGATGTCCTCGTAGCTGCACGGCGGCGCATCGGCACCCAGGCTGAGCTTGTAGCCGGCCACCGCACTGGACATGCACAGGCGCGAGTTGGTGTCCAGGTTGTTGGTGCCGATCAGGCCTTTCACCAGCTTGTTGAAGACGTAGTAGTCCTCGGTGAGGAGCTGGCCGGCGCCGTACACGGCGACCGCGTCGGGGCCGTGTTCGGCGATGATCTTCGCAAAGCGTTCGGCCGCGGTGTCGAGGGCGGTGTCCCAGCTGACGCGCTGGCGGGGCAGCGCGCGGCCGGTCCGGAGCTCGGGATGGAGGGCGCGCGTGGCGAGGGTTTCAGGTGCCGCCGTGAGGTGCAGCGTGGAGCCCTTGATGCACAGGCGGCCGAAGTTGGCCGGGTGGTCGGGGTCTCCCCGTACGCCGGTGATGCGTCCGGCGTCGTGTTCGATGATGACGCCGCAACCGACGCCGCAGTAACAACAGGTGGATTTGGTTTCAGCCATGCGAGCTCCTTGTCACGGAGCTGAAGCAATGCTTATGCCAAAAGTTTTCGCTGAAAAAACAGCAGTGTCTTTGCCACTGTGCGCACTGTTGCGGGGCGAAATGATCCTTCATGGTGCGGTGCACGCAGGGGCGGGCACCCTTGCGGTGCATGGAGAGGCGGGGTGTTGCCGTCTCCGCCGGGCGCGTACCGGACGGAGACGGCTGATGACGGCGCTCAGGCGAGGGTATTGCGGAGTGTCTGGAGGAAGGCAAGCTGGGGCGATTTCGGTGCGGTCAGTCTGATCAGGAAATCGATGTGTTCCGTCACGGACGCGCGCTCCCGTTCGCTGGCGCCCCGGGCAAGGGCGGCCTGATAGGCTTCGGTGACTTCCTGGCTCAGCTCGAGGCATGTCTCCGGGAGTCTCGGGGCGGGCCCGCCGCCTGCGCAGCGGGCCAGGAGTCGGGCGAGCTTCAGATCGGCCACCGCGATGTCGCCCCAGAAGCTGGGGTTGCGGGCGTTGGCGTCTGCCTGCAGGGCGAGCAGGCGGCTGCAGGTCGTGTCCCGTTCAGGCCGGGACGGCGCATCGGGCTGGAGCAGTTCGGCCGTCCAGGCATTTGCAAAGGGATAGGGGTCGGTCTCTTTGCCGAGGGCAAAGGCCTCGCCATAGGCGTCTGCCATGTGCCCGAGGGCCGCGACGCGGGCGCTTCCCGTCTGCACCAGGGCGAGGCGTTTCCAGGTGCTCCCGAGCAGGCTGAGGCGTTCGATGGTGGCGCCGAAGGTGCGCAGGGACTGCAGGCGGTCGATCACGGTCCTGAGGGTGGCGACCATCTCCTTGCGCTGCGCAGCGGTGATCGGCGCACGGCCATGGAGGCACTCGACGGCTCGGCGGGCGCTCAGGTTGGCCCATTGCTCGATGGCGCGCACCGGCAGGTCGGCGCTGTTGGCCTGCATCGCCTGTTCCAGCGCGGCGATGGCTTCCGGCCAGCAGCGGGCTTCGCTCCAGGCCAGCCCGAGGGCCGCGCTCACGTCGGCGCGGGCACGCCAGGATGCGCCTTGGGCGGCAGGAATGCGTTGCAGGATGGCCTCGATGATGCGCGGGCTGTCCGGGTCCACGTGGGCCTTGAGCTGGCCGATGAGGTTGCTCAGTTCGGCCACCAGTTCAGACGGGGCAAAGAAGGGCGTGTGCCCTGTCTCGGTGGTGGCGACCGCGGGTCTCAGGCGATAGGCCGGGTCGCCATAGCATTGATACGCGCCCCAGGTGTTTACGCCCGGATGGCTGATCCAGCATTGCTCCCGTGCGCCACGCACGGCATCGCCGAAGCTTTCGCCGGCGAGCATGCGTCCATAGAAGGTTTCGGCGAAGGTGGACGCCGCCCGATCGTCCACCGCCCAGCCTGCGGCAATGACGGCGCGCACGCCCATGCGGATGAACTCGACCCCCAGATTGGCGGCGAGGCCGGCGCGGTCCAGATCGTCCGCGGGCGCGGTGGTGTTCCCCAGGTGGCAGCAATTGATGAAGACCAGTTCGGGGACCCAGCGCAACTGCTCCACGTCGCCGGGCGTGAGGAAGATGCCGTCTCCGATGACCATTCCGGAGATCGGTTTCTGTGGGGCCGGCGTGGCCTGTCCGCAGGTGGAGCAGGGCCGCGGCGTGTCGCCGGCGATCATGAAGCGATGGACGCCATGGCCGGCGAGGTGAAGGATCCGCCACGGCCGCTTGTGCAGGGTTTCAACGATGCTGGTGGCCTTGGCGTCGATGCAGTCTTCCGTTTCGAAGCCGCGCGTGCCCAGAAGTCCGGCAACGCGGGTCGCTTCGTCGCGTGCCCCGGGCAGGTCGCTGAAGACGGTGCTGCCGCTCAGGTCCGGGTTGCCGATGACCAGTGCGCGTGCTTCGCTGCCAAGGCTGGGGCGCGCTCGGAAGGTGGCGGTCTTGAGCTGGCGCAGCAGCCCGGCCTGGACCGCGGGCGGGCGCCCGCTGTGGCTCCAGCGGTCTTCCAGCAGCTCCCACGGAAAGCGTGCCGAATCCTCATCGACGAGCAGGACCATGTCGCCCTGCTGGGGCGCCATCTCCCGCAGGCGAAGGGGCAGGAGCAGCTCGAACAGGGTGCGGGCCGCCTCCGGATTGGCCCGGGGCGAGCGCGAGGCCTGCCGGATGAAGGCGTCGGCCAGGGCGAGCTGACCGGTCGCGAGGGTCTCCTCGGCGCGGGCCCGATCGGTGGCGAAGGTGAAGCGCAGGCGCTCGCCGTCACGGGCGATGTCAAGGCGGTGCCACCAGCCGGGGGCGTCGCCGAAGCGGATCCGGCGGCGACCGCCCTGACCGGGTTCGATGCATCGCTGGGGCCAGCTGACGGCCGCGGCGAACTCGCCGTCGGCCAGAATCTGGTTCAGGGCTTCGGCGGCGCCGATGGCGACATCCTCGAAGAGTTCGAGGAATTCCAGCTTGTCGAGGGTGATCCGGCCTTCGAGGCGGGCGTCCACCAGGCGGCGGTTGACCGTCACGGCGGCGCGCAGCAGGGCTTCGATACTGTCGCGCACCGGGAATCCTCCGGCGCCGGAGCCCACCAGCAGGCAGGAGACCGCGGCCGAGCGGGGCGCGCCGGCCGGCCCGAAGCGTTCGTCCGGCCAGCGGGCCGCCTGCAGCGCGTAATCGAGGAGTGCCGGGGTCGCGATCTGTTCCAGCAGGCCGGGCGTGAGGGCGCCCACCTGGCCGAGGCCGATGACGAGGGCGCCGGTGGGCTTGAGGCGGGGGTTCTCGCGGAAGAAGACGGCGTGACTGTCGAGACGTCCGGGGTAGATGTCCAGATTGACCCGGCGGCTCAGGGCGCCGTCGAGCTGGCGGTCGAGGGTGGCTTCGGCGTGGACCAGCGGGTCGCCCTGGTAATGGCCCACGAGAACCGGGAAGCGGGCGTAGGACAGATCACCGTGGCGGATGCTGACCTCGATGACCGGGGCGGCAGGGGCTGCGTTCGGGGTCTCTGCGGGCAGGCCGCCGCCGAAGCCGAAGCCGCGCAGGCCGGATTCGTCGGGAATGCCGTCCTCGGGAGGCGTGGCGGGCAGCGGGAAGCGTTCGTCCGGCGCGTCGCCGCGGCTGACCGCGTCCGCGACGGACGGGAGGCGGTTCGTCGTGCCGCTGGCAAGGATTTCCAGATAGGCCGGGAAGGCCTGCGTGGCGCTGCAGAGGGCATCGTGGGGCGTATCGTCCACGAACCACATGGGCACGCCGGGCAGGGTGCCCGACGCCCAGGTGACGGTGCCATCGCCGCGGCGCGTGGCAATGAAGTCCAGGTGCTGGCGGGGATTGGTCAGGTCGTCGTCGGCGAGGAGCTGGTAGTCGGTGACGGTGGCGGCTTGGGAGCCGGCCACGTAGCGCATGAAGCGGGGGTCTGGTGCTGCATTGCGCAGGCACTGCCAGGTGGCCGCGGCGATGCGCAGGTCGTCGCTCTGGGGGACGTCCCAGGCTGCGAGGGTCTTGTCCTTGATGGACTGCCACGGGGCGACGGTGGAGAAATCCGGGTCCTGGGTGCCAAAGGGCAACAGTTCCAGCAGGCCGGGGTAGCGGCGCACCAGGTTGACGATGTCGTCGGTGCTCTGGGTGAAGTCGAGCAGGGACAGCTTGGCCTCGGTGGGATTGAATCCAGTGAGCCAGCGCATGGCTTCGTAGGATCCGAAGTTGGGTGTGCCGAGCATCAGGAAGCGGCTGCCCGGCAGGCGTGTGATGCGTTGCCACAGAGAGGCGCCGCGGGCGCCGTCGGCGATCATGCAGCGGACCACCAGCCCGCCCATGGAGTGGGCGACCAGATGAACCGGCTGGTTGTCCCGTTCGGCCTGAGGCAGGCAGCGCTCCAGGGTGTCGGCGAGGCGACCGGCGGCCTCCCGGATGGACAGGCGCCAGTCGTAAGCGACGTATTCGACCCGGTGGCTGCGGGCGAGAAACTCCAGCAGGGGGCCGTAGAACTGGTCGATCAGCTCGGTGGGGGTGACGCCGTTTGCGTCCCGGCGCAGCTTCTTGAGGCCGCCCAGGAGCAGGGCCCCGTAATTCAGCCAGACATGGTCGCCCGCGACGCTGAGGTGGCTGCCCATGGTGCCCGGCAGGACCACGGCGAGGGGCCGCGGCGCGCTCACGGTGGCGCTGCGGGCCAGGGCGTCACGCCAGCGGGGGGCTTCGGCCGGGGCGCTGGCGATGGTCAGGAAGCCGCCGTCGGCGCCATCGGCGCGGGTGAGGCCGGCGAGCAGCCATTCGACGCTCTTCTTGTTCTGGAAGTAGGCGAAGTGATTGACGTCGCTGCCCCGGTCGAGGCGGTAGCGGGCTCCGCCGGGCGGACGTTTGAGTCCGCCGGACATGGAGCCGGTATTGACCACCAGGTCGTGATCGGCGGCGTAGAACCAGTCCACCGCCATCAGCTTGAGGTTCTGCAGCAGCGAATCGCCTTCGATGTCGCCCGCGATGACGGTGAGGTCGGCGCGGGTGGTCAGGCCGGGGGCCGCGAGCAGGCTGGTCAGGGCGGAGCCCGGCATCATGGCTTCCAGACCCGGCAGCGTGCGAGGGTCGGTGCGCTCGTGGACGACGGCCAGCACGAAGTCGAGTCCGCCGATGAAGAGTCCGTCGCCGAGGACACGCCCGGCCAGGAAGTCGAGGGTGGACAGCCAGCGGTCGAGGCGTCCCGACGCCAGCGTGGTCCCCCGCGCCGGGCAGGCGACGCGGACGAAACGGGAGACGCGTATCTTCCTGGCGGCGAGCAGGCCCACCAGGTCGCTCAGGCGTCGGCGTTCAGCGTCATAGGCCGCCTTGCGGTCGGCGAGGGCCTGTTCGCCCAGGGGGCCGAGGCCGAGCTGTCTGGCGATGATCCGGTCCGGATTGAAGAGGGCGTCGAGGGTGGTCGGCGAGAGGGATTCGGCGAGGGCGTCTACGCCGGAGAGGCACAGCAGCTCGCCGATGAGCCCGCCGCGGGAGTGGCTGACCAGATGCAGCTCGGTGCTTTCCGGGAGTCTCTCCACGAGCTGCAGGGCGTTCTGGATCGGACTTTCGGTGAGGGAGCGGTGCTCCAGGGCATAGACACGGTCACCGTAGACGCCCTTCAGACGGGCCCGCAGAACGGCGCCACTGGCATTTTTGGGATCCCACAGTTCGCTGAAGCTGCCTTGTGTGCTGGAGCCCGTGCCGTGGAGGAAGACCAGGCTCGGACCCGGTGCGGCCGCAAGGGTCTCCTTTGTGCCAAGGGGCGACAGGGCGAAGGGGCCGTCGAGGGGGCAGCGGTACACGCCCGGCGCATGGCCGCCGAGGCGCTTGTCCTCGAGCCATGCCGCGATCGCCGCCGCAGGCTTGTTCATCACGTGGATGCCGAAGAAGTCCAGCACCTTGATGCCCAGTCCCAGCAGGCCGCGTTCGCCGGCGCCCCGGCGGGGAGGCACCAGGGGACCGAATTCCCAGCCTTCGCCGCCGTCCCGGGCAAGGGCCTTGCGGCCGTATTCACGGATCAGGTCATCGGCTCGTGACCACAGCACGAAGCCGTTGTCGAGGGTGACCCGCACCACCGTGTCGGCCGGGATGTCGAGTTCGTTCGGGGCGGCGTCCCGGGCAGTGCCGGGCAGGAGGTGGCCCACATGCGTGACGGAGATGGCGGCCGTGTCGGCAATGGGCAGGGCGACCGCGGGACGCGATGCGTCCTGGGCGCCGCGGATCCGGTAGGTACGGGGCATGGCGGATTCCTCGGGCAGGGAGGATCGATGCGTACGGGACGGTCGCAGCCGTCCCGCGGGAGGTCAGGAGAAGATGGGGAAGGCGTCGGCGCCGTCCGGCCCGAAGATCTGCGGGTTCTGCGGGCAGGCGCTGGACGGCAGGTAGGTCCGGATCTTCTTGAACCAGTCGGCGTAGGTGGCGTTGGCCGGCAGGCTGCCCAGAGCCTTGAGGGCGTAGTAGGTGAAGGCGCCGTTGGGGCGGCCAGCGAAGGAGGTGTCCCAGCTGAACTCCTCGTCCTTGCAGCCGGCCAGCAGGGTGTCACCACCGGCCCGGTCGAGGCCCAGCGTGCCGGCGGGTGGCTTGGGCGGCACGACGGGCGGGTTGTAGCCGGTCTTGAGCCACAGGGAGAGGGGCAGGAAGCGGGGCTTCGGTTCGCCGGGTTCGGGAATGTCCTCCGGGGCACGGGTCACCGAGCCGGAGTGGCAGCTGTCGGCGATGAGCAGCACGCGCACACCCTTGGCGCGCTTGGCGAAGAGGATGGCGATTTCGTCGTCGATGAGCACCTTGCCCTGGGCAATGTCCCAGGGACACAGGCCTTCGTCACGACCATCGGCTTCATCGCCGTTCTGGTCGGGTACCCAGGTGCCGTGGCCGGAATAGGTGATGACCACGGTGCTGTTCGGTTCGGCGCCGGCGATGAGACTGCTCATGGCGCTCACCATGGCGGCCTTGGTGGCCTGGGCGTCGAGCAGCTTGGTGACGGTGAAACCGCGGCCGGTAAGGGTCGTGGCCCAGTCGTTGGCGTCGTTGACGCAGCCGGAGAGGTCGCTGCCGGTGCCGGGGTAGTCGTTGATGCCGATGCAGAGGGCCTTCTTGCTCATGGTGCGTCTCCAGGGGTGAGGGTCGGCAACCGGCAGCATCGGGGCGACACCGTCCTATGCCGGGGAGATCCCAGTATAGACGCTTGTCCGGCCGCAGGTGACATGGGCGAACAGTGCGCCCATGCCCCTCAGGCGCGCGGCAGGTGTGCGAGATCCCGCAAGGCCGCGACCTGGTCGAGGAGCGGCGAGGGGATCGGCACGGCGCCCGCCAGCATGGCGCGGATGAGCTCGGCGTTGGCGGCCACCTCAGGGTTGTCGGTGACGCCGGGCAGCGGAGGGGCGCCGCCTTCCTCGGCGGGAAAAGCCACGTCGGCGACACCGTTGGCAAAGCGCTCCAGCAGCGGGCGGCGGCGGGGGTTGGCGAAGGCCTCGCCTTCGGTGCCGCGCAGCAGCATCGCCGTGGCGCCGGTGGCCACCAGGTGGGCGTGGATGCGCTCCAGGTACTCGGGATGGGTCATGGAGGCGACCCGCACGCTGTGGCCGGGGGCGGGATCGAGGAGTTTGGCGAGGGTGTGGGCGCTGTTGCGGACGCCCAGGCGCACACGGGTGGCGAGGAGCGGCACGAGGCCGGGTGCGAGCAGGTCGAGCGGTACGCAGGCAAGGCGATCCCTGGCGAGGCGATCGGTGGCGTCGGACAGGCTGGTCGCCGGGTGGATGTCCAGGGCGGCGAGCAGTTCGAAAGGGCTGACGCGGGATTCGAAATCGTGGCGGCCCTGGATCAGGACCGGCACGCCCTCGCGGGCCAGCAGGCGGGCCAGAAGGGGCATCAGGTTGGCCTGGCGGCGGGCGCCATTGTAGGTGGGCAGCACCACCAGGCGTGGTCCGGGCGGCACGGCGAGGTGGGCCGTGCGGGCGTCCAGGGCGCGCTGGAAGCCGAACAGCTCGTCGACGGACTCGGCCTTGATGCGCATGGACAGGATGATGGCGCCCAGTTCCAGGTCGGGGACGCGGCCGTCGAGCATGTCGCCGAAGAGCTGTTCGGCCTGGTCGACGGTGAGGGGACGGGAGCCTTTCGGCCCGCGGCCGATCTCCTTGATGTAGGGCGCGTAGGACATGCTGGCGGTCTCGGAAGGACGGGATGGCCCGAGTGTAGCGGAAACGGGCGGGCCGCCGCGCCGGATCCGCGCGCCTTTAGCGGCCGCCGGCGCGGTCGTCGCGGGCCCAGGCGGCGCCCAGGGCCACGCTGACCAGCATGTAGAAGTGGCCTTCCATGTTATCGAGGATCAGGGAATTGAAGAGATCGCCCACCGCCATGGCGAGGATCAGGCCGTGGAAGAGGTAGCGCCGGGTTTCCGCTTCGCGGCAGGCGCGGCGCCACTGGCTGAGCCACAGTGCCAGGAACAGGCCGAGGCCGGGCAGGCCGTACTGGGCCCACATGAGCAGGTATTCGTTGTGGGGATTGACCGCCACGTGGTCGCCGGTCATGTGCTGCTCTGCGGCGAGGACTTCGTATTCGGCCGCGAAGCTGCCGGAGCCACCGCCGAGGATCGGATGGTGGCGGATGAGTTTGACCGCGTTGACCCAGAACTCGATGCGCAGGCCGTCGCTGGTGGTGGTGTTGCCGGCCCGGTACTGCTCGATCTGGTAGACGGCGTTGTTCACCCGGTAATGCACCGTGGGCGACAGGAAGTAGAGCGAACCGGCGAAGGCCACCGCGCCGAGGGCGCCGGCGATCAGCCCCGGCAGGCCCATCCAGCGGAACACGATGAGGGGAATCAGCGCCAGGAAGGCCACCTGACCGGTGCGGCCAGTGTTGATGAAATACAGGTTGAACAGGGACAGGATCATCAGCAGCAGCCAGAACACCCGCAGGCCGGGACGCGCCCGCCACAGCCAGATGCAGGCGTAGGACGTGATCGCGAGCATCAGGCTGAAGCCCGTGTGGCCGCCGAAACCGGCAAATTCACCCACCTGGTCGTAGAGAGGAATCACCTCGAACCAGCGCAGGTAGGAGGTGAGCAGGGATACGCAGTAGCCGGCCAGGTAGCCGAGCAGGATGCGCCGTTCCCATTTTTTCGGTTCCCTGGCGACGACGGTGAGCATCAGCAGGAACAGGATGTATTCGCGGAAGTGCCACCAGTTATCGAGGGCTTCGTGGAAAGGGGCCGGGCTCCAAGCGATGGAGACGCCCATCCAGGTGAGCAGTGCGAGACACAGGGGACCCTGGGGATGGCGGTGTAGGGTGGCCCAGCGCTCGCCCAGCCGGCCGGCCGCCAGCCAGGCCAGCAGGAACAGGAAGGTGCAGATGCTGATCAGCGCCGTGGGCAGGGGGACGACGAAGGCGCAGACGACGATCAGGCACAGGGCGACGGTTTCGGCGCGGTCGGAAAACGGGCGGGAGACGGAGGGCAGGGCATTCATGAAGCGGGCCGTGGCGGTGAACCTTCCTGCCCTGCGGGCGCGGATATTCGCGGGGTCGGGGCGCGGAAGGATGCGGCGGGCCGTCGAATGCGCCGGCCGGCGCCAAAACCGCTGAATGATAGCACCGGGCGTCGTCACGGCGGCGGCCTGCCAACGGGCGCGTGGGCAGGCCTAGCCGCAGCCGCCCATCGCGGTCACGAGCCTTTTTCGAGTAAGATGCGGTGCGATATCAACCCCTTGCGCCGTGCGTGGCCTTCCCGGTCCGGCCATGGGGCGTGGGCTGCCCGGCTCGCCGATGTGGACCCATTTCCCGTCTATGCGTCTCCCGTCTGCGTTTCGGATCGGGGCTGTTGAATCGGCCGTTGCGGCGGCGCACTCCTGAGTCTTGAGCGTGAATTTCCTCGTCTACCTGATTCCCCATTACAAAATTCGTCTGAGATTGATATGTTCCCAAGCACCCATTGACGGCGGTGAAGGCTGCGAAGTGGTGGTGGACGGCAGCGTTCAGGTACCCATCGATGAGTGCGCTGCGCAACGGGCATTCTGGGATTGGGTGTTCGCCCTGAAGTCCCAGCTGCGCCGGGGCGCGCGGGCGGGTTGAGGGGATCGTGGCGCATATCCTGCACGT